>JBPCXH010000115.1:0-2854 GCA_051008735.1 Gammaproteobacteria bacterium | reverse complement strand
ACGGCGCCCGCATGGATGGCTCCTACCCACTGTCTATCGTCATGGATGGCATGGCCCTGAACATCACCCTGGTCACCTACGACCAGAATGTAGACTTTGGCATCATCGCCTGTCGCCGTTCCGTGCCGCTTGCGCAACGCCTGATCGACTACATGGAAGAGGCGTTGCAGGAATTGGAGGACGCAGCCGGTATCAAGGCAAAGGTGGCGAAAAAGCGCCCCGCTGCGAAGCGTAAGCCCAGCGGCAGGAGCAAAGCAAAGGCCGGCGCTAAAAAGACCCGGAGGCGATCAGCGCAGCAAAAGTAAGGGGACAGTTGACGCTCTGCCCGGGTACTCAATCATCGATTCAACTCCCGGTGAAGTTCGCCGGGCGCTTCTCCATAAAGGCCTGCATGGCTTCTTTCAGGTCATTGGACTTCAGCGAGCTGACCATTGTCCACAAACCGTTGAGCAACAGGCTCTGCTCGGTACTCATACCCTCGCTTTGCTGCAGCACAAACTTGGTGCCACGCACCGCCAATGGGGCATTGGTCGCTATCTCGCCCGCCAGAGCAAGGGCGGCTGCATAAACCGCTTCCGCATCCTCATACACATCGTTGACCAGGCCAATTTTCTCGGCCCGTCCTGCAGAAATATCCTTGCCGGTGTAGGCCAACTCGGCGACGTGCCCGGCACTGATCACGCCGGGTAAACGTTGTAGCGTACCCACATCGGCGACGATGCCGATTTTGGTCTCCCGCACACCGAACACAGCGTCTTCCGCGGCGATGCGAATATCGCAGGCGGTGGCCAGGTCTACCCCGGCACCAAGGCAATGGGAGTGAATCGCAGCGATTACCGGGACCGGGCACCTTGCAATCGCGGTAATACCGTCCTGGCACAACTGGGTATGCTTCAGTTGCTCCATACAGCCACTGGTAGTTGACAGATCGGGAGCGCTTCCCAGACTGGCGAGATCAATGCCCACACAAAAGCTTTTCCCCCGCCCGGCAATGATCACAGCGCGGATTTCCTCATTGGAGGCCACCGTATCCATAGCGCGAATGAAGTCGCCCCACATGTCGAAGGAGATGGCGTTGAGTTTATCCGGGCGGTTGAGCCACAGGGTGGCCACGTGGCCTGAAACATCAAGGGAAAGATTGGAAGAGTCAAATTCCATGGTGGATTCCTGCCTCATTATATATCGACATAGGTTATGCCATTAAAATTGATGTTACAAGTGTAGCGGAGCTTCGATCAGCGCTTTTTCAGCTGTCTCTGGATTTCCCGGGCAAACAACCAGAGCCGGTCCTGGCCCCAGAGCGCCAGTAACTGGTTGCCGCTTTCATCGAGCAACCTGAAACTCGGAACACCCCACAATCCCGCTTCATACATGATCAGGCGGTTCTGCTCCAGAAGGCCTTCCCAGGCCGGGTCTCCGAGGTGCTCCTGTGCCTCGCCCCAGTTGAGACGCGCGTCCTCGACAACTTTGCGCAGACCGCGATCGTTATTGGTATTAACACCTTGGGCAAACGCGTGACTGAGGAAACTGGACAGCAACTCGACACCCCTGCCCTGCTCTACCGCCCAGGGATACAGGGAGTAACAGCGCCGCGCGGGGTCGCCGATGGGGTCGTAAAAATTGCCGTAGGGGACGCCCGCCTCGCGGGCTTCCCGGGCGGCATCCATGAAAATATAGAAGCCTTTTTCCCGCGTGGCAGGTACGCCGCGCATCACCATGGGAAGCACTGGCCGCACCGACAGTTTTACCCCTGTATCCCGAGCCAGTTTTACCGCCCGGTCGAAGGAGATAGCAGTATAGGGACTGCGCAAAGAGGGAAAGATCTCAAGGGTCAAGGTACCGGTGTCCTTGGCGCTATCCTTGTGTCCGTCTAACTCGACCTCCGGTCGCGGCACTATCATCGGCTGTCCCGACTGGCGATCAGCACCCAGTGTCGCGAGCCGCTTCTCCAGGTGGTAGAGTCGATCGACTCCCCAGTACCACTCGCCACCGTAGTAAAACATGCCCCCAGAGTAATGTTTAAGCTCAGTCCGGCGCTCAGTCCCTGCCGCTATCCGTGCCGTACACTGATCTACCGACGCCCTGCCATGGGCAGCCGCCAGTGACTGTAAACCTGCCTCGTCGCCGGCCCACAATGCTTTTCCGACCTCGGCGGCACAGGCGATAAAATCACCCGTTTCCTGTGCGGCCAAAATCTCCGACGCCAGCTGCACCAGGGCGGGATCGGGTATCTCTGAGTGCTCGGGAAATTCCAGGCCGTATTCGGGCGCGACATGAAGGGCATCGTAGCGGGACAACTGCAGCAACAACTCGGGCTCAGGAACATTTTTGCCCTGGGGCCCCTCAACCAGGTGGCACTCCAGTTCAATATCGTAACGCTCGCCCAGGCGCTGCAACACCTGGGCAGCGAGGTGGCTGTAACCATCGTCGACCTGGTGAAAATACTCCACGCGATGGGGAGCGCCCTGCTTGATACGTTTCTTTTCTGCCGCCGCGCGCTGCTTGTCCACTCGCGCAGGCGCGGACAAACGAGTCATCACTGTAGAAGTCAACCACCGGACAAGCGCACTGGGGTCCATAGTTGCAGCGCCACCCTGGTCCCGAAACTGTTCTGCCATGTCAGTTGCCCGCGCCGTCGTCGTCAACCAGAGTCATCAGCAAATTCGTAAGAATGTTGATACTGCTCTTCTTGCTCAGCCCCTGGTGGTAGCGCAGCCTGTGCCACATTTCAAAGGAGCTTATGGCATCTACGGCTTCGCGGGTTTCACGGGGTACAGAGTTGAGTTCGGGCAACCAGTCATCCAGGTCCTTGCGCAAGCCGCGTTGGTTACGGGCGTAATTCTTGCGCAATAAC
>JBPCXH010000114.1:0-27687 GCA_051008735.1 Gammaproteobacteria bacterium | reverse complement strand
GTGATCTCTGAAGAAGAACAGGGACACCTGTGGCATTTTCGCTATCCCCTGACGGATGGTTCCGGACACGTGGTCGTCGCAACAACCCGGCCGGAAACCATGCTGGGCGACACGGCTGTCGCCGTGCACCCCGAAGACGAACGCTACCAGTCACTCATTGGCAAGACGGTTAAGCTGCCTCTGACCGACCGGGAAATCCCCGTCATCGCTGATGACTACGTTGATCCGGAATTCGGTACCGGCTGCGTCAAGATCACCCCGGCCCATGACTTCAACGACTATGAAGTCGGGCAGCGTCACGATCTTGAACAGATCAACATATTCACCGTCGACGCAGCGATTAACGACAATGCGCCCAAGGCCTACCAGGGCATGGATCGCTTTGTCGCGCGTAAACAAGTGCTCGCGGATCTGGAAGCCGCCGGCTTGCTGGACAGCGTCAAGGATCACCGATTAATGGTCCCGCGTGGCGATCGCAGTGGCGCCGTGGTGGAGCCGTTCCTGACAGATCAATGGTTCGTGAAGGCAGAGCCCCTGGCAAAACCCGCTATCGAAGCGGTAGAAAGCGGCGCGATTCGTTTTGTGCCGGAAAACTGGTCCAAGACTTATTACGAGTGGATGCGCAATATTCAGGACTGGTGTATCAGCCGCCAGTTGTGGTGGGGCCATCGCATTCCGGCCTGGTACGACGCGGACGGCAATATCTGGGTCGGCCGCAATGAAGCCGAAGCGCGCGCGCGTTCAGGTCTGCCTGAGGACGCCCCCCTGCGACAGGACGAGGATGTACTGGATACCTGGTTCTCGTCTGCCCTGTGGCCTTTTTCCACCCTGGGCTGGCCAGAAAACACCCCGGCGCTGCAAAAGTTTTACCCGACCAGCGTGCTGGTGACCGGCTTCGACATCATCTTCTTCTGGGTTGCCCGCATGATCATGATGGGCCTGAAGTTCACCGACGAGGTGCCCTTTCACGATGTCTACATCACCGGGCTGATTCGCGACAACGACGGCCAGAAAATGTCCAAGTCCAAGGGCAACATTCTTGACCCCCTGGATCTTATCGACGGCTGCGAACTGGAAGCCCTGGTTGCCAAGCGCACCACCGGCCTCATGCAGCCGCAGATGAAACCGAAAATCGAGGCCGCTACCCGCAAGCAATTTCCTCAGGGCATTCCCGAGTTCGGCACTGACGCCTTGCGTTTCACTTTCGCCGCCCTGGCAAGCACCGGCCGCGACATCCGCTTTGACCTCGGACGAATCGAGGGCTACCGAAATTTCTGTAACAAGCTGTGGAACGCAGCGCGTTACGTGATGATGAATGTAGAAACACCGCCGGCACAGAACAGCAAGCCTGACTTCAACCTGCCGGACCGCTGGATCAGATCACGACTGGGTCGGACGATCGCGGATTTTCGTGAGCATCTGGAAAATTACCGCCTGGATCTGGCGGCCCGGGATCTCTACGAATTTACCTGGAACGAGTACTGCGACTGGTACCTGGAATTATCCAAGCCAGTCCTGCAAGGCGACGACAGCGATGCGGAAAAATCCGCAACGCGCATGACCCTGGTCACTATTCTGGAAAACTTACTGCGCTGCCTGCACCCCATCATGCCGTTTGTCACAGAAGAGATCTGGCAGAAGGCAGGTCCCCTGGCCGGTGCCCGGGGCGAAACGATCATGCTGCAGGCTTTTCCACGCGCGGAAGATTTTTCAGCCGATGCAGAGGCCGAAGCGGAAATTCGCTGGATACAGGGTTTTATTTTGGGTATCCGACAGATACGCGGGGAAATGGATATTGCACCAGGTAAACGCCTGACCGTGAAGATCCAGGGAGCCAGCCAGCAGGATGCAGCTCGCCTGGCCGAACACGGCCGCTACCTGCAGGACCTTGCGCGGCTGGATAGCATCGAAATCCTTGACCCGACCGCCGAGGCGCCCCCATCGGCCACAGCGCTGCTTGGTGACCTGCGCATCCTGGTGCCCATGGCCGGTTTGATTGATGTCGCAGCCGAACGCGCGCGCCTGGGCAAGAACCGGGAGCGAGCCGAGGCGGAACTGGGCCGCAGCCAGGCCAAGCTGCAGAATGAAAAGTTCGTCAGCCGGGCACCGGAAGCCGTCGTGGCTAAAGAGCGCGAGCGGCAGACCGAGCTGCGGCGTGCCCTGGACCAGTTCGACGAACAACTGAGCCGGCTGGACCAGCTGGACTGATCACGCTGCCAATCTGGGCACTGGTTCGCACCTGACAGCCCCGTCGCAACTTATCATCGGCTGTTGATGGCCGGTCCGCAGGGAGCCGGCCGGTGGTAATCTGCGGGCACTATGAGCGATCAAGTAGCAGTAATGGCTGACCATGACCGGCTGGCGCGGGCGAGAGACCTGGCCGAACCTGTCATCACTTGCGTCGGTGAAATCCTGCTGGGCAAGGACCACGAGATCCGCCTGGCCATGACTTGTCTGTTGGCCCGGGGTCATCTGCTTGTTGAGGATCTTCCCGGTGTCGGCAAAACCTTGTTTGCCCGCGCCCTGGCAGGCGCACTCGGCCTGGAGTTTCGTCGCATCCAGTTCACCAGTGATCTATTGCCGGCCGATGTGATCGGTGTGTCTGTATTCGAGCAAAGCACCAGCGAATTTCGTTTTCATCCCGGCCCGCTATTTGCTCACGTGGTTCTGGCCGATGAAGTGAATCGCGCCACGCCGAAAGCGCAGAGTGCGTTGCTGGAAGCCATGGAAGAACACCAGGTGACCGCCGAGGGCGTCACCTACGACTTGCCTGCGCCCTACTTCGTGATTGCCACGCAAAATCCGCAACATCAGATCGGGACCTTTCCCTTGCCGGAATCGCAATTGGATCGGTTTCTGATGCGCCTGGGACTGGGGTATCCCGGCGAAGCACTCGAACGCGAATTACTCCGCGGCGGCGATCGCCGCGGCATGATCAAGACACTTGAGCCGGTACTGACAGCAGAACAGCTCATCGAGTTACAGGCAGCCGCGAGCACGGTGCACGTGGCCGAGCCACTCCTGGACTATGCCCAGGCACTCATTGCCTACACGCGCCAGAGTCCGGATTTCGAGTACGGCCTGTCGCCCCGTGCCGCCGTGGACTTGCTCGCTGCAGCCAGGGCCTGGTCCATGCTCAGCGGCCATCGCGGCGTCCGGCCGGAAGACCTGAAAGCTGTCTTCCCTGCCGTGGCAGCGCACCGTTTAACCACGCGTGACCCCAATGGCCGTCGGCCGGAGGAAATGGCGCAGCAACTCCTGGAGCGGGTCCCGCTGCCCTGACCCACTATGGCCGCCGGGCTAGCCAACATCACCGCCGGCTTCGGCCGCGCCCTGCGCAGCTGGGCACAACGCCGTCAGGGGATTGATCCCCTTGAAGTAGAACTGCATACGCAGCGCATTTACATTCTGCCCACCCGTGCCGGCATGGTGTTCGCCGTCATCATCTTGGTGATGCTTTTGGGCGCCATGAATTACAGCAACAATCTTGGCTTTGCCCTGACCTTTCTGCTGGCTGCCGTGGCGATCGTCAGCATTAATCATTGTCACTACAACCTGGCTGGCTTGCGTGTCGCTGCCCTGGGTGCCGAACCGGTTTTCGTGGGTGAAAAATTTCAATTTCAGTTTGCCTTGCACAATGCGCGTGACACCACACGTTGGCAGATGCGCTTGCAATGGGATAGCCAAGGAAAGGCTCAATATATTGATGTGCCAGGCAACGGTCAGCAGATCCTCGCCTTGCCTTTGACCGCGGATCACCGTGGCCTGCAGCGCGCACCCCGGCTTAAAGTCAGCACCCGCTTCCCCCTCGGCTTACTCGAGTCCTGGGCCTGGCTGAATCTTGAACTCACGGGGCTGGCCTATCCGCGCCCCGCCGAACGTGCCTTTGGCGCCGCAGCAGGCAGCCTGACCCACGCTGGCGCAAACACCAGCGGCGAAGATGATTTCGCCGGCATGCGACAGTGGCGACCGGGCGATTCACCCCGGCGAATTGCATGGAAGGCTTTTGCCCGGACGGGTCAGCGCCTGGTAAACGAATACTCGGGCGCCGGTGCACCGGTATGGATCGACTGGGGCTCCGAGCCAGATCGGAATACCGAACAACGCATTGCGAAACTCGCACGGCGGATTTTGAATGCCGCGCACAGTGGTCGGGAATTTGGCCTGCGAATACCCGGTGTTGAAGTGGCGCCGGCGCAGGGACCCGGTCAATGCCATCGCTGCCTGCAAGCCCTTGCCCTGGTTGGCACATCGGTGAGCGCGGCGGCATGAAAAAACGGCCATCAAAAGATCGTCGCAAGGAGCCGGCGCAGGGATCGCTGGGGCAGCTGCTATGGCTCGCCAGCGCCCTGTTCGTCGCTGCTCTGCCCCATCTACCCTACATTGCTCTGTGGGTTCCCCTCCTGGTGAGCGCGGTGGCAAGCTGGCGCCTGCTGGCTGCCGGCTATCGCTGGCCACTGCCGTCAGCCTGGGTCCGCATACCCCTGGCCCTGAGTGCTTTTACCGGAGTAGTCCTCACCTATCGGCAGGTCACCGGCGTGGATGCCGGCTCCGCCCTGCTATTGATCATGGCTACCATGAAGCTGCTGGAAACTCGCGGCCAGCGGGATCGCGCCGTGGTGGTCTTTCTCTGCTTCTTTTTGCTGTTTTCAGCTTTTCTGCGCGAACAGGCGCTGTGGGCGCCGGCCTACCTTTTGTTCGGTGTACTGGTGCTGATCAGCGCTTTGCTGCAAGTCACGCGTGCCGATGGCACCCTCAAAGCCGGGACCGCCCTGGCCGTGGCCGGCAGGCTCCTGATTCAGGCCTTACCTCTGGCGGCCTTGTTCTTCCTGCTGTTTCCACGCATCCCGGGCCCTTTCTGGTCCCTGCCCCAACGGGGCAGCCAGGCCATGACCGGTCTGGCTGAATCCATGAGTCCCGGCGACATCACGGAGCTGGCTCTGTCCGACGCGATTGCGTTTCGCGTGCGATTCGACGGTGAGGTCCCGCCGAGTTCGGATTTGTACTGGCGCGGCCCGGTACTGACGGAATTCGATGGGCGTGAATGGGAAATGCGAGCCCTGAGCTTTTTTCCGAACCTCACAGAACAATTGCGCGATGAGGGCCCCTCGACCCGTTACGAGATCACCCTTGAGCCCCATGGGCGCCGCTGGCTGCTGGCCCTGGAAACACCTATCGAATGGACTGCAGATGCAGCCGTCATCAGCGCACCTTATCAACTGATGCGTTTTCGACCCATTGAACAAAGAACAAGGTACCGCGCGCGCTCTCTACTCAGCGGGGCGACGCCCGGCATCATGACTGAGCGAGGCCGTAACGCTGACCTGAAATTGCCTGCTGAGAGCAACCCGCGCAGCCTGGCACTGGCGTCAGCGATGCGAGCCAATGCCACCGATGACGCCGGCTATCTCGATGCCGTTCTGCGTATGTTTCGAGAACAGCCCTTCTTTTATAGCCTGACCCCATCCGTCCTGGGCGCTCAAAGTGTCGATGACTTTCTGTTTAATACCCGCGAGGGTTTCTGTGGCCACTATGCCTCCGCCTTCGCGGTAATGGCACGCGCGGCCGGCATTCCAGCCCGGGTAGTCACCGGTTACCAGGGCGGCGAACTGAATCCTCTGGCCAAGCACTGGATCGTGCGCCAGGGCGACGCCCATGCCTGGGCAGAAGTGTGGCTCAAGGATCGCTGGCTGCGCTACGACCCGACGGCGGCCGTCGCGCCGGAACGCATCGAATGGGGAATGGACGGCGCCATGAGCCGCGGGAGCGTTGCCGGGGTGGGGGAATTTCGTCAGCGCTTCCTGTCGACCAACTTGTACATGAGCTGGGATGCCGTGAATGCGGCGTGGAATCGCTGGGTGCTGGCTTTCGGTCCAGAAAGTCAGAGCGATTTATTACGCTGGACAGGCGTAACAACGCCATCCTTAAGACATCTGGTGGTAGGTCTGGCCATTGGGATGATTGTGCTACTTGGCCTGGCAGGCGCCTGGCACTACCACCAGCTGCAAGGCTCCAGCGAACCGCTGCTTCGCGCTTACCGCCAACTCTGCCGACGAACAGCCACAATATGGCGAGCGCGGATGCCGGCAGAAGGCCCACAAGAGTATGCAACGGCGGTTGGCACCGTGAGACCGGATCTGGCGACAGAACTGAACACGCTGTTCGGTGCTTATGCGCGATTGCGTTATGACGGCTCGCAGGACACGCGCCGCGTGTCTGCCTTCAGCCGGGCAGTCAGGCGTTTTCGACCGGCGCGCCGTCCTCCAGATTCACGCGACTGAGCAGGAACAAGCCGCCAATCAATAAGATCAGAATGGACAGCAGTCCGAGTCGCTGACTGCCCGTAATCAAGGCAACCACGCCGGTGAGTAAGGGACCCAGAATGGCCGCGAACTTGCCCAGCATGTTGTAAAAACCAAAGTACTCGCCCGTCTTACCCGGTGGCACCAGGCGCGCGAAGAAAGAGCGGCTCAAACTTTGCACCCCGCCCTGAACCAGGCCGATGGCAATGGCCAGGGCGTAAAACCCGGCTTCAGTGGAAATCGTGGATGCCGCGATGGTGACCACAATATAAATCGACAGGCTGGCATACAGCCCGTTCCGCGCACCAAAGCGATCCCCGATCCAGCCGAAGGTCAGGGCGGCCGGAAAGCCGATAAAATTTGTGATCAGAATGGCAAGGACCAGTGACTCCTGATTCAAGTTCATGGCCAGACCGAAATCCACCGCCATCTTGATGATGGTGTAAACGCCGTCGATATAGAGCCAGTACGCGAGGAGGAAAATCCACAGATCGCGCTGCGCCCGCACCGACCTCAGGGTCGCAAACAATTCACCAAACGCAGCCCGGATTGCCCCGGGCGCCGGTTTTGCGCCCGTTTTCTCCGGCACGAACAGCGCCAGGGGCACGGTGAATACCGCCCACCAGACCGCCACCATCAGGAAGGCGACGCGCACAGCATCAGCCGGCGTCTCCAGGCCGAAGGTGCCGGGCGCAGAAATCATCCAGACGTTGACACTGAACAGCAGCGCCCCGCCCAGGTAGCCCAGGCTGAAGCCGTAGGCAGACACCCGGTCGTATTCATCGGTTGAGGCAATGTCCACCAGCAGCGAGTCGTACAAGGAATTGCCGGCCGCGAAACCAATGGACGCCAGCAGATAACAGAGCATGCCAATCAACCACTGCCCTTCAGCCACCAGGTACATGGCCCCGGTCATCACCACGCCCATGGCCGTGAAAATCAGCACACCGCGTTTGCGTCGCCCGGACCGATCAGCCAGGGCACCGATAGCCGGCGCGATCAGAGCGACCACCAGGCTGCTGATACCGCTGATCAGACCGAGCCGGAAGGTGGTCACAGCAGACTCGGCCCCGTCATTCCAGTAACCGCTGTTCATGACCGGGATAAAGCTGGTCATCACAGTCAGGGCAAAGGCAGAGTTCGCCCAATCGTATAGCGCCCAGGACAGTATCGGCCGTCTAAACCAGATGCTCTTCAAAATATCAGCCGTCTGCCTTGTCTTTGCTGGCAAATTTCAGCATCAGCACCACGGCATCTTCATTAGCACCGTGGGCGCGGTAGTAGCCTTGCCTGACTCCGATCACGTCAAAGCCTGCCGCATGATACAAACGCAGCGCCTGCCGATTCGAAGGCCGCACCTCCAGGTATACGCACTCTGCACCGGCATCACGAGCCGTCTCCAACATGTGTTCGAGCAGCCGTCGTCCCATGCCGCAGCCACGCAACGGGGGTGCCAGACAAATATTCAGCAAATGGGCTTCGCCGGCAGCAACGGACATGACCGCATAACCCACCACCTCTTTATCTCTCTCCAGGGCAACTGCCATGTAACCCGCCAGCAGACAGTCACGAAATATCCCGGCACTCCAGGGAAACTCGTAGGCCGCCTGCTCAAGCTCGGCAATGTAAGGGACATCCTCCTGGGACATGGGCCGCATGAGGGGCGGCAGGTCTTTAACGGCAGCAATCATGGGGCACCGGGCTCCAGTACAGATCGGGCCAGGCAAAGATCATCCCAGGCTTTGGGCTTCTGCGCCGGACTGCGCAACAGGTACGCAGGATGGTAGGTCACCACCAGCGGAATGTTCTGCTCGCCATAGTGATGCACCTGGCCGCGCAAGCGACCGACGGCCGCTTTGGTATCAAGCAGGCTCTGGGCAGAAATTCTGCCCACGGCGAGAATCAGTCCAGGCTGCACCAGCGCGACCTGCCGGGCCAGGTAGTCGGCGCAGGCCGAAATTTCTTCCGCCTGGGGATCGCGATTATCGGGCGGTCGGCACTTCAGAATATTGGCGATATACACCTGCTCACGCCCCACCCCGGCGGCGCGAAGCATTTCGTTCAGTAACTGGCCGCCACGACCCACGAAGGGTTCGCCCTGGCGATCTTCTTCAGCCCCGGGGGCTTCGCCAATCAACATCCAGCGTGCCGCGGAATTGCCCACGCCAAAGACTGTTTGCCGTCGGCTTTCCGACAGCGCGCAGCGATGACAGCCCGCAACCTCCGCCTGCAAATCCGTCCAGGCCGGTGCGACGGGCATATCAGGCGCTTCGGGTTCCTCCACAGGCATCCAGACGTCGATACCCATTCCGGCCAAAGCGTGCCGCTGGCGAGTCGTCAACTTGGCAGGGCTGGCATCCATCCGATCAGGCCTCGCGGGTACTGCCCTCGTCTGCGCGACGGAGCTTGCGCCGCCGCCAGCGCCATAAACTGAGAACCGGCCCGGAAATGGCATAGGTCGATGCCATGGAAAAAATGACCAGGGGCGGATTCAGGGCGATTAGCACGAAGGTCAAAGGAATCACAAAAAACCGGGCAAAGGACACCCGTCCTTGAGGACTCAGATCCTTGAAACTGTAAAACGCCAGGTGCGAGACCATTAGTACGGCGGCCAGCACCGTAACGGCACCGCACAGGAACAACGCAAAGCCGCCGGACCAGCCCTGGGTATCGCCTAACCAGACGGTGGAAACGACCAGGGCGGCAGCAGGCGGACTGGGCAGACCTTCGAAGAAGCGACGATCAACGGTGCGTGTACTGACATTGAAACGGGCCAGACGCAGGCCAGCGGACACCGTAAACAAAAAAGCTGCCAGCCAGCCGATCTTGCCCCAGGCCCAGCCGTACTCGGCCAGACGGATCAGACCCCACTGGTAAACAATGATGGCCGGCGCCACCCCAAAGGCGACCAGGTCGGACAAACTGTCGTACTCGCGGCCGAAGTCAGATTCTGTGCCTGTCAGGCGCGCCACTCGCCCGTCAAGACCATCCAGAGCCATGGCGATCAGCAGGGCGATGGCACTGTTCTGATAATTGCCGTCGATGGCACCGATGATGGCGTAAAAGCCAGCAAACAAGGCGCCCGTCGTCAGCAGGTTAGGCAACAGATAGATGCCGCGACCTTTCAGGCTCCCTTTGGGGTTGCTCTCATCCATGACAATGTCCGGGGAATACCGCGTCAGTTTGCCACGGTCGCGGCGAAAACTCACTTGGGCTCAGGCGCTTATCAGCTCTGCCATTACCGTGGCCCCGGCCGTTACAACATCTCCCGGAGCAATGGTTACGCGGGCATCGGCCGATAAATAGACCTCGGCCACGGGCGCCAGACGCAGGTAGGCAAACCGATGGCCCTGGCCCAGCCGCTCACCATAACGCACGAAAGTCCGGGGGGAGCGCAGGGGTCCGCCGCGCGGAAAGGCCAGCAGAACCTCATCACCCTCCTCGCTGCGCAGGCGCAGGCCCGCGATTATCGGGCCGGGTATCAAGCCCGGCTCAATGGGCATAATCGTGCCTTCAATGGGCGCCCGCACCGTGTAGGCCCCCAGGTGACTGACCCGGACACGCAGACGCCGCCAGGCACGTTGATCACCCTCGCCACCCAGCTGCTCCACTTGGATCACCCGACCATCAACGGGCGCATAAATAGCCGCTGGCAGCGGCGGCACCACGCGTGACGGGTCACGAAACAAAAAAAGCAGCCAAATGGCGAACAGGCCCGCCGCCGCGGCTGCCGCCAACCAGTCCAGGCGCCAGCACACCAGCGCCAGGGCCACACAGCCCACCAGCACAGGGATACCTTCGGCTGCTACCACCGACCGTCGCCTCGCGATGCTGTTGTTATCAGCCATGAAGTCGAAATATTTCCCGTCCTAAGAGCAAGGTCAATGGTTCGCGCGCAACCTTGCCGGTAGAATTGCGCGCCAGCCGTCCCCGCGTGCGGCCTGGAATTAACAATGCGCCTGAGCTCACTGCCTCTCACCACTTTCAAGGAATCTCCCGCCGAAGCGGAGGTTATCAGTCATCAGCTCATGCTGCGGGCCGGCCTGATGCGACGACTGGCATCCGGCCTGTTCACCTGGATGCCTATCGGTTTGCGGGTTCTTCGCAAAGTGGAACAGGTCGTGCGTGAAGAGATGAATCAGGCCGGCGCCCTGGAATTGCTGATGCCCGCCGTGCAGCCAGCAGAGCTGTGGCAGGAAACCGGCCGCTGGGACGTTTACGGGAACCTGCTGCTGCGCATGCGCGACCGTCACGACCGTGAATTCTGTTTTGGACCCACCCATGAAGAAGTCATCACCGATATCGCGCGACGTGAGCTGAAAAGTTACAAGCAGCTGCCCGTCAACTATTACCAGATACAAACAAAATTTCGCGACGAAATACGCCCGCGTTTCGGCCTCATGCGGGCGCGGGAATTTCTGATGAAAGATGCCTATTCTTTTCATCTGGATCAGGCCTCGCTGAACGAAAGCTATGAAGCAATGGCCGAAGCCTACTCGCGCATATTCACGCGCCTGGGCCTGGGCTTCCGTCCGGTAGAAGCCGATAGCGGCGAGATCGGCGGCGCGCGCTCGCAGGAATTTCATGTGCTGGCGGACTCCGGCGAAGATGCCATTGCCTATTGCGATGACGATCAGTTCGCTGCCAATGTCGAGATGGCCGCCGCCCTGGCTCCGGTGACGCCGCGAGCGGCAGCCGGTGCAACCATGGAACGCGTAAGCACGCCGGATACACGCAGCATTGCGGACGTAGCTACCTTCCTTGGCGTGCCCCCGGCCCAATGCCTGAAGACCCTGATAGTGGATGCCGAAGACGGAGGCCTGATCGCCCTGGTACTGCGCGGCGACCATGAACTCAACGCAGTCAAAGCGGCTGCTTTACCAGGCGTCCGCTCACCCCTGAACATGGCAAGCCCGGAACGCATGCAGGCCGCCCTGCCGTGCCCGCCAGGATTTATCGGGCCGGTGGACCTGCCCGTGCCGGTGATTGCCGACCATAGCGCCGCAGCACTCGCTGATTTTGTCTGCGGCGCCAATACGGAAGGCTGGCATCTGCAAGGCGTCAACTGGGGCCGCGATCTGCCTGAACCCACCACAGCAGACCTGCGCAATGTCGTGCCGGGTGACCCGAGCCCGGCCGGGGGCGGCAAGCTGGCTATCGCGCGCGGTATCGAAGTTGGCCATATATTCCAGTTAGGTGACAAATACAGTCGCAGCATGCAGGCCACGGTGCTGGACCAGGATGGCAAGGACGTTCCCATGTTGATGGGTTGTTACGGCATCGGCGTGTCCCGCATCGTTGCCGCCGCCATCGAACAAAATCACGATGAGAACGGAATTATCTGGCCCGCCCCCATGGCGCCTTTCCAGGTCATTCTGATTGAACTCAATCCTAAAAAGTCGGCACAAGTCGCCGCCGCGGCGCAAGAGATGTATGCGACTTTGCTTGCTGCCGGTATCGATGTGCTGCTGGATGATCGCAATGCTCGCCCGGGGGTGAAGTTTGCCGATGCCGACCTGCTGGGTATCCCCTATCGGCTGACCCTGGGTGAACGCGGGCTGAAAGCCGGCGCCATCGAGTACCGCTGTCGACGCACGGGTGACGAGGAAAATATCGAACTGAATGATGTGGTCCGTTTCCTGAAGACGAAAGATCTTGCCAGCGCGGATTAATACCGCCGCTGCGTGGCTGGCGGCGACATTGCTGATCGCTGTCGCTGCACCCTTGGCCGCAGCACAGGAAAAAGTAGACAGCGCCCTGCGGGACAGACTGCGCGCCGCGATGACGGACTCGGCCAGCTTTCCTGATCGCTTCGACGCCCAGGTCTGGCTAACGGACATGGCGATTCGCCTGGGCAATCAGGTCAAAGATCCCGCCGAGCGCGTTTACATTCTGAAACGCGTCCATTGGGAAGCCACCCGGGTCGAGCTACCGCCGGAAATGATCCTGGCAGTGATTGATATTGAAAGCGCCTTCGATGCCTATGCTGTCTCAGTAGCCGGCGCCCAGGGACTGATGCAGGTCATGCCTTTCTGGCTGAATGAAATTGGCCTGCCGAACGACAGACTGGTGAACATCGACACCAATCTGCGCATGGGCTGCACCATTCTTAAGTATTACTACGACATGGAAAAAGGCGACTGGATTCGGGCCCTGGGTCGATACAACGGCAGTCTGGGCAGCCGCAAGTACCCGGAGAAAGTCCTCGAACGTCTGCGCAGTCGATGGTTCCGCCAATAGACAGGCAAGCAATCAGCCCGTCCGGAAGTCCGTCAGCCCTGCCAGTTCAGTGGCGGCAACGCCTGTTGCCTCCACCCCGCTGACCTGCGCATCGGGCGGGCCCTCCTGTAACCAGACCTCAAGAGACGCCAGGGCCGACTCCGGCCCGGCGGCCAGCACTTCGACGCGACCATCGGCCAGATTGCGGGCCCAGCCACGCAGCCCCAGACGCGTTGCCTGCTGAACCGTGCTGGCGCGAAAAAACACCCCCTGTACCCGGCCGCTGATGAAAAACCGGCGGCCGGCCGGGTCCATCAAGGTGCGTCAGCAGCCGCCCGTGCTTCGCGGCTGCGTAACATGGCCTCCAGAGCAATCTCCTTGGCCGCCACCGCATCGCGGCGGGCATAGCCCCAGTTGGCCGTGGTATCGCCCCGATTCAGGAATCCCTGGGCTGCGACCAGACGTTGCTTGGCCTGATCCAGCTGGGTAGCGGCGAAGCGCTCGGCACCGGCTTCGCGGGCAGCCGCAATAGCCTGCCGGGCGTCACTCATCTCCTGCACGGGTGGCGCCGTGGCGCAGCCAACGATAACGGCCAGCATCAGGGCCAGACCAAGAATTTTGCAGCGCTCAGGCATAAGAAGGGATTCAGTCACCGGGCCTGCAAACTAGCAATGGGATGCGGTGACCGTCAAGAACGGGGCGCGACTGGCCAGTCCCGTGTCTGCACAGTCACAATGCGGCTCGCTATTACCGGACGGCTCGCGCGGCCGGAATATTCCAGTAGAGTTCTGCTCATGATTGAAATTCTTGTGCTCTTTTACTCACGCCACGGTTCAACCGCCCAACTGGCCGCCCAGATTGCCCGGGGCGTCAACAGCGTCGACGGCGCCAGCGCCCGGCTGCGGACGGTGCCGGCTGTCTCGGCTGACACACAAGCCACGGCCGATCCTGTCCCGGCCGATGGCCCGCCTTATGCCAGCCAGGACGATCTGGCCGAGTGCGCCGGCCTGCTGCTGGGCAGCCCCACGCGCTTTGGCAATATGGCGGCGCCGCTCAAATACTTTCTGGATGGCACCAGTGCGCAGTGGCTGGCGGGCACCCTGGCGGGCAAACCAGGCGGGGTATTTACCTCGACGGCAAGCCTGCACGGTGGCCAGGAAACCACGCTGATGAGCATGGCCCTGCCCCTGCTCCATCACGGCATGCTGCTGGTGGGCGTGCCCTATTCCGAACCGGCCCTGACAGAGACCCGCAGTGGCGGCACGCCCTACGGCGCCAGCCATGTGGCCTACACGCAAAACGAGACCACGCTCAGCCCGGAAGAAAGCACGATTGCCCAAGCCCTCGGTGCGCGCGTGGCCCGTGTGGCTGTCACCCTCGCCGCAGCGACATGAGCAAAGAACGCATCGCACGCCTGGCCACCCTGGCTGCGCTGCTGGGCATGATGGCTGTGCTGGTGTGGCCACCGGTCACAGTCCTGGCCGGGGCGGCTGCGCTCCCCCTGGCCCTGCTTGCAGCGCTTGGCCTTCGGCCTGGGAGACGCTGGGGCGGCTGGGTCGCTGTCCTGATGGTTCCCTATGTCGCGGTCGCCGCCATGAACATTCTTGCCGGACCCATGCCGGCCGCGGCAGCCATTGGCCTGGGCGCAGGCACAGTGGCGGCGTTCCTGGGTGGCCTGGGCTGGATGCGCAGTATCGGCGCCACATTGAAGGGCTAGGACTGCTGCGGCGTCTTTTCGTCCAGCACCCGCCGCACGAAGGGGACGGTCAACCTTTTCTGCGCGACCAGCGACTCGCTATCCAGACGGTCCAGCAGTTCAAACAAGGCCGCGGTGCCCCGGGTCGAATGGGTCAGCAGGTAGCGAGCGGCATCATCCGGCAAGTCCAGACCACGCCAGGCAGCGCGACATTGCAGGGCGGCCTGCTTTTGTTCGTCGTCCAGTGCCCTGACCCGAAACGTCGCCCCGGAAGTCCACCGAGACGCCAGATCCGGCAACTGAAAGCCGGCATGCAGGGGCGCACGCAGAGCCGAGACCACCAGGCGTGCCCGCCGGGCTCGCAGGGCTTCGAACAACGCAAACAGGGCGCGCTCCCAGTCCGGATCACCGGCGACCTGGTCGACATCGTCCAGGCAAACCAGGTCGAAGTCGCCCAGTCCCTCCAGCGCACTGGGCTGCAAAGACGCCTCGGCGAGCGGCAGGTAGGCACCTCGATAGCGCGCCGCATCAGCGGCCGTCACCGTCGCTTGCAAGAGATGGGTGCGGCCGCTTTCCGCCGGTCCCCAGGCCCATAACATCGCCCGCGATGCGACGCCGGCCAGTTCCTCCAGCGCGTGCACCAAGGCGGCGTTCGGGCCGGGTAGAAAATTCTCGAACACCGCGTAGTCAGCCGGGCCCACGGCCAGGGGCAACTGTTGCATGGAACCGCCTGCCATCTGCCTGCCCTGCGACCTCAGGCCAGCCGCGCCCGGCGGCTCCAGATCAGCACGTAATCCAGACCACTGATCACGCTGGTGACCAGAACGGCGGCACCCGCCATGATCAGCGCGGTGTCCATGGGCAGCCTGAAGGCCATGGACGCCAGGATCAAAGTGCAATAAATTAGTTGAAATAATGTGTTTAACTTACTGATAGTACTGGGTTCTGCTTTAACCTTGGCAATCAGAAAATTAAAGGCCAGCGCACCACCGACAATCACCACGTCGCGCCCCAGGACCACGGCTGTCAGCCACACCGGGCTCAGCCCCATCCAGGCCAGCGTGATGAACAAAGTGACCAGAAGCAGCTTGTCGGCCACCGGATCAAGCCAGCCACCGATGCGCGTCTGCCAGCTAAAGCGCTTGGCCAGCCAGCCGTCCAGAACGTCTGAAAAAGCCGCCAGCATGACCAGTAACAATGCCAGGGGATAATCGCCTCGCATCAGGGCCAGCACGATCGGAGGAATCAGCGCGATACGCAGCACGCAAATAGCGTTGGGAATCTGCGACAGACTCAGCTTCATGGGAGCGTATTAAGAGCAAACTGCAGGTCGGCATCTGTGGCGATACCCTCCACGGGCTGCAGCATGCGCCGTAGCGCAATGATGCGCAGCAATTGGTCCGCATCGCCCCGCAGCTGCAGCCTGAACAACACCCGCTGGCCATTGACCGCCGCAACCTCGAAGCGCTCCACCGGACCCAGCTGGCTCATGTAACGGTGAACCCGACCGTAGTCATCCAGGCTATTCACGGCCTGCACGGCAACGAACAGGGACTGCTGGCTGCCAGCCGGGGTGGCCAGACGCTCGGCAAACAGGTCCGCCGCCCGGTCCGGCCCGGCGCTCAGGGGACCGTCCCAATCGAACCGCTCACCGCCAAATAACAAGGTCCAGCGGACCTGCGCCGCGGCCGGATTGAGGGTGCGCGCCCGCCCGATCAGCACCGCATCAGCACGATAACGGGCTGACGCGTCCAGCACCCGTTCACTGAAGTCACCCCATAAGTCCGGAAAACTAATTGACTGCAGGTCGGCTGAATCCATCAGGGGCAGCAGCACAGGCAAGCCACGCTCGGCAGCGACCTGTTGCAGAATTTCCCGCGCGCCGGCCAGGCTATCCGTGTCGGCGCTGACGGGGGCCATGCCGCCGTCGGTGCTGGCCGCGGCCGCCAGAATCTCACGCTGACCCCGCCCCTGGTCCACCGCGAGCCAGACCAGGGTGGCCGGCCGCTCGTCACCCCATACAGCGATGCCCGCGGCGTCGAAACGAGCGCGCAGCGCCACCGGGTCGAAGCCCACCTGCCAGGTATCCGGCTCCGTCGCCCGATACTGCTGGACCAGCACAGCCGGGTCCCCAAAGCTCGCGAGCACAGCCGGGCTGGCCGCGGCCCGGCTACCGCTTACGCGGACCACCGCCTCCAGGGCGGCCCGAAATACCCCGGCCAGATCGGCATCGGGCACATTGACCTGCGCGCTATAGAGATCCGGGGCATTGGCTGCCTGCAACGGCTGGCCGCCACTCAGAGCCAGCAGCAAAGTCACCAGCCCGCCAATGACCGGCCGCAGCCGGATGTATGTAGTCATCAGTCTCATTCCACTATCATACCGACGCCCTCACCGCGTTGGGACGAACATGTCCACGGATAAACCACTTACTTATAAAGATGCAGGCGTCGATATCGATGCCGGCAATGACCTGGTCGAGCGCATCAAGCCGCTGGTTAAGACGACCCTTCGCCCCGGCGTGCTCGGGGGAATTGGCGGCTTTGGCGGACTGTTCGAACTGAAGCCGGGCCAATATCGCTCGCCGGTTCTGGTGGCCGGCACGGACGGGGTCGGCACCAAGCTGCGCCTGGCCATCGACATGCAGCGTCTGGATAGCGTCGGCATCGACCTGGTCGCCATGTGCGTCAATGACGTCATCGTGCAGGGCGCCGAGCCCCTGTTTTTTCTTGACTACTACGCCACGGGCAAACTGGATGCCGAAGCCGGTGCAGCCGTTATCGGCGGCATTGCTGAGGGGTGTCGCCAGGCCGGCTGCGCACTCCTGGGCGGGGAAACGGCAGAAATGCCCGGGATGTACGCGCCCGGTGACCTGGATCTGGCGGGATTCTGTGTTGGCGTCGTGGAGCGCGAAAAGTTGCTGGACGGCCAGCAGATCCAGCCCGGTGACCGGATTCTCGGGCTGGCCGCTTCCGGACCTCACTCCAACGGCTTCTCATTAATCAGGCGAATTATTGAACAGGCGCCCGAGGGCCTGGCAACCCGGGTGGACGGGCAGCCGGTGGGCGAACTGCTTATCACTCCCACCCGTATTTACGTACGCGCCATTCTAGCCGCCCTGGAATACGGCGAGGTCACAGGTCTTGCCCACATAACCGGAGGCGGCCTGGCAGAAAACCTGGCCCGGGTGCTGCCGGGCGGTGTAGATGCCCGCATCAGCACGAGCGCGTGGACCCGGCCGGCCGTTTTCCAGTGGCTACAGTCGACCGGCCAGGTAGCCGATGAGGAAATGCTGCGCACGTTTAACGGCGGTGTCGGCATGGTGGTGATTGTGCGACCCGCTGCCGCCGATGCCTTGACGACCATCCTGACCGAGCAGGGCGAAACGGTTTTCGGACTGGGCGAAATTATCCCCGGCACCGGGCAGGTACAACTGCAATCGTGACCCAGGGCATCGGCCACGGGCCGTCCACCGTTGTCCTGGTATCCGGCGGCGGCACCAATCTGCAGGCCATCATCGACCGGGTTAGCAGCGGCGAACTGGGCATCAGACTGACGGCAGTGATCAGCGATGTGCCGAATGCCTTTGCGCTGGAACGCGCCCGCCGTGCCGGCATTCAGGCCCTGACTGTCGACTATCGCGGCTTTTCTGATCGGGCAGCCGCGGAAACCGAACTTTCACGGCAGCTAAGCGAACTGACCCCGGACATTATCGTCCTGGCCGGCTTCATGCGGATCCTGCCCGCCGACCTGGTGTCGAACTACGCCGGCCGGATGCTTAATGTGCACCCCTCACTGCTGCCCCGACACCGCGGCCTGAATACCTACGCGCGCGTTCTGGAAGCGGGTGACGACTGGCACGGGTCTACAGTGCATTTCGTGGTGCCGGAACTGGATGCCGGACCCTCGATCATTCAATACCGGGTTCGGGTTAGCCCAAGGGATGATGCATCAAGCCTTCAGCAGCGCGTGCAACAAGGCGAATACCAAATCTACAGCCAGGCTATCGACTGGCTTGCAAGCGGCAGATTGAAATTACACTCGGACATGGCGTGGCTGGACGGCCAGTGTCTGGTCGAACCGGAGCGGGTCGTGGAAACAGTCGAAACGTCAGGCTCTGGGTAGAGTCACGCCTTCCTGGCCCTGATATTTGCCACCGCGGTCTTTGTAAGAGGTCTCGCAGACCTCGTCGGACTCAAAGAACAGCATCTGGGCAACACCCTCATTGGCATAGATCTTCGCCGGCAAGGGCGTGGTGTTAGAAAATTCCAGGGTCACGTGCCCCTCCCATTCCGGCTCCAGCGGCGTCACATTGACAATAATGCCGCAGCGGGCATAGGTGGACTTACCCAGGCAGATGGTCAGAACGCTGCGCGGAATCCGAAAAAACTCCACCGTGCGGGCCAGAGCAAAAGAATTCGGCGGGATGATGCAGACGTCTCCGTCCATATCAACGAAACTGGTTTCATCGAAGGCCTTGGGATCAACCACGGCTGAATTAATATTAGTGAACACTTTAAAGTCAGCGGCACAACGCACATCGTAGCCGTAGCTTGAGGTCCCGTAGGACACAAGCCGCCCGCTGCCATTGCTTCGCACCTGGCCGGGCTCAAAGGGTTCAATCATTCCCTGCTCTTCGGCCATACGGCGAATCCAGCGATCGGACTTGATACTCATTCAGGCTCCCTCTACAACAATATCCGGAAAAGCGCCCTTGTGATCGACGGGCCGGCGCGCCAGCTCGAGCGCGAGCCGGCGAGCAATAGCCTGATAGCGCCTGGTCAGTTCACCCTCAGGCTCTGCTGCCACTGTCGGGCAGCCCTCATCGGCCTCGGTGCGAATGCGGATATCCAGGGGTACCTGGCCCAGCACCGGCACCGCGCTTTCCCGGGCCAGGGTATCGCCACCACCGGCGCCGAACAGGGCTTCTTCATGGCCGCATTCAGGGCAGACGTAGCTACTCATGTTTTCAATCACACCCAGCACCGGCACCGAAACCTTTTCAAACATCTGTAACCCACGACGGGCATCCAGCAGGGCAATATCCTGGGGCGTGGTGATGATCACCGCACCACTCAGAGGTACTTTTTGCGTCAGGGTGAGCTGCGTGTCACCCGTCCCCGGTGGTAAATCCACAATGAGATAGTCCAGGTCGCGCCAGTTGGTCTGAAACAGCATCTGCTGCAAAGCCTGCGTCACCATGGGCCCCCGCCAGATCACCGCCTGGGCCTGATCCACGAGAAAGCCGATGGAGATCACCTGCAGACCATGGGCCAGAAGGGGCTCAAAAGTCTTGCCGTCCTTGCTGACGGGTCGCTGCCCGGCAATTCCCAGCAGGGTCGGCTGGCTGGGACCATAAATATCAGCATCCAGAATACCCACGCGGGCTCCGTCGGCCTGCAGGGCCAGTGCAAGGTTCACCGCCGTGGTGGACTTGCCCACGCCCCCCTTGCCGGAAGCCACAGCGATCACGTTGCGGATACCCGGCAGGGGCTTGAGCTGGCCCTGCACGGCGTGAGAACGGATATCAGTCAGCACTTTCACCTGGGCTTGAGTCGGGGTCAGGGCCGCCTTGATATCGCGGACCAGATCAGGGGCCAGACTGCCGGCGTTAAACCCCAGGGTGACCTCACACTGGGCCTCACCATTGGCCGCCAGCTGAAGGCTTATCCGGGTTCCCGCCTGCTCCAAACTGCAATCCAGACCGGGCAAAAGGACGGCGCCAACCGCGTGACGTAGCGTTTCTGTGTCTGCTGCTGGCATATTTCGTGACGGATTTAACAGTATGGGAAGCGGTGAGGCGCGACATTCTAACAGCAGGCAAAGGGCTGGCCGGGGACTTCTGTCCGGTGCCGAAAAGGCCTGAATGCCCGGTCGCTCAGAGCGCAGAGCAACCGAGGGGCGCAAGTAGCTATGGCATACTGGACTTTGGGGTCGAGTGTGTTCGGCCCCTTGCTTTGTCATAAACTTGCTTCGGCTCAGGGCCAGGGACGCTTAGGGACAGTTCGACTAATAAACATGAAGTTCCTGAACACACTGAAAGCGGAACGCTCTATTGCCCAGTTGCTGGAGGAGCCGGACATCAGCTCTGCGGGCGCGCGCAAGGCGGCCGAGACGCTGAAAAATGCCGGCCCAGGGGCAATTCCAAAAGTCATCGACGCCCTGGCTGTGGCCGACAAATCCCAGAGCACCGTGCTGATGGACGCCCTGACCACCCAGCTGACCGACAAAACTTTCCCCCAGTTTGCCGACGGCCTGCGCCACGACAACTCCCGCTGTGTTACTGGCGTGGCCTATGCCTTGTCCAACTCCGGGACCTACGACACCACCCAGCTGCTGGCTCTGCTGGGAGAAGAAGGTGTTTCGACCCCGGCAATCATTGATGTGCTGCGCATCAAAAAGGACCGCCTGGGCGTATCGCAACTGCTTCAGTGCGCCTATACGCTGGAACCCCGGGAAAAGGCCGCACTGTTCAAGATTGTCAGTGAAATCGCCACGGACGCTAATGTGCCCGACCTGATATCCCGCCTGAGCGGGAAAGATCTGGCCGTGCGTATTCACCTGATTCAAATTTTGTCGCGCTTCAATCGGCCCGATGTAGCCGCCGCCCTGGTGAAACAGCTGAACGACAAGAACAAAACCGTCCGCCAGGCCACCCTGGCTGCCCTGCTGAACATGGAAGGCGAGAAGGACGTCAGGCTCATCACAGAAATGCTTCTGGATCCCGATCTGGAAGTACAGAGTAAAGCCGTGGACCTGCTGGTCAAGATGCGCCATCCGGATACCATGAAGCACCTGATCAAGGTATTAAAAGACGAAAATGAGTACGCGCGTCGCTCGGCCGTTGAAGTTCTGAACGAAGTAGCCGACCCCTCAACCATCAGACACTTGCTGAATGCCATTGAGGATGACGACTGGTGGGTCAGGTCCCGGGCATCTGATGCCCTGGCGACCATTGGCGGACCCAAAGTTATGGACGCGGTACTGCAGTTAATCCGGGATCAGAACGAAAACATCCGGCGTTCGGCCATCGAGATCCTGAACCAGACCAAGGATGAACGCGCCGTTTCTCATCTTATTGAAGCAACACGCGACGATGACTGGTGGGTGCGTGAAAGAGCGGCCGACGCCCTGGGTGAAATCGGCGATCCCAAAGCTGCATCCGCTCTGACCAAGATGCTCGGAGGCGACGCCCGTTCAGTGCCCGCCGCACTGCGTGCCCTGGGCAAACTGGGTAACGAGACGGTGCTGGCCAGGCTCATGCCCATGCTGGAGCGATCCGAAAAAGAAATTCGTGTCGAGGCAGTCAATGCGATCTCCAAGCTAACCAGTGAGAAAACCGCCGATACCATCAAGTCGAAACTCCAGCCCTTAATGAGCGGCGCCGATGAAACCATCGCGCGAGTGGCGGCAGATGCGGTCGTGCGCATAGACAACCGTTTCTCCTCGACCATGGCTGATACACCCAAGCCCTCGGACAGTCTGGCTGAACGTATGCAAGGCGGTGCCACCCTGCTGGAAGAAGCGCCGAAGACAGAAATTATTGCACCGGTCGCCGCCCCGAGCGGGCACCTGGATATCACCAAACTGAAACCAGGCGATGTGATCGATACCCGATATCGCTTTATTGAACAGATTGGCAAGGGCGCGTTCGGCACGGTGCTCCTGGTCGAAGACATAGTCGTCGAGGAACGACTGATCCTGAAATTCCTGAATGCCAATGTCAGCTCCGACGAAGAAATGATGAAACGCTTCGTCCACGAATTGCGCTATTCACGCAAAATCACTCACGAGAATGTCATTCGTATTTATGACTTTGTGAGCCTGGGCGGCAATTACGCCATCTCAATGGAGTATTTCCCGTCCCACACTCTCGGCGGTGAACTGACCGGCAAAAAGCCCCTCCCCTTTGACAAAGCAATCGGCTGGGCCAATGACATTGCGACTGGCATGTCTGTTGCTCATTCGGTGGGCATCGTGCACCGGGATCTCAAGCCGGCGAATATCCTGATCAATGAGGAGGGGCTGCTGAAGATTGTTGACTTCGGCGTCGCCGCCGCCGCCAGCAGTGGCGATACCCAGCTGACCAAAACCGGTTACGTGATTGGCTCACCTAAATATATGGCGCCGGAGCAGATTCTCGGCAAAAAAGTGGACATTCGGGCTGACGTTTACAGCCTGGGTGTCATTTTTTATGAGATGCTGACGGGTATACCGCCCTATACCAAAGGTGACCATATGGCTGTCATGTACCAGCATGTGCAAGGCAAGGCCCAGCGCTGCGAGGAACTGAACCCTGATATTCCGCCGGCTCTGGCCGAACTGGTTGGCCGCGCGATGGCGGTTGATAAAAGCAAGCGATTTAAGTCTATGGACGAAATTCGCGAAGCCATTGAAGCCGTCTGAACTGAGCTCGCACTGACCCATGGCAAGAATTGATGCCTTTCTAAAACTGGGGCTCGGGCAGGGATGCTCAGATGTGCATCTGGCTGTCGGGGTTCCGCCCATGCTGCGCATGAATGGCGAACTGATGCCCATCAAGTTTCGCGATCTGGCTGACACGGAACTGGAAACCTACGTCAACGAGATCCTGTCACCGACGCTGCGCGAACGCTTTGTAGACGGCAACGACATAGACTTCTCTTACGTGTCTGAAGACGGCGGCCGGTTTCGCGTCAATGTCTTCCGCAAGGACACTGGCATCGGGGCCACATTCCGGTTTATTCCCGCAGAAGTACCCAGCCTGGAAAAACTCGGTCTGCCCAAGGTGCTGGCCAGCTTGTGTGATCATCACCAGGGAATGGTTCTGGTTACAGGCTCGACGGGAACGGGGAAATCAACAACCCTCGCAGCAATGATTGACTACCTGAATGACTCGCGGAGCGCGAACATCATCAGCCTGGAAGACCCTATCGAGTTTGTACACGAAAGCCGCAAGGCACAGATCATTCAGCGAGAGCTTGGCACGCACCTGCATAGCTTCGCCGACGGTATCCGCGCCTCCCTGCGTGAAGACCCCGATGTGGTGCTGGTTGGCGAGTTACGTGACGCGGACACCATCTCCATGGCCATGACCGCGGCGGAAACCGGCCACCTGGTGCTGGGCACCCTGCACACCACGGGCGCGGTCAAGACAATCGACCGCTTTATTGATGCCCTGCCGGGCGATATGCGAGAGCAAACCAAGAGCTTTCTGGGCTCGAGCCTTAATGCCGTAGTCACGCAAAATCTGGTCAAGACACCGGATGGCCGAGGCCGACGTGCCTGCCTGGAGATCATGCTCATGACACGGGCCATCGGCAAACTTATCGCGACGGATCAGACACACCAGATTCCTGCGCAATTGCAAACGGGCAAAGATCTGGGCATGCAGACCATGGACCAGGCCCTGATGGATGCCATCCAGGCGAAAGAAATTGACCCCGATGACGCCTTTCGCTTCGCCAGTGACAAAAGCGTGTTCCAGAAATTTGTGACCGATACCTCCTTGCTGCCGAAAATTGATATAGCCCACTAGCGCCCTATATCGCCATGTCCAAAATTGATGATTATCTCAAGCAGCTGACCGCCAAGAGCGGCTCTGATCTGCACATCATTGCAGGCCAGCCGATCCGGATGCGCATATTCGGCGACCTGCAACCCGTAGAGAGCGACATCCTGTCGGCCGAAGATGGCAGAGAATTATTGTTCCCCATCATGACAGCCCAGACGCAAAAAGAATTTGAAGCTCACGACGCGGCTGACTTTGCTTATTCCGTTGAAGGCGTCGCCCGTTTCCGTGTCAATGTGCTGCGCCACCTGGGGGGCATAGGCGCTGTTTTCCGGGCCATCCCCTCGCAGGCCAAGACCCTGGATGAACTGAATATGCCTGCAGTGGTTGCCAATCTTGCCAAAACAAATCAAGGCATGATTCTGGTCACGGGCAAGACCGGTTCGGGTAAATCCACCACCCTGGCCGGCATGATCGATGCCATCAATAACCAGATCAACGGGCACATCATCACGGTCGAAGATCCCATCGAATTCGTCCACACCCGCAAGCGCTGCCTGATCAGTCAGCGCGAAATCGGCCGCCATAGCCCCAGCTTTGCGGCTGCCCTGCATTCGGCCCTGCGCGAAGATCCGGATGTGATCCTGGTGGGTGAAATGCGTGACCTGGAAACCATCAGCATTGCAGTGACGGCAGCAGAAATGGGCATTCTTGTCATGGGTACCCTGCACACCAATGGCGCGGCGGCGACCGTTGACCGGATCGTGAATAGCTTCCCCACCGACAAACAACCCCACGTGCGCACCATGCTGTCGACCTCCCTGCGAGGTGTAATTTCCCAGCAGCTAATCAAGCGCAAGGACAAGCCGGGTATGGCAGCAGCACTGGAAGTGCTGGTCAACACGCCTGCGGTTTCCAATCTGATTCGCCAGGGCAAGCTGGATCAACTGGAAAACTCCATGCAGAGCGGCGGGCAACAGGGCATGCGCACCATGGACTCAACCCTGAAAGACATGGTGGATAAGGGCATCATCTCGGGCAAGGTCGCCTACGAGGCGGCGATCGAGAAACGCAATCTGCAGGACCTGCGCGACCTCGACTGAAGCGGCGCAGAAATTCGCGCCCGGCGCCGCCTGACTGCTAGCATATGGCTCCCGCAGCCCTGCCGACGATCCTCCCTCATGGCCGAAAAAATCCGCCGGATACTTGTAACCAGCGCCCTGCCCTACGCCAATAACTCCATCCATATCGGGCACCTGGTCGAGTACATTCAGACTGATATCTGGGTGCGGTTTCAACGCCTGGTGGGCAACGAATGCACTTATGTATGTGCCAGCGATGCCCATGGCACACCGGTCATGCTGCGCGCGCGGGAACTGGGCGTGGAGCCCGAGACCCTGGTGGACCGGTTCAGGACTGAGCACCAGCGGGACTTCGCCAGCTTTGGCGTGGTTTTCGACAACTATCACTCCACCCATTCGCCCGAAAATGAAGCCCTGGTCGCTGACATCTATGGCCGCCTGCGTGACAAGGATCTGATCACCCAGCGAACCATCAGCCAGGCCTATGATGCCGAGGCCGGTATGTTCCTGCCTGACCGCTTCGTGCGCGGCACCTGCCCGCGCTGTAAGGCTGAAGACCAGTACGGTGATAGCTGTGAGGTCTGCGGCAGCACCTATTCACCGTCGGAACTGATCGATGCCAAGTCCGCTATCAGCGGCACGACCCCTGTCGAGCGGGAATCAGAACATTATTTCTTCCGCCTCGGCGCGTTTGAGGAGTCTCTGCAGGCTTACACCCAGTCCGGCGTCGTTGATGCGGGTGTGGCCAAAAAACTCAACGAGTGGTTTCAGGCCGGTCTGCAGGACTGGGATATCTCCCGGGACTCACCCTACTTTGGTTTTCGGATACCGGGGACCGAAGACAAGTACTTCTATGTCTGGCTGGACGCCCCCGTCGGCTACCTGGCCAGCCTGCAGAATCTCGCCGCGCGAACCGGCGGGCCGGGCGTGGAGGACTTCTTCGCGGCTGACTCAGCGACAGAGCTGTACCATTTTATCGGCAAGGACATCGCCTATTTCCACACACTGTTCTGGCCCGCTGTGCTGGAAGGCGTCGGCTACCGCCGACCCACGGGTGTTTTCGTGCACGGTTTTCTGACCGTCAACGGGGAAAAAATGTCCAAGTCACGGGGCTCATTCATCCCCGCTGCCACCTACCTGGAACACCTGAACCCCGAATACCTGCGCTACTACTACGCCTGCAAGCTGGGCCCGGGACTGGATGACATCGACCTGAATCTCGAGGACTTTGTGAACCGGAATAATTCCGATCTGGTCGGCAAGTTCGTCAACATCGCCAGCCGCTGCGCCGGCTTCATCAGCCGCAAGTTTGACGGTCAGCTGGCAGAAAAACTGGATGACAAGGCGCTGTACCGGGACTTTGTGGCAGCCGGCGACAGTATCGCCGCCTGCTATGAAAAGCGGGAATTTGGTCGCGCCATGCGCGAAATTATGGCCCTGGCCGACCGGGCTAACCAGTACATAGACGAGCACAAGCCCTGGGCCATGGCCAAGGACGAGGCTCAGCTGCCGCGTGTGCAGATGGTTTGTACGCAGGGCATTAATTTATTCCGCGTTCTGCTGGGCTATTTAAAGCCGGTGCTGCCGTCCCTGGCCGACCAGGCCGAGACATTCCTGAATGCAGGTGCCATGGACTGGACGAGTAGCCGCCAGCCGTTGCTGAGCCACCCGATCAATCCCTTCCAGCCTCTGATGACGCGAGTGGACGAAAAATCCGTCGCGGCCATGGTGGAACAGGTGCGTGAGTCCGGTAGCCCGCCGGCGCAGCCGCCGGCAGCGGAGACCGAGGACCACGCCCAGACCATCAGCATTGATGAATTTCTGCGTATCGATCTGCGTATTGGCACGGTAAGGCATGCGGAGACCGTGGACGGCGCCGATAAACTCCTGCGCCTGAGTATTGACCTGGGCAATGAGCAGCGCACGATCCTGGCGGGTATTCGCTCGGCCTACGCGCCGGCTGAGCTGGAAGGCAGACAAGTGGTAGTCGTGGCCAATCTGGCGCCACGAAAAATGCGCTTCGGCGTGTCCGAAGGTATGGTCCTGGCAGCCGGCAGCGGCGGCGAAGAAATTTTTCTCCTTTCGCCGGACACAGGGGCTGAACCGGGAATGCGCGCACGCTGATGACAGAGCTGGTACTGGTCATCGTCGGGACGGTGCTGGTCAACAACCTGGTCCTGGTTAAATTTCTGGGTCTTTGCCCCCTGCTCGGCGCCAGCCAGGGGCTGGAGTCAGCGGCCGGCATGGCGCTGGCCACGGGCTTTGTCCTTACCCTGGCAGCCACCTGTAGCTACCTGATCGAACTGTATCTGCTGCTGCCTTTTGATCTGGGCTACCTGCGCCTGATCAGTTTCATTCTGGTAATCGCGGCCGCCGTGCAACTGACAGAAATGATGGTGCGACAGCTCAGTCCGCTGCTCCACCAGGTCCTGGGCATCTACCTGCCCCTGATTACGACCAACTGCGCCGTACTGGGCGTGGCGCTGCTGAACAGTCGACAGGCAGACTCATTGCTGGATGCCATGGCCCGCGGTCTGGGGGCAGGACTGGGCTTTGGCCTGGTGCTTGTTCTGTTCGCCGGACTGCGCGAGCGACTGGCCGCAGCACAGGTGCCGACGGCGTTTCGCGGCCCGGCGATTGCCTTGCTGACAGCCGGTATCATGTCCATGGCATTCCTTGGTTTTGCCGGTTTAACAAAAGCTTACTAGATATTCATGATGTCTAAGTTAAATCCCGGATCGACACGCGATGCCCGACTGCCATGCTGGCGGTAATGGTGCTGGCGGGTCTGGCCGGACTGGCGGGCGCGGGCCTGCTGTTCGCGGCGGCGCGCCTGCGCACGGATTCGGCTGAGCAGGTAATTGACCGAGTCGATGTGCTGCTGCCCCAGTCCCAGTG
>JBPCXH010000113.1:0-13464 GCA_051008735.1 Gammaproteobacteria bacterium | reverse complement strand
GCTGTCACCAGCGCCGGAATCCAGAAATCAGTCGCCAGTCCCATCCAGACGGACAAGGCCAGCCCAACCAGCACCGTGACGATGGATGCCAGTGGCGGAAAGGCTTTTTGTGCCAGCTCGGCTTCGCTGTATTGATAGTCGTCATGACGACTGTGTGTAGTAACGGACTGGGCATAGCGCAGGCAGCCGTAGTAGTTCACGGGCATCAATAACCGCAAGGGTCGATAAGTTGCGAAGTAACCCAGGCCTGCAATGACTGCAGTGACGATTACTACTCCGGTATTGAATGCCAGGGTAGACAAGGCCGCAATACCGAGTAGCTGACCCATGCCGGCATACGTTGGTACGAGCAGGGAAATACACACGGCGTGGAGCAGAAAACGTCGGCGATTCAAGTTTTTTGTACGAGGAGAGATCCCGAGCCGATTACCCAGGCTAACGACGGCGTTGTCGTAAAAGGTAATGAATTCAACCAATGCCAGACAGGCAGCGGCTAACGGAGCTGCTCCCCAGGCGCTTAGCGCAATAGCTGCCAGCAGCAAATGAATGGCCGCGAACAGCGGAAAAACGACAGGACCAAAGATGCGCGAATCTCCCCGTGACTGCGCCCGCTGATGCCGATCACGATAGATTCAGGCGCATCCGGGCGCAATCGATTCAGGCGACGGGCAAAAAAAACGGGGCCAGCCGGCCCCGTTCCCAAGCTCTCATGGCAAGCAGGCTTCAGTCGGTTTTCGACACCGTGTCCTCATTGCCGCTGGCCAGCACGGCCCGCCGGCGCGCCGGGGTAGTGTCCCGCGGTTTGCTGCGGCGCTCTTCGTGCGGTGCGGTCCCGCTGCCATTGATCAGGTCTGATAAGTAGGGATCATAGCCTCCGGTGGCTTGCTCGAGTCCCTTGAGGTCATCGCTGCTGTTGGTGTCATCCTTGTCACCGGGCATCATTGCGTTTCTTCCTGTGTCTCTGAGTGTCATGACTATATAGCCGGTTATCTGTGTTGCCGCTGATGCAGGTCACACGGACTCACGCAACGGGCTTTCCGTGACCCGCGTCACAAGTGTTTTGTTCAATTCGTCAGGCCTTGCACGTCAGATGCCTGGCGCCTGCAGCCTGCGTATTATCATCAGTCGGTGAATGAGGGGCGAGTCAGTGCTGCGACGCCGGCCACTGGTTACACAGGCGGTATTTTTCCACTGGCAGATGACAGATTTATTAGGTAATGAGCATGTCTGAAGAAGAGATTTTCTGGACCGGGCGCAGCCCGATGGCTGACGCCAAAGTGGTTGCGGTGGCAGAGGATCCGGCTTTTGCCGAGGCGGTTACCCAGGCCTGCACCGCGGCCGGCGGGGAGCCTGAACGCTACATTGCAGCAAGCAGTGAATTCGGCAGCTGGTTGGTGGAGCTAAAGGCCGGAGGCGAATCCCGGCGACTGATCTGGAACGGCAAGGACGGGCGTCTGAGCCTGGATGCCCCGAATCCGGGGGGTGGCTGGAATGAGCTCGCCGCCGAAGACCTGGAAAAGCCGGCAGTGCCCGAGCTGCAGGCGGCGATGACACGGCTATTGGCCTAGCCCGGCGAGAGACTGTCGGCTTATGGGCCAGTTCACAGGTTGCGGCGCGCAGACGCTGGTAGGATATTTGACATTCAGTGTGCCCAGAGAGGGTGAATGAGCAACCAGGAAAGTTTGCGGGAGCAGGTCGAGCGACGTCTGCCGGGATGGGAATCCTGGTATGCGAGTGTGTTCGATGCCGCCGTGGATCTGGGTCTGCTGCGGGCGCGAGTCTGCCCACCTTCACAACTCTTGTTAAGTAACAGTCATGCTCGGGTGCGCAGTGCTGCTGAAGACGCGCACCGCGAGAAGTGGGGCGGGAAAGAATAAAGGCCTGAGAGTTTTATGGGCCTGTCTTTGCTCGGCAGTATTTTCTGGCTGCTTGGAGTCTTCGGGAGTCTTTTGTGGCCTGCTTTCGTGGCGCTGGCCGTTGCCCGTTGGTCGCGGCCACCGCCCGTCAATGTTGGCCGATTCCTGGGATTGGCAATCCCCCTGAGTTACCTGGTGATACTCGGCAGCCATTCGTTCCTGGCAGATATAGTGTTGCTTAGCGCCCGGCGGGCGGCTGAGACAGGCGTCACTTCCATCGTCTGGTCGCGCATCATCCTGGTGCTGCTGACGGAGACGGTGCTTGCCGTGCTTGTACTGTCGACGTTGCGAATCTTCCTCGACCGTCGCCCGCGGCGCCGATAAAGGTCTGTGATCCGCTAGAATCGCCGGCTACAGCCTCGCTATCTGAAGGAAGCCCTCGATTATGCGGTCAACCCCCGCCTTAGTTTGCCTGTGCGGTCTGTTGAGCGGTGCGCCCATGGCCGCAGCAACGGATTGCCCTGAGCGCTCCCGCTTGCTGATGCTTGCCAGCGACCCCGATGTGGCGGATGTGCGCAGCGCGACAGCCGCCTGCGAGGTGGCCTATGCCAACGGCGATACCTCGGCCGCCTATTACCTGGGGCTTCTGGATCTGGGCCTCGCCGCCTGGAAACCTGAGCGCGCGACGAGTCTTATCAGCGTGGCCGCCCAGGGCGGCCTGCCTGAGGCGCAGTATTGGCTGGCCTGGCAGCTGGAGGAAGGACCGCTGCTGCCCAACGATCCGATAAGGGCTCTGCAATGGTATGAGGACGCAGCGGAGCAGTCCCACCCCTTGGCCCTTGCGCGCCTGGCTGATGCCTATGAAGCGGGTGAACTGGGTTTGCGACCCGCGCCGGCCCGGGCAGCTGAGTTGCGAGCTTTGGCGGCCAGCTGCGCTGCAGACAATCAATAGGGATGAGTTATATAAAAATGAGTAAGCCGCAAGACATCGTCACCAAGCTGCTGAATAACAATCGCGCGTGGGCCGAGGAAGTCCGCATTGCCGACCCGGATTTTTTCGAGCGGCTGAAAGCGCAGCAGTCCCCGGAGTTTCTCTGGATTGGTTGTTCCGACAGCCGGGTGCCGGCTAACCAGATCACCGGACTCATGCCGGGCGAGGTCTTCGTGCATCGCAATGTGGCCAACCTGGTCCCTGGCGAAGACATGAACAGTCATTCGGTCATTCAGTACGCTGTTGAAGCGCTGAAGGTTCGGCACATTATTGTCTGTGGTCACTACGGTTGCGGTGGCGTTAAAGCGGCTCTGCACGGCGAGCGCCTCGGGCTGGTGGATTACTGGCTGACCGGTGTGCGTGAGTTGAGGGATCGTGAAAGTGCGGCTCTCGCTGCGATGCCGGACGATACCGTACGGCATGATCGTTTGTGCGAGCTCAATGTGATCGAGCAGGTTCGCAATCTCAGTCGCACCCTGGTCGTGCGTCGCGCCTGGGCTTCCCGGCAGCCACTGGAGTTGCATGGCTGGATCTACCGGGTCGAAGACGGCTTGCTGCACGATCTGGGTATGCGCGCCGGTAGCCCGGAGCAGGCGACCGAACGTTGTGCGGCAGCCCGGGAGCAAACCCTCAAGGCTCACTGATGGGCCCGACCGAGTGGTCCCTGATCGTGGTGGGCGCCTTGCTCGCCATCGGTGGTTTTGCCGGTCTGATTCTGCCGGCCCTGCCTGGTGCCCCGATCATGTTCCTGGGCTTTTTTCTGATGGCCTGGGCAGAAGACTTTTCGTACGTCGGTTCGTGGACCCTGACTGCTCTCGCGGCCCTTGCCGTGCTCACCTACCTGATTGATTTCGTGGCCGGACTGCTGGGCGCCCAGCGCTTTGGCGCGTCGCCGCGAGCTATGCTGGGTGCAGCAGTGGGCGGTATTGTCGGCCTGTTCTTCGGTTTGCCGGGTATCCTGCTCGGGCCATTGCTGGGCGCCTGTGCCGGGCAGTTTTCCGTCGTGCGGGATCTGCGGTCCGCCGGCCGGGCGGGTATCGGTACGGCAATCGGCCTGCTGCTGGGGACCGCGCTGAAAGTTGCCATCGCTTTTAGCATGGTCGGCCTGTATTTGTTCATGCGCTTCGTCTGAGAGCGGTGATGAAGTCAGCCGACGACGCCCTGTCTGATTATTGCGAGCTGCTGATCCGGCACATCGCTTCCCTGATGCTCGACCCGCATCGCTATTTCGAACAAAAACTCCTCGGTGAGCTTGCCTTGGCCGATGCCCGGCCGGCTCGGATGGCATTCTTCAAGCGACTGCTGGTCTGGGCCCGGCCCGGCGAGTTGTTGGATGCAGCACAGGCGGCAGAACTGGATGAGCTGCTCGGAAAGCGGGCATTGCCCAGCCTGAGCTTCGCGCAGGATCATCCTGAGCTGGCGGCAAACCTGCTCATCGGTGAAGCCGACGCTGTCAGCTTGCAGCGCCTGCTGGCGGATGGCGTCCTGGGGGAGGCGGATCAGCGGGTGGTTCGCGCAGCCCTGGTGACCAACCGGTCTTGAGCCCCTGCGCTATTATCATTGGTAACAGTTAACCGGGACATCAGGACATGCAGCTGGCGCTTTTTGTAAGAACCCGCACTAAACCGGGGCAACGCGAACTGGTACGTCGGGCATGGGAGGAGCTGATGAAGCCCGGGATCGATGGCAACACGCAGCAGCCTGTCTACTTTTTCTGCGAAGACAAAGACGATGACGATGTGTTTTGCCTCTTCGAGATCTACCAGACCCAGAGCAGCTTCGAAAAAGCCGCCGAGTCCAGACGCTTTGCCGACTATATGGCCCGCATCGGGCACCTGCTGGATGGGCCGCCGGTGGTTAACCTCACCACACCTGTATGGGGTAAAGGTCTAAGTGATCAGGATATGCAGCAGATTGATTAAAACAGTGATGATCAGGGGGCGGCATGAGCGCAAAAATAGAAATTGAGTACTGCACGGGCTGCAAGTGGTTGCTGAGGGCCGCGTGGCTGGCTCAGGAATTGCTTACCACTTTTGAGCAGGAGCTGGATGAAGTTTCCTTGCGGCCTGGCAGCGAGGGCGGCATTTTCGAGGTGCGCCTCAATGGTGACGCTCTCTGGTCGCGGGCGACCGAAGGCCGCTTTCCTGAAGCCAAGGAACTCAAGCAGAGATTGCGTGACCGTATTGCGCCCGGTCGCGATCTCGGACATGTAGACAGCTAAAGGCGACCCCATGGCCCCTGTCCCGGAGATCGTCGTGCCGGTGTCGGCAGCAGGCCAGCACTTTCGCCTGGCGGCCTGGTCTCGTGAGACAGGCAGCGAAGATCTGCTGCTGCTCGTGCATGGTCTGGGCTGCTCCAAGAACAGTTTTTCTCAGCTCTGGTCCCGCCCGGAATTCCGCGACTGGTCATTGCTGGCTTTGGATTTGCCAGGCTTTGGTCGTTCACCCAGGCCGGAGGACTTCAGTTATGACCTCCGGCAGCAGGCCCGGGTTCTGGCCAGTGTGCTCGACCAGCGTGCCTCGCGTCGGGTCCACCTGGTGGCTCACAGCATGGGCGGTACGGCGGCCTTGCTGCTGGATACGCGCATGCTCTCGCGTCTGGCCAGCCTGGTGTTGGTGGAGCCGCGTCTGGTGGCCGAAAGTTGCGGCGTGGCTGCTGAAGCCTCGAGGCTTCCCGAAGCCGGTTTTGAAGCCGAATTTCTCCAGCCTTTTCGTCGCCGTGTGGCCACGGATCCTCGCGTGTCTTTCGATGCAGGTCATGCTGATCCCGTGGCCTTTCACCGCAGTGCTGTGTCACTGATGCACTGGGCGGGCAGTGGCGAAATGCTGGCTCGTTTCAACGCGGCTCCCTGCCCGGCCTGGTTTGTTTACGGAGCTGACAATCGACACCTGCCGGAATTGAGCGCGCTGCCTTCGCAGCAAGTCGTCGAAATCGAGGCAGCGGCACATTTTCCGATGCAGGATAATCCGGACGCCTTTTATGGTGCTCTGCTGGTCTTGTTAAACTCCTGCTCCCAGGAACAGTCCGGAGCAGGCTGATGCGAGTATCCGTTACCGGCGATATTCCGGAGACCCCGGCACTGAGTGAATTAGAGCAAGCCGTGCTCAAGGTCGCGCTGCCGGCAGGGGATGCGGACTGGCAGGCGCAGCTGGCGCAGGCCGAAGTGGTCTCGCGCACTTACAGCGGGGTGGGCTTCATGACCCGGTTACGCCTGCCGCCGGGCGCGCCCAAAGCCGATGCCGCAGTGCGATTAGGGGCGGTGGCCGGCACGCATCAGGCCCTGCCGGGCGGCGCCGAGTTCCTGGTGGATGTCAGAGATGGCCGGCTGCACAGCCTGGAAGCCTTTTGTTATGACGGCATGTGGCCAAGCGATGAAAGTGGATTTCAACTTGCGACGAAGGTTCCATAAAATAAGCGCCCGGGCAGGTGCCTGCCGTGGGCCCTGCCCTGTTAGCGAAACATAAGAGCAATCGAGCATGACTGGATACGGAAAACTGAATCTTGCCGGGATGGTAATGCTGCCTGCAGCGGCAGTCCTGGGCGCGCTGATTTGTTTCGGGCCGCGTCTGGATACTCTGATTGCAGTCGCCGGAATCAATGTGATTCCCATGTTGCTGGGCGGGCTGGTTTCAGGCCTGTTACTTCGCGGTGCCAACCGGGTGCGTGCTGGCCAGTGGATCGCGCTCTGGCCAACCTGGATACCGGCAATCATGGGTACAGTCTGGTACCTGTGGCGTGCGGTATTGCCAGAAGAGGTGGCACCCCAGCGTGAATACCTGGCGGCGCCCCAGTATCTTTTGCTGGGCGTCATCGCCCTGACCTTTGTTGCCTGGATCGGCTGCCGGATTGCGCGCGCCCGCCAGGATCCCGGCTGAGCCGCCCGCGTGCCCGCTACCGCCGCCAGCACTTCGCCGGCCTCCCTGCCGGTTGCACCTCAGTTCGTGCCCTACACTGAACTGGGTGATCGGCCGAATGTGATCGTGGACGGTCCGCCTCAGAAGGCGACCGAGCTGACCCTGTCTCATTGGCCAAACAACCAGACGCCCGATGAGCTCAAGCGCGATACCTCCACCGCCATTGCTTTCGCCTATCTTGATCGTCCCGATCTGCACCGGGATATCGGGGCGATCTCCAACAGTCATTTCGACGAAGACGGCTTGTTCAGCATGTTCGCCCTGGTGCATCCGGCCACTGCGCTGGCATATCGCGAGCTGCTGATTGATGCCTCCCGAGCGGGGGATTTCGGAATTTTCGAGCAACGGGATGCGGCGCGTTTGGCTTTCACGATTGAAGCATTCGCCGACCCCACGACCTCACCCTTACCAGCCGATACATTTGCTGTCTGTGATCGCCGGCGAGCCGCGCGGCTGTATACAGCCATGCTCGAAGTTTTGCCCGGCATTCTCGATGACCTGCCGGGCCATAAGGTTTTCTGGGAGTCTCAGGATGCCCATCTGGAAGCGAGCTTGCGCCGGCTGGCCGACGGTACGGTTCAGATTCAGGAGATATCCGAGCTGGATCTGGCGATCGTGCGCATCCCTGAGGCCCTCACAGCACAGCGGGTTTCCCGTTATCTGCAGACGGAAAGCGCGGTGATTCATCCCTTCGCTATCCATCAGTCGACCCAGTGCAATCGACTGCTGCGTATTCAGGCCCGGCGTTATGAGTTCCAGTACCGCTATGAAAGCTGGGTGCAGCTTGCATCCAGGCGTCCGGCCTTGCGTGTTGATCTGGTCGGGCTGGCCGATGCCTTGAATGCTTGCGAGACCGCGCCCGGCACCTGGTGTGCGGAGCCGGTAACTGACGTGGCACCGCGCTGTTACCTGGACGGGGTGGACGCCTCGGCTTTGTCGGACGTCGAGTTTATAGATCTGTTAAGCCGGTATTTGCGGGAATCTCCGATTGCGTGGGATCCCTATGACTGGGAGGCATGAGGCCGCGGATAGCCCGGCGCGGCCGTTTCACCTCGCCGTCCCCGTCCATGATCTGGATACTGCCCGCGACTTCTACGGCGGTATCCTGAAATGCCCTGAAGGTCGCAGTGATGCCACCTGGGTCGATTTTAATCTCTACGGTCATCAATTGGTCTGCCATCTAAGCGCAACGGCAACCGGGTTGACTGCCGGCGCGCTGAATCTCGTTGATGGTGACGCGGTGCCGGTGCCGCACTTCGGCGTGGTTCTGCCGATCCACGAATGGCAGGCTCTGTCTGAGCAACTGCGGGCAGCCAGCGTCGACTTCCTGCTGGGTCCCCGTACTCGATTCTCCGGCCAGGCGGGCGAACAAGGAACTTTTTTCGTGCAGGACCCCAGTGCTAATGTTCTGGAGTTTAAAGGTCTGCGAGACCTCGGGATGCTGTTCCGCGCTGGCTGAAGAATTCAGGCATCGTGAATCTCCGCACAGTCCACGCACTCGGTGCAAGCCGGCCTGGCTTCCAGCCGCTGGGGACTGATCTCTTCTCCGCAACCAACGCAGATGCCGTAGCGACCGTTGTCCAGTTTCTGCAGAGCCGCATCAATTTCAGCAATTTCTTCAATCGCTTCAGTTTCAAGGGCGGAAACCACGGCGACATTACCCAGTTGCGCTGCCTGCTCTGATGAATCCGCTTCCAGGGGTTCGCGAGCATGAGCATGAATGCGATCGACTCGTTTTGTCAGCTCGCGTTTTTCCTGCATCAATCGTTCGCGGATTTTTTCCTGTTCCTTAGAGTTCATCGTCATTTGTTTTCTCGCTATGCTCAGTCTTGTTGCTGCATCAATATAGACATGCGTACCAGCTCCGCAAGAGAGCGCGCGCACATCTTCTCCATGACTCGGGCACGATGAATTTCCACCGTCCGTTGACTTAGTTCCAGGTCCATCGCGATGACTTTATTAGCCAGGCCGCGAACCACGCATTCCATGACTTCGCGTTCCCGCGGAGTCAGAGTCTCGTAGCATTCCTGCAGACTGCGTTTTCGATTTTCTTCTGATCGGTGGGCTTCATCCCAGCTCATGGCCTGATTAATGCGATCCAGCAGGTCCTGGTCCCGATAGGGTTTCTGGATGAAATCAAAGGCACCGTTGTGCATCGCCTCGACGGCCATGGGTACATCACCGTGACCGGTGACGAAAATCACCGGCATACTCAGTTGCTGATCGACCAGGTGTCGGTGCAGTTCCATGCCACTCATGCCGGGCATACGGATATCCAGCACGATGCAGCCATTCCAGCTTGCATCGTAGGCGTCAAGAAATTCCTGGGCGGACGCGAACAGCTGGCCGTCAATCTTCATGGATCGCAGCAGCATGCCGAGAGAATCCCTCACGGCCTGATCGTCATCGATGACAAAAACCGTGGCTTGAGCCATGCCTCTAGTCAGCCTTGGTGGGCAGGATCAGAAAAAATGTTGCGCCTACCACCGGATTGTTGAAGTACGACAGTTTACCCCCGTGGGCGGTGACGATGGAACGGCTGATAGCAAGGCCCATGCCCATGCCGGCATCTTTAGTGGTAAAAAAGGGGGTGAATAATTGTTCGGCTGCCTGGTCACTGACGCCATGGCCGCGGTCGGTAACACCGATGCGCACATGGTCCTGGTCTTCCATCCAAACGCGCAAATCAAGCCGGCGGCTGGCCTCGTCGACTTTCTTCATGGCATCAATACCGTTGCGAACCAGGTTCAGTAATACCTGCTGAATCTGGATTTCGTCCGCGTTGATCGTCGGCAGATCCTTCTCCAGGCGAATTCTCAAGTCCACATGATTCGCGCGCGCATCCATCCTGGCCAGGGGTAAGACGGCCAGAATCAGGTCACGAATCTCGACGGCTTGCTGGCCGGACTCGCGGCTGCGGGCGAAGTCGCGCATGCGCTGAATGATTTCGGCTGCGCGATGGGCCTGCACACTGATCTGGTCCAGCGCCCTGTCCACATCACGACGGCTTTCATCCCCCTGATCCAGCAAGCGGGTACAGGCTGCCGTGTAATTGGAAATGGCACTCAGCGGCTGATTGAGCTCATGAGCCATGGCGGCGGCCATTTCGCCCATGGTTGTCAGGCGACTCACATGATTCATCTGTTCACGTTGCCGCAGGGCTTCTTCTTCAGCCAGCTTTTGCCTGGTGAGGTCTCGAATCAGACCGACGAAGCGCAACTCATTCTTGACGCGTGCTTCACCGATGGCGAGGTCCACGGGGAACTCATGTCCGTCGCGATGCTTGGCTACCACTTCGCGACCGATGCCGATGATTTTTCGCTCGCCCGTGCGCATGTAGTTGTCCATATAGTCATCGTGAGCACGAGCATCGCGCGTGTTCATGATGATCGCGACGCTCTTGCCGACAACGTCCGCGGCAGCAAAACCGAACATAATTTCTGCGGCGGAATTCATGCGAAGAATGAGGCCGTCTCGATTGGTGACGATAATGCCGTCCACGGCCGCATTAAGAAGGGCATCGAATTCCGCGGCACTGAACTCCACATCCGTCAAGCTATCGGCTTGCTGCGAAGTTTTCGCGCCTTGTTTAGGGTCAGTCGACATAGCCAGACAACGATACAACGCCGGCTGCCGGCACTACCAGTCAGCGCCGCGTATGCCGGCAGTCTATTGGCTCAGTTCAAGGAAATCGGCGGACTGGGCTTTGTAAGTGACGGGGCTGACGAAGCCGGCTGGCTTCACGATCAGTACATCGCAGGGCAATTGATCGAGAACTCGTTCGGCCGTGCTGCCGATGGCAACCCGTTCCCAGGGGCCGCGTGCGATGGCGCCCATGACCACCAGGCCCGCGTTTATCTCGCGGGCCAGCGCGGGCAGGATTTCGGCCGGCGCACCGGGCAGCACATGGGCCTGGGCAGGCGGCAAGTTCTGACCGGTCATCAGTTCCGCGAATGCCTGCTCGTGATCTGTTTTTACCCGGGCGTTAATCTCAGTCACCGGAATCGGTGACGGCGCAAGGGAGAAAGCGCCCGCTTTGGCTATATCCGTCAGGGCGTCATAGCCGTGATACACGTGTAGTTGTCGCTCTTCGCGGCCGGCAACAGCCGTTGCCTGCTCCAGCACCGTCCTGTCCAGGCTCGCCGGTTTGTCGTGTTCATGACTGGGGTCGACCGCGGCGAGTACGGTCGTGTCCTGCTGCTCCGGCTTTTTCACCAGCCACAGGGGCACCGGCAGGGCGCGGATCAGTTGCCAGTCCGTGATGGTGAACAGAGTGCGAGCAATACCGCTGTGGTGATGCGTGTCTTTGAGTACCAGCCTGGGTTCTTCGCGCAGGGCTACGCGCACGAGAGCATCGGCCAGGGGTTTATCCCAGACAGCTCGAATCGTGACTTTAATGTCATCGGTCGCCATCTTTTCACGCAGGGAATTGAGATAACCCAGTTGATGGCGCAGGGACTGTTCACGCAAGGCCTCTCGTTCCGTGGCGATCAGAAAATCACGGCCGGCAAATTGGGAATCGTAATGACAGATGAGTAATTCCAGGTCGCAGCCAAGGGAACGGCATAAAGCCAGACCCCGGGTTACCGCCGGTTGTTCAGCAGCGGTTGGGTCAACCACCACCAGAATTTTTTGACTGGCCATCAGGCGCCTCCCTAACTGAATTCCTGAGGCTATATAAGCAGAGAAAGCAAAATGGGTGAACCGCTGATGCGCGCAAGGGCCAGTGGAAAACACGGATTGACCAGGAAAGGGGGCAGGTTCCCGGCCGTGGCTTTGCTCGCGCAGCTGTCAGGCTCTAGTCTCGGTTCATGGAGCAGGCGTCTAAATCGGCGAATTCCGGCCTGGCAGGGCTGGTGCTGGCTGCCGGTGCGGCGCAGCGATTTGGCGCGGCCAAGCAGCTGGCGCAGCTCGACGGTCTCGCCCTGGTGGTGCGCGCTGTCCGGGCCCTGGCCCCGGCTTGTCCTGCGGGTGTGGTGGTCGTGACCGGGGCCTATCAGGAAGAGGTGGCCAGGGCCTTGGCGGGTGAGCCTGTCCGCTGTGTCTATAACCCCGGCTGGCGAGCCGGGATGGGTTCTTCCATTGGCCGGGGTCTTGACCAACTGGGCGCGTCGACATCGGCAGCACTGATCGCCCTGGCGGATCAGCCGGGTATCAAGACGGCGGACTTTGTTGCCCTGATCGACGCTTGGCAGCAACAGGCCGAGCAGCCTGCGGCGGCTGCCTATGAAGGCCACACCGGCGTGCCGGCCATCTTTCCTCGCAGTCACTGGCCGGCTCTGAAGCAACTGCAGGGCGATCGGGGCGCCCGCTCCCTGCTGCGGGGCTCTGTCGGCGTGACGGCGGTGGAGTTACCTGCCGCGGCCTGGGATGTCGACGAGCCAGGCGATCTCCAGGGGCGTGGCTGAAGCGGCGCTTGTCAGCGCGGCTGCGCGCCGTGTAACGTTCTCAGGCTATGAAAACCATCCGTATCGAATATTTTGCCGTGCTGCGTGAGCACACGGGTCGCGGCAGTGAAAATTTCAGTACCGGGGCACAAAACGTGGATGAGCTGTTTGCCGAATTGAACGAGCGTTATGGGTTTCCGTCAATAGGACAGTTGAAAGTGGCGGTTAATGATGAATTCGGTGACTGGCAGACCCGGCTCGCGGATGGCGATTCCGTCGTCTTCATCCCCCCGGTGGCCGGCGGATGAGCGACTTTCGTTTTGTCACCGGTTCCGTGGCGCCTGAGGATTACCAGGCTCAACTGACGGACCAAACCTGCGGCGGCTTTGTGAGTTTTGAAGGCTGGGTGCGTGACCACAACGAAGGTCGCGAAGTTCTGCGCCTTGAATATGAAGCCTATGAAAGCCTCGGTATCAAGGAAGGCGAACGCATCATTGCTGAAGCCTGTGCACGCTTCGAGATTGAACATGCCAGTTGCGTTCACGCCGTCGGCGAGCTTGAGCTGGGTCAGCGCGCTGTCTGGGTTGGGGTCAGTTCACATCATCGGGATGCGGCTTTTCAAGCCTGTCGGTACATTATCGACGAGGTCAAACAGCGGGTGCCCATCTGGAAGAAAGAGCACTACCGCGACGGCGATTCGGGCTGGGTGAACTGCGAGGCCTGCGCCAGTGCAGGCACTCACCAGCCGCCGTCCAGGGCAGCCGGCGCCGTTTAAGCGACTGTGGCTCCGAACAGGAGTCGGATCAGAGGCTGATGCGTTCGCGTTCGACCAGTTCGTCCGTGACCGAAAGCATATCCTGGAAGCTCTTGATCTCCGGACCGTCGACGACGTATTTACCGTCCACCACGATGACCGGCACGCTGCGGATGCGGTAGCGCTGTGTCAGGTCGCGGGCTCGCTTGAGTTTGCTTTCGACGGAAAAGGAACGAAAGGCCTTATCGAAATCTGCTTCGCTGACGCCGTTCTGGACAAAGAATTTACGAATGTCGTTTTCGCGGGTCAGGCTCAGACCATCACGATGCAAGGCATTGAAAAATGCCGTGTGTAGCTGGTCCAGCTTGCCCAGAGCTTCGGCTGTGTAATACATGCGGGCGTGAATTTCATTCGTCGGATTCCACATCACGGGCAGTCTGACGAAGCTGACGTCGGCCGGCAGTTCTTCTTCCCAGCCATTGATGACGGGATCAAAGCTGAAGCAGTGCGGACAGCCGTACCAGAAGACTTCGATGACCTCGATGCCACCCGGTCCGCCGGC
>JBPCXH010000112.1:0-14742 GCA_051008735.1 Gammaproteobacteria bacterium | reverse complement strand
TAACGCTGGTGGTCCTGCAAGGTTGAGATCAGGACCTCTTCGGGCAGTTCCAGGAACTGTTCATCGAAGCGGCCTGTGAGGGCCACCGGCCATTCCACCAGGGCGGTCACTTCGTCCACCACATCGGGATTCAGCACCGCGTTCCCGCCTACCGCGACGGCGGCGGCCGCCGCATCGGCGAGGATGCGATCGCGCCGAGCGCTAAAAACGGGCAGCACATGACCGTGTGTTTCAAGGGCGGCCTGGTAGTCGCCAGGCTGCTGCAGCGGCAGGGGATCCGGGCTTAAGAATCGGTGACCGCGCGTTGCGGCCGTGGCGGTCTGCCCCATGATCTGTGCATCGACCGTGGTGTCCCCTAAAAGCAGGGTCAGCCAGTGCACCGGTCGGACAAACTCTGCTTCACCTGCACCCCAGCGCATGCGCTTGGGAATCGGGAGTTTGGCGAGGGCCTGAGTAACGATTTCCGGCAGCAGCACGGCACTGGGTTGACCGGCTTCGGTGCCGCGGTAATAAAGCCATTCCCCCTTCGGGGTGCTTTCGCGTTCCAACGCAGCCACGCTGACACCGCAACCTTGAGCAAAGGCCTCAGCGGCGCGCGTGGGCGTGCCGTCATCAGTGAACGCGACTTTGACAGGCGGGCCGCGTTTCTCTATTTCACGCGTGGCCTGTTCAAGTTCCAAATCTCGTACCAGCAGGGCCAGGCGTCGAGGGGTCGCGAAGGATTGAGTTTCACCGTGGTTCAGGCCTGCAGCCTTGATGCCCGCGAGGGTGGCGTTCGCGAATGCAGCTTCCAGGCGTGGCAGCGCCTTGGGCGGCAATTCTTCCGTCCCGATCTCCACCAGAAAATCCGCAGTTTCTGCGTTCATCATGAGCAGACCTTAATTCTGATCAGGCCGCGCTGGACGCTGATTGGGTCATGGGAAAGCCCAGGGCTTCCCGACTGTCGTAGTACGCCCGGGCAACCAGGCGTGCGAGTTCGCGCACGCGCAGGATAAAGCGCTGACGTTCTGTCACAGAGATAGCTTGTCGTGCGTCGAGTAGATTAAAACTGTGCGAGGCTTCCAGCACCTGTTCATAGGCGGGCAGCGTCAGTCCAGCTTCGATGAGCCGGCGACACTCTGCCTCGGCATCATCGAAGCGCCTGAACAGCAGCGCCGTATCAGCCGCCTCAAAGTTATACCGGGACATCTCGACTTCATTCTGATGGAACACATCACCGTAACTGATGCGACCGAACTCACCATCGGTCCAGACCAGGTCAAAGACACTGTCCACGCCCTGCAAATACATTGCAATGCGCTCCAGGCCGTAGGTGATTTCACCCGTTACTGGCCGGCAATCCAGCCCGCCTACTTGTTGAAAGTAAGTGAACTGAGTGACCTCCATGCCGTTAAGCCAAACCTCCCAACCCAGGCCCCAGGCTCCCAGGGTCGGGGATTCCCAGTTGTCTTCCACAAAACGGATGTCGTGGACCAGGGGATCAATACCCAGTGCGCGCAGGGAATTCAGATAGAGATCCTGAATATCATCCGGCGACGGTTTGATGACGACCTGAAACTGATAGTAGTGCTGCAGACGAAACGGGTTGTCGCCATAGCGGCCGTCCGTTGGTCGCCGGCTCGGCTGCACGTAGGCGGCGCTCCAGGGCTCTGGCCCGATAGATCGTAAAAAAGTGGCAGCATGAAAGGTGCCTGCTCCCATGGGCATGTCATAGGGCTGCAGCACGGCGCAGCCTTGCTGCGCCCAGTATTGCTGCAGGACCAGAATAAGGTCCTGGAAAGTGGCGGGTTGCTTCGCGGGCACGACGGGGATTCCGGAAAAGCGCGGGAGTATAGCGCCGTTTGGCTCATCCATTGGGTGGTGAAGCGCCGCCAGGGATGCCCTGTATTGGTGCACATCGGCGCCCAGACGCACTATAATAGCGCAGGAATTGGGGCGGCTTTAATAAAATACTTAATTAAAACAAGCAATTAGATTGCTCGTCTAAGTGGCACGCTTTGTGCAATTACCCGGGGCCAGTTCAATGCTGACCCAAAAGTCTTCCGCAGAACTGTATCGGCAGGGGCTCCACTTAAGCGCCTGGTACTGCCGACTATTTATTTATGAGCGCTCTTGGAGGGAAGGAAATGACACCCGCTGATGTACTCAGCCTGCTAAAAGAAAAAGAAGCGAAGTTCGTCGATCTGCGCTTCACGGACACCCGTGGCAAGGAACAGCACGTAACCGTGCCAACCCACACCATTGATGAAGGTTTCTTCGAAGACGGCAAGATGTTTGACGGTTCGTCAATCGCCGGCTGGAAGGGCATTAACGAGTCGGACATGATCCTGATGCCGGATCCCGGTTCGGCTGTCGTGGACGTTTTCACAGAAGACTCCACGGTTAACATTCGTTGCGACGTGGTCGAACCTTCAACCATGCAGCCCTACGATCGTTGCCCGCGTAGTACCGCATCCAAGGCTATCGAATACCTGAAATCCACGGGTATTGCTGACGATGCCTACTTCGGTCCGGAAAATGAATTTTTCGTGTTCGACGATGTGAAATACCACGCTGACATCCAGGGTGCTTTCTATTCCGTCGATTCTTCGGAAGCTTCATGGAATTCTTCCGCCGAACGTGATGCCGGCAACATGGGCCACCGACCCGGCGTGAAGGGCGGCTACTTCCCCGTGCCTCCGGTCGACTCGCTCCATGACATCCGCTCGGCCATGTGCCTGGCGCTGGAAGAAATGGGACTGACCGTTGAAGTACACCATCATGAAGTGGCCACCGCAGGCCAGTGCGAGATCGGTGCAGAATTTGCTTCGCTGGTTCGTAAGGCAGACGAAGTGCAGCTGCTGAAGTACGTGGTGCAGAACGTGGCCCACGGCTACGGCAAGACGGCGACCTTCATGCCCAAGCCTCTCGTTGGCGACAACGGCAGCGGCATGCATGTTCACCAGTCTCTGTCCAAGGGCGGCAAGAACATCTTCACGGGCGACGCCTATGGTGGCTTATCGGAGACGGCGCTGTATTACATTGGCGGCATCCTCAAGCACGCTCGCGCGCTGAACGCCTTTACGAATCCCTCGACCAATAGCTACAAGCGTCTGGTCAAAGGCTTCGAAGCACCTACGCTGCTGGCTTATTCGGCTCGTAACCGGTCTGCATCGATTCGGATTCCCTATGTGGCGAACCCCAAAGCGCGTCGCATGGAAATTCGTTTCCCCGACAGCATGGCCAATCCTTACCTGGCGTTTACTGCCATGTTGATGGCCGGTATCGACGGTATTCAGAACAAGATTCATCCTGGTGATCCCATGGATAAGGATCTGTATGACTTGCCGCCGGAAGAAGAAGCTGAACTGAAAACAGTTTGCTTCACATTGGATGAAGCTCTTGAGGCTCTGGATCGCGATCGCGCGTTCCTGACCGCAGGCAATGTGTTCTCAAACGATCTCATTGATGGCTACATCGAATTGAAGAACGAAGAGGCAACGAAACTTCGGATGAGCACCCACCCGGTGGAATTCGAGATGTACTACAGCCTCTGAGTACTGGCCGTCTGTCAAGGTCCCGACCATCCGGGTCGGGACTTTTTGACAGGCGTTTACGCCAGGTTTGCGCTAAGATTCAGGTATGCGCAGCCTTGCATTACTAGCTTGCCTGCTAACTGGTATGGCCTTGGCCAACACCGAGGTTTTTCGGTGGGTCGACGAAGATGGCGTAGTCCATTTTTCCGATCTTCCCCAGGAGGGAGCCGAGAAAGTCGATTTGCCTGATGCACAGACTTTCTCAGCACCACAAGTGCAGCCCCGGGCCAGTCGCAGGAGCACCACCACCGCCGGGACCGACGAAGCCGCATTCCGCTACGAGGAATTCGAGTTCGTCAATCCAGGGCAGGAGGAAGTCCTCTGGAACATCGAGGGTCAACTCGACGTCTCCATGCGGCTGCAGCCGAGGCTTCAGACCGGCCATCAGGTCAGTCTCTATCTGGACGACGAGGCCGTGCCGGATATGCGCAGGAACCGGCTGCAGGTGACCCTGACGGAGCTGGGTCGGGGGGTGCACGTATTGCGAGCGGAGATTCGCGACGTGACGGGCCAGGTATTGATCAAGACTCAGCCGAGGACCTTCTCGGTTCAGCAAACGTCCATTCTGAATCCCAACAATCCGGCCAACAGACCGATTCCGACCCCTTTACCGTCGCGACCCTGAAAGGCCAGGAGCTCCTTGAGCATCTCAGCACCGCGTTGGTGCTGGTGGACCGTGTAGGCCGGATTCGCTACATGAATCCCGCCGCCGAATTACTACTGGGGCAGAGCACCCAACGCGCGATCGGCCGCGTTTGCGCTGAACTTGATCCCGGCCTGGATGAACTCCAGTCCCTGATAGGCCGAGCCGTCGTCGCAGGCAGTTCTTTCGGCCAGACCCTGAACCTGGAATTGACGCACGTTGACCGGCCGTCAGTCATGGTGTCCAGTCGCGTCTCGCCCTGGCCAGCCGAGCCGGAGACTTTCATCGTCGAGATGCTGGATGCCTCGGCATGGCAGCAACTGGATCGTGAGCAGGCGCTGATGGCCAAGCATGGCGCGAGCCGGCGCATCATTCGGCAACTCGCCCACGAGGTGCGTAACCCGCTCGGTGGTTTGCGCGGTGCTGCCCAGTTGCTGGAGCGACAGCTGCCGGACCCCGGTTTGCGTGAGTACACCGAAGTGATTATTGCGGAAGCTGATCGCCTGGTTGCCCTCACCGACAGTTTACTGGGTCCCATCAGCGTGCCGCGCAGTGTCATCAGTAATGTTCATGAAACCACCGAGCGAGTGCTGCTACTCATGGAAGCTGATTGTCCACCCGGGGTGCGTTTCGAACGGGATTACGATCCCAGCCTCCCGGCTTTCAGTGCCGACCCGGATCAGTTATTACAGGCCTTGCTGAACATCGTCCGCAACGCCGTCCAGGCGGTGGGTGATGCCGGTGTGATTCGCTTGCGCACGCGCGCCTTGACGGGCCATGTGCTGGGCCGCAATCGACATCGGCTGGTGGCCAGTATCGAAGTGGAGGATGACGGCCCGGGTATTTCGCCGGATCTCGCGGACTCGGTGTTTTATCCCCTGGTCAGTGGGCGCGACGACGGCACGGGACTGGGCTTGCCCATGGCTCAGGACCTGGTCAATCGTAACCGGGGACTGGTGGAGTTCGAATCCGAACCCGGCCGAACGGTTTTCAGCCTGCGCTTTCCCCTGGAAGGAGAACTCGGTTGATCGTCACGCCGAATGTCTGGGTTGTTGATGACGACTCATCCGTCCGTTGGGTACTGGACAAAGCTCTGCAAGCTGACGGCATGGCAACACGGTGCTTTGAGAGCCCTCTGCAGTTACTGGACAACCTGGGCAGTGAGCAACCCGATGTGCTGATCACGGATGTTCGTATGCCGGGTATGGATGGCGTTGCACTGATGGACCAGCTTCAGCGCCTGGGCCTGAGCTTTCCTGTGATCGTGATGACCGCGCACGCCGATCTCGATACGGCGGTAGCCGCCTATTCCGGTGGGGCCTTCGAGTATTTGCCCAAGCCCTTCGACGTTGATGAGGCCATCACGCTGGTGCGTCGCGCGGCGATGGCGGGTGGAGAGAAAGCCGCACCGGCCAATGGGGTGTCATCTTTGCCAAGCATGATCGGTGAAGCGCCGGCTATGCAGGAAGTCTTTCGCACCATCGGAAGACTGGCGCGCTCCAGCATGACCGTCCTGATAACCGGCCAGTCGGGTACCGGCAAAGAGCTGGTCGCCCGGGCTTTGCATGATCACAGTCCCCGCGCCGCCCGGCCTTTCGTGGCCCTGAATACCACGGCCATTGCTTCAGAGCTGCTGGAATCGGAACTCTTCGGCCACGAACGGGGTGCTTTTACCGGGGCCGACAGCCGTCGCATCGGTCGCTTTGAACAGGCGGACGGCGGTACTTTGTTCCTGGATGAGATTGGCGATATGTCCCTCGCCCTGCAAACGCGCCTGTTGCGTGTGCTGGCCGAGGATGAGTTTTACCGCGTGGGTGGGCAGGCGACCGTGCGTGTGGATGTTCGCGTCATTGCTGCCACGAATCAGGATCTGGCGGCGGCCGTCAGCGCCGGACGTTTTCGCGAAGATCTGTTCCACCGTCTCAATGTGATCCACATCAGAACGCCCGCCTTGCGTGACCGCCGGGAAGATATTCCGTTATTGCTGGAACACTACTTGAGTAATGCCGCTGTCGAGCTGGGCACAGAGGCCAAAGACCTGACGGCTGAGGCTCTGGGTGCGCTGCAGGCTTTCGACTGGCCTGGCAATGTTCGCCAGCTCATCAACGCCTGCCGCCGACTCACAGTGACCGCGCCGGGCAGCAGGATCCAGCTTGATGATGTGCCGGAAGAATTTGGCGGGCCGGGAGCCGAGGGCGGTGCCGGTGCGGAGTGGATCAATCTGCTGGCGCGCTGGGCAGACAGGGAACTGGATCAAGCGGCGAATGAACCGCTGCTGGAAGTGGCTTTGCCGGCGTTCGAGCGCACCCTGATTAGATCGGCGCTGGCTCGTTCGGGCGGGCGTCGTCAGGAAGCGGCGCGGCTGCTAGGTTGGGGGCGCAATACCCTCAGCCGGAAAATCAAGGAACTGGGGCTGGATGACTAAGTCGGCTTAGCCGCAGGCGACGAGTTCATCATCACCCAGGTGCAGACTGCCAACCAGGTCGGCTACCCGGTCAATGTCATGCCGGCGCAGATAATCAGCGATGCCGGCATTGATATCGCGACACACGAGCGGGTCATAAAAAAGTGCCGTGCCAATACCGACGGTTGAGGCGCCCGCAATGATGAACTCCAGAGCGTCCGTTGCGTTGCAGATGCCACCCTGGCCGATGATGGGAATATTCAGCGGGCCGGCGACTTCATAAGCTTGCTTTACTTTAAGCAGGGCGATGGGCTTGATGGCCGGGCCGGACAGACCGCCCTGAATGTTGGCGATGATGGGCTGACGGCTTTCCGCGTCAATGGCCATTCCCATGACGGTGTTAATGACGGCAAGCGCATCGGCCCCCGCTTCAATACAACGCCTCGCGTTTTCCTGAATGTCTGTCTGATTGGGTGACAATTTGGCAATGATAGGTTTACTGGTTGCGGCCCGGCATGCCGTGATCACTTGTGCCGAGGCATCCGGGTAATTGCCGAAGGACACGCCACCTTCTTTCACATTCGGGCAGGAAATATTGATCTCGATTGCATCGATGGGCGAATCATCGAAGCGCCTGCAAACCTCTGCGTACTCTTCAATTGTGGAGCCGCAGACATTGGCTATAAAACGCGTCTCCGTGAAATCCAGACTGGGTAAAATTTCCTGAACCACCCGATCCGTCCCGGGATTTTGCAGGCCAATTGCATTGAGCATGCCCATGGGCGTTTCGTAAATCCGATGAGCGGCGTTGCCCAGCCGCGGCGCCAGGGTGGTGCCCTTGAGAACAATGGCGCCGGCGTCTCGATTAGAGAAGCCCGCAACACGCGTGTACTCTTCTCCAAAGCCCACGCAACCCGATAACAGCACGATGGGAGAGTTGAGAGTCAGACCGCAGAAATCTACTGCCAGTGTCTGGTCATCGAAGGTTTCGCTCAATGTTTCACCTGATTCTTTACCAGCCGGAAATACCGCCGAATACGGGCAACATCATACGCCTGTGCGCGAATACGGGCTGCCAGCTGCACCTGGTCAGGCCTTTGGGCTTTCGTCTGGATGACAGGGAGCTGCGACGGGCCGGCCTGGACTATCACGAGTACGCGGCCCTGACGGCCCATGAATCCCTGGCCGAATGCCTGACAGCAGTGGCGCCACTGCGCTTGTTTGCCGTATCGACCCGAGGCGGACGGCTCTACACAGAGCCCCGTTACACGCCCGGTGATGCCTTCCTGTTCGGACCGGAAACCCGGGGCTTGCCCGAGGAAGTGCTGGCGGAACAGCCGCCCTCTCAAATCCTGAGAATTCCGATGCGCCCTGACAATCGCAGTCTTAATCTTTCTAATGCGGCGGCAGTCATTGCCTTCGAAGCCTGGCGTCAGCAAGGCTTCACCGATGGCAGCTAGTCAGTCGGGTGCTGGTCAGCTTCTTCGCGCAAGTCCCGGCTGAGCAGTTCAGTGATGGCATCGGCTACCGGCTGACCGTCATAAAGAATTCGATAGACCTGCTCGCACAAGGGCATCTCCACGCCGACGCGGCGGGCAACATCGTGCACGGCTTTGGCCGCATAAACGCCCTCGACCACCTGGCCGATTTCCCGCGCAACTTCCTCAGGTGAGCGGCCCTGGGCCAGGGCCAGACCCATGCGACGATTACGCGACTGGTTATCGGTGCAGGTCAGTACCAGGTCGCCCATGCCCGACAATCCCAGGAAAGTATCCGGATGGGCGCCGAGCGCCACACCCAGGCGGCGCATCTCGGCCAGACCTCGGCTAATCAGGGCGATGCGCGTGTTCGCCCCGTAGTCCAGCCCATCGGACATACCCGCTCCAATGGCCAGTACGTTTTTAACCGCGCCACCGACTTCCACACCGACCAGGTCCTTGGAGGTATAGGCACGGAATTTGGGGCCGGCAATGCGTGCTGCCATATCCGCGGCAAACTGCGCATCCGTGGCGGCTACGGTCATGGCTGTCGGCAGCCCCGCACCCACTTCCGTGGCAAAAGTCGGTCCGGACAAAACGGCCAGGGGCAGCCCGTCGCCGAGCACTTCCCGAGATATCTGGTGAGGTAACAGCCCCGTCTTCTGCTCGAAGCCTTTAGTCGCCCATGCCACGCGCTGCTCGCTGCGCAAATGGGGCTGGATTTCCAGCAGCAGGGATCTGAAGGCGTGGCTTGGTACCACCACCAACACATCCCGGGTGGCCAGCGCGCGGGTCAGGTCCGCTTCTATCTGCAAACCATCAGGAAACGGGGCATCCGGCAAATACCTTGCGTTCACGCGTTCCCGCGCCAGACGTTCGGGCTCATCATCAGCCCGGCCCCACAAAATCGCGTGGCCTTCACCGCGGCCCAGCTGAATGGCCAGGGCGGTACCCCACGATCCGGCGCCCAGAACTGCAATGTCGGCGTTTTGACTCATGCGTCCGTCTCGACAGCATCTTTGCCCGCCTGTCGTGCGGCGGCTTTGGCATAGAGCGCTTCGAAATTGATGGGCTGCAGAACCAGGGGTGCAAATCCGCCCTTGGCTACCGTGGATGAAATAACCTCGCGGGCGTAAGGGAACAGGGTGCTGGGGCAATAGATCCCCAGCAGCTTGCGCTGCTCTTCCTCTGGGTAACCCTGGATCATGAACAGGCCGGCTTGATCAAGTTCCACAAGGAACACCGTTTTGTCTTTCAGTTGCGCATGCACGCTCACATGCAGGACCACCTCAAAAGCGCCTGCTTCAAGCTGACGAATTGCATGGCGCAGGTTCAATTTGACCTCGGGTTCGCCCGCCGCTTCGAGCAAAATTTCCGGCGCGTGGGGTGCTTCGAAAGACAGGTCCTTGATGAATAGCTGCTGCAGCAGGAATTGCCGGGTGGCGGCGCCATTGCCATTGCCATTGGTTTTGGCAGCGCTCGTTTCATCAGTCATGGAGTAATCCTTGTTGGTATCCGTTAGGTGTCGGATGCACCGCTGAGCAGGCTGTCGAGCTCACCGGCTGCATCGAGCGCCGCCATATCATCATAGCCGCCGATATGCTGCTCGCCGATGAATATCTGCGGCACGGTTTGCCGACCAGAGCGCGTTTCCATCTCGGCGCGCAATTTCCGGTTGAGGGTGGTGTCCAGATCGCGGTAATCCGCGCCCTTGCTATCCAGCAGCTCCCGAGCTGCTGAGCAATAGCCACAGAGGGCCCTGGTGTAGATAGTGATTTCTGGTCTGGCTGTCATGGTTCAGGCCTGGCCCGATGCAACCACGGGCAGGTTTTCCTGCTGCCAGGCGCTCAGGCCGCCCTTCAGGCTGAAGGCGCTCTCAAAGCCTTCCTTGCGCAGCTCGTCGGTGCAGCGGCTGCTGTTGGCACCGGTCTCGCAGACCAGGATGACGGGGCGCTGCTTTTTAAGCCGCTTATCGCCGCTCAGGGCGTCGGGGGCCACCCGTATAGCGCCGACAATGTGACCGCTGTCATAGCTGTCTTGTTCGCGGACATCCACTACCTTCGCGCCCTGATTAATTAACCGGACTGCCTGGATTGTGTTGACTGCTGCCATACCCTGGCTGCGCTGGCGAATCTCATAAAAAATCACCGTCAGGGCCATCACGATGGTGGCCGTCACCAGCAGCGGGTTGTTATTCGTAAACTCTATGATCTGGTCCATCGGACGCCTCCTCGGGGGTCGCGAATTATAACCTTCTGCCGATGCCTGCCGCCCGACCGCGTTACACTGCCGGCCCGATGAATCCCTGCGTCGTATTCCTTTTGATTTTTCTGGTCCTGCATCCGGGGCCTGTCGGCGCCGAGCCCGAGGGTGCCGTGCCGGAAGCTGAGCTGGATCGCGTGCGTGAGCGCATTCGCGACCTGGAAAAGCAGGTGAAGCGTTCCGTCTCGGATCGGGGCAAATCTGTGCGCGCCCTGCGCAAGGCAGAGCTGGCGGCAGCCAAAGCGCGTAAGGACCTCAAGTCTCTGGCCGCCCAGGTAGAGCAAACGAACAAGCGCCTGCAGGCGCTGCAGGCTGACGAATTGCGAGGGCGTCGGGAACTGGCCGGTGAGCAGGCCGCCCTGGCCGCGCAGATACGCTCGGCGTATATGAACGGTCGGGAAGAATGGCTGCGTTTGTTGCTTAGTCAGCAGGATCCGGTCAGCGCAGGTCGCCAGCTGGTCTACTACGGTTACCTGACGCAGCAAAGAAGCGGTGTCATCGATGGTGTGCGGGACACCCTGGCAGAATTGGCAGCGATGGCTCTGGCTGTGGCAGCCGAGGGAGAACGCCTGGCCAAGCTGGAAGCCAGCCAGCGAGACCAGCTGGCAGAACTGGATGCGGCCAGAACAGAGCGCGCCAAACTGGTTGCCGGCCTTGATCAGAAGATCAAGGGCAGCAAAGGTGAGATCCTCCAGCTGACGCAGCAGGCCGAAGATTTGCAGGCTTTGGTGGAGGAACTGCGCATGGCCATGGCCGAGATCGATCTGGCCGGCGCGGCGGCCTTTGGCACGGAAAAAGGCCAGCTGCCCTGGCCCACGGACGGCAAGGTACTGCACAGCTTTGGTCAGCCGCGCGCCGACGGCAGGCTGCGCTGGGAGGGTACCTTGCTCAAGGCCAGCTCCGGGAGTGAAGTACGCGCGGTGCATAACGGGCGAGTGGTATTCGCGGACTGGCTCAACGGTATGGGCCTGCTGATGGTCCTGGAGCATGGCGATGGCTATATGACCCTCTATGGACACAATCAGGACCTGGTGCGCGAGGTTGGCGATTGGGTGGCCCCGGGCGAGGTCCTGGGCCATGTCGGTGACAGCGGAGGCCAGGCAGATGCCGGGCTGTATTTCGAGATTCGCAAGAACGGCAAACCGATCAATCCGAAGGCCTGGCTGCGACGTTAAGTCCATGACTTGTAAAGCTAAGTTTCCAAAGTGCAGGGCCGCTAAAGTCGGATGAGTTCCATGTATCAGCCCGGCTGCCTGTGCTAAGGTTTTGCCTTATTCAGCCGATTTAGGCGTCGGATGTCTCTGAAATTCCGAAGTTTTCTGGTTCTCGCCGTGGGTACCGTACTGGGCTTTAGCCTGTCCCTGGGCAGTGGTGTGCTGGCCCAGCTTGCGGCAGCGCCCGAAGTACAGAGCCGCGAGTCCCTGCCGTGGAATGAAGCCCGGTTGCTGGCTGAAGTGCTGGAGCGGGTAAAGCAGGAATACGTGGAACCCGTTGATGACCGAGCGCTCATGGAAGCAGCGGTGCGGGGCATGGTCATGGACCTGGACCCTCATTCCCAGTTTCTGGACACGGAGGAATACGAAGAGGTTCGCGTCAGCACCACCGGCAATTATTCCGGTGTTGGGCTGGAGGTGAATATCCGCGACGGCGAAGTGGTTGTCGTGGCACCTATTGAAGGGACCTCTGCCGATCGGGCGGGCGTGAAGGCCGGGGACGTTATTCTCAGTATTGATGGCGAAGAAGTCGCGCAGGACAGTATCGGTTCAACCATCAATCGAATGCGCGGCAAGCCCGGCACCCGGGTGACGCTGACGGTCGCTCGCGACCTTGATCCCGAGCCCATTGAATTTCACTTGATTCGCGGTCATGTGCAGGTGCGCAGTGTGCGTGCTGAATTACTGGAGCCGGGTTGGGGTTATCTTCGCATTACTCACTTTAGCGAGACCTCTTACAAAGACGTTCGCAAGGCCGTTGCAGAGTTGAAGCGGGCCAGCCCGACCGAGCTGCAAGGCATGGTGATCGACCTGCGCAACAATCCGGGTGGCGTGCTGGAAGCCGCCATCGAGATCAGTGATGCCTTTCTGGATGAAGGCGTTATCGTGACCGCAAGCGGTCGCGGGCGAGATTCGAATTTTCGACACAATGCCCGCCCGGGAGACTTGCTTAACGGTGCGCCCCTCGTCGTCATGGTGAATGCCGGGTCGGCATCTGCATCAGAAATTGTCGCTGGAGCTCTGCAGGACAATAACCGCGCCCTCATCGTGGGCGAGCAGACTTTTGGCAAAGGCTCCGTGCAGACCGTGATGCCGCTGTCCAATGGCCGAGCTATTAAGATCACGACATCGCGTTATTACACGCCCGCCGGGGTATCGATCCAGGGCGAGGGTATTACGCCCGATCAGGCGCTGGTGGACAGCAGAATCGACGATGCCCTGGCGGCCGCCACACATCATCGAACCGAGGCCGGCGCGGCACTCTTACAGACCGACGGCCAGCTGCGCCAGGCTTTTGCATTTTTGCGCGGGGGTCGGGTGGTGCAGAGCAAGGTTGATTAGACGCCACTGTCACTATGATTAGCGGGCGAGTCATTTACCGGCCACTGGTCGCCGTGCTACTTGCGCTGCTTGTCAGTGCAGCAGTGGCCGAGCCGCGTATAGCCATCATCATCGATGACCTGGGCAACCTGCGCAGTGCCGGTGATCGAATCACCGCTCTTGACGGCCCCGTCGCTCTCGCGATCCTTCCCCATACACCCGCAGCTGCTTACATTGCCGGTATTGCCCATGATGCGGGTAAGGAAGTGCTGCTGCATCTGCCTTTGCAGCCGATAGAGGGTGCTATGCCCATGGGTATCGGGAAGATTAATCTGGACAACACCCGCGACGAGCTCAACCGGATACTCGCCGCTAATCTGGCTTCCGTGCCCTATGTGACCGGTGTGAACACGCACATGGGGAGTTTGCTGACTCAGCATCCTGGCCACATGGCCTGGTTGATGGGCGAGCTGGAGCGCAACGGTAATTTGTTTTTCGTCGACAGCCGCACCACACCCGCCAGCGTCGCTCTGCGTGTGGCCCTGGAATACGGTGTGCCCGCTACGAGCCGGGACGTGTTTCTGGATGACGACCTGGATCCTCGGAGAGTTGCAGAACAATTTGCACTTTTGAAGAATCGGGCACGCGCACAGGGCAGTGCCGTGGCGATCGGCCATCCTTATCCTGTTACCTTGGCCTTGTTGGAACGTGAATTGCCGCGGCTTGCAGCAGAAGGTATCGAGCTGGTGGCTGTTCGCGAACTAATCGGCGACCAACTTGTGCTTGCTGCGCAGTGAGTGACTCGAGGCGACTTATAGCCTGATGGATCTAAGAACTCTGCTGTGGGTGGGTCTGGGTGGCTGCGTCGGCTCCATGCTGCGCTTTGCCGTGGCGGGCTGGACACAGCGTCTGATGCCGGCCTCGGGTTTTCCAATTGGCACCCTGGTCGTCAATGTTGCCGGCTGCCTGCTCATTGGTTTGATTGGTGGTCTGGCCGAATACCGCCAGGCTCTGGATCCCGGCCAGCGGGCATTTCTTATGATCGGCCTGCTAGGGGGCTTTACGACCTATTCGGCCTTTGCCTTCGAGACCCTCAGTCTGGCGCAGGATGGTGCCCTGATGAGGGCGGGTATCAACGTGTTGCTGCAGACGATACTGGGACTGGGTGCCGCCACGGTCGGCTATGTGGCGGCGCGATTTATTTAGGAATATGGACGGGGCTTGCTCATGACGCTGGACGATGGACTATTGCTGCGTATCTATATCAGTGAGCAGGATCGCCATGAAGACGAGCCCTTACATCAATGGCTGGTGTCTGCCGCTCACGCTCACGGTATTTCCGGGGCCAGCGTTTTGCGGGGCCTGGAAGGCTTCGGCGGCGACAGCCGCTTGCACACGGCTCGCGTAATCCGCCTGTCCACGGACCTGCCGCTGGTGGTTGAAATAGTGGATCAGCCCGACAAGATTGAAAGTTTTCTCGCCGACATCGACCAGACCCTGGAAAATGGCCTGGTAACGGTGGAAAAAGTCCGTATGAAATTTTACGGGAAAGCCGGCGACTAACTCCAGACGTCGCCTTTCAGCAAATTCAGAACATCCATGCCGGTGGATACGCTGGCAACGACCACAAGGGCGCGAAACATACGCTTGTGGGACTCGTCGATATTATCCACGCGCTTGTTCAGCGCTTTGATTTCCCGCCCAAGAAACTCCATGCCTTCCTGGGCAAGGTTGCCGGCTGTATCGCGTGAGCTAACAGCAACGCTCGCTGCTGCCGCGCCACTTGCGGCCAGGGTGCCGCTAAAACGAGTCACAAAATCACGTCGATTCATGCTTTCTCCTCCAT
>JBPCXH010000111.1:0-20038 GCA_051008735.1 Gammaproteobacteria bacterium | reverse complement strand
GGTAAACAGCACGCCGCTGGCGGCCAGCCACCAGGCGCCACCCAGGCGCAGCGCCATGAAGCCCACCAGTTGCGCGGCGAAAATATTGACCAGGTTGTTGCCGATCAGAATCAGGCCGATCAGGCGGTCCGGTCGCTGCAGGAGCTTATCTGCCAGTTGCGCTCCGCGGTGCCCATTGCGAGCCCGATGGCGGAGACGGTACCGATTCACGCTCATCAGTGCGGTCTCGGTACCGGAGAAAAAAGCTGACAAAAACAATAGGATAGCTAGGATTGTTAATAAAAATCCTAGGTGTATGTCGTCATCCAACGCGGGATGTCTCCTTTATTACCTTGGGTAGCCACATCGTCGCTACCGGCACAGAGCGTGTCAAGGAAGCCGGGCTTTATTCTCAGCACACCACACAAGCCCCGGAACGTTAGAATCGGCGGCCGTATTCCTGTCCCTGGAGCCTTTCGAACATGTTCGACAATCTTAGCGAGCGCCTGCGAGGCGTTGCCGATCGCGTCCGTGGCAGGGGTCGACTGACTGAAGAGAACGTGAGCGAGGCCGTGCGCGATGTGCGCCGGGCCTTGCTGGAAGCCGATGTTGCCTTGCCCGTGGTGCGTGGTTTCGTGGAGCGGGTTCGCGAGCGGGCGGTGGGGACCGAGGTCAATCGCAGCCTGAGTCCCGGCCAGGCTTTCATCAAGGTTATTCACGACGAACTGGGCGAGGTGCTGGGTGCCGGCGACGGTGGCTTTGAACTCAGGCATCAGGCGCCCGTCATCATCCTGCTGGCAGGCTTGCAGGGCGCGGGTAAGACCACCACGGCGGGCAAGCTGGCCCGCTATCTGCAGCAGCGCCAGGGCAAGCGGGTCATGCTGACCAGTCTGGATACCCGGCGACCGGCTGCCATGCTGCAGCTGGAGCAATTGGCCGGGCAGGTGGGGGCTGACTGGCATCCGTGCAGCCCGGAGCAGGAACCCCTGGCCATTGCCCAGGCGGCCCTGGCTGAGGCCAGGCGCGTTCAGGCCGGTGTGCTGATCCTGGATACGGCGGGCCGCACCCGGCTGGATGAAGGGATGCTGGACGAAATCAGGGCCCTGCACGGCGAGATTGAACCGCAGGAAACCCTGTTCGTGATCGACAGCATGGCCGGTCAGGATGCCGTCAATGTGGCGGCTGCGTTTGGCGAAGCCTTGCCCCTGACGGGCGTCATTCTGACCAAGACCGACGGCGATGCGCGCGGCGGTGCCGCCCTGTCCGTCAAACAGGTGACGGGAAAGCCCATCTGCTTTCTGGGCACAGGCGAGGATCTGGATGGTCTGGAGTTATTTCACCCGGAGCGAATGGCGTCCAGAATCCTCGGCATGGGCGATGTGCTCAGCCTGGTGGAAGAGGTTGAGCAAAAGGTCGACCTGGAGAAGGCCGAAAAACTGGCCCGCAAGGTGCGCAAGGGCAAGGGTTTTGACCTGGATGATCTGCGCGCTCAGCTCGAGCAGATGATGGGCATGGGCGGCCTGGAGGGCCTGCTCGACAAAATGCCCCTGCCCGGCGGGATGTCGGGCAGCCAGCTGGCGCAGCAGGTGGACGAGAAAGGCTTGCGGCGCCAGGTGGCCCTGATCAATTCCATGACCCCCCAGGAGCGGCGGTTCCCCAAGACTATCAATGGTTCCCGGAAGCGGCGGATCGCCGCAGGCGCCGGTTTGGCGGTGCCTGACCTGAATCGGCTACTTAAGCAGCACACCCAAATGCAGAAAATGATGAAGAAAATGTCCAAGGGCGGCATGAAGCGCGCCCTGCGGGGTTTGCCGGGCCTGCCGGGCCGATAGCTCATAAAGCTTCACAAACCCGAAAAATCCAGTAAAATCGCTCGATTACTCCGCCGTGGAGCCTGACCGGGCCCCGCGGCGGTCATGTTTTGAGAGGCAAAGAATTCCCATGGTCAGCATCCGTTTGTCCCGCGGTGGCGCAAAGAAGCGCCCCTTCTATCACATCGTCGTCACCGATCAGCGCAACCGGCGTGATGGCCGCTATCTGGAAAGACTGGGTTTCTTCAACCCCCTGGCGTCGCGCCCTGAAGACAAGCTGCGCGTCGACGTGCCCCGTTTCGATCACTGGGTGGGCGAGGGTGCGCAACCGTCTGATCGCGTTGCAACGCTGCTCAAAGGCTACCGCGCGGAACAAGCCGCCGCGAGCTGATCGGACTGCTGTCGCGCAGGCTCCCGATGAGTGAGGTTGCGCAGGACTGGGTGGTCGTGGCTCGTATCGAGGGCGCCTACGGTGTGAAGGGTTGGGTGAGAGTCCGATCCTTTACCACGCCGGCAGATAACCTGGAAAAATATGCGCCCTGGCGATTGCGGTTGCCCCGCGGCGACCGGGAGCTTGCCAGACACGAAATGCGAGCCCACGGCAAAGGCTATGTGGCACGCCTGGAAGGCATCGGCGACCGGGACGCAGCAGCGGCGCTGGCGGGCACTGCAATTATGGTGCCCCGCGCTATTCTGGAGAAACCGGCCGAGGGCCAGTATTTCTGGAGTGATCTGGTTGGACTGACCGTGCGCACAAGCGCCGGCGAGTTGCTGGGCCAGGTGGACAAAATGATGGAGACCGGCGCGAACGATGTCATGGTCGTGACCGGTGACAGGAGACGCCTGATTCCCTTCGTGCACGGCACGGTGGTGCAGTCGGTGGATCTGGAGACCGGGTTTATCCAGGTGGACTGGGAACCGGATTACTAGGGACCGTCGCTATGGACATACGCGTGGTCACACTGTTTCCGGAGATGGTGGCTGCAGGCACCGGCTACGGTGTGTGCGGTCGGGCCATTCGCAAGGGCCTGGTACGCCTGGGCACGGTGAACCCGCGTGATTATGCGACGGATGTTCACCGGACGGTGGACGATCGCCCTTACGGGGGCGGGCCTGGCATGGTGCTGAAGGTAGAGCCCTTTCAGGCAGCCATAGCCACCGCCCGGGAGCGAATTCCCAGTGGCAGTCGGGTGGTATTCCTGACGCCCCAGGGGCGGCCATTCCGGCAGTCGGTGGCCGAGGAATTGGCGGCCTTGCCGGGGATGGTCCTGGTGGCCGGCCGGTATGAAGGATTTGATGAGCGCCTGGTAGAGGCCTCAGCGGACGACGAGATTTCGCTGGGTGACTTCGTACTGAGCGGTGGAGAGGTTGCGGCGGCAGCCATCATCGATGCGGTGGTGAGACTGTTGCCGGGTACCCTGGGTGATGAGGACAGTGCGGCACAGGACTCGTTTAGCGACGGCCTGCTGGATTGTCCGCATTTCACGCGGCCGGAAGAATTCGCGGGCCGACGGGTGCCGCGGGTCCTGTTGGACGGGAACCACGAAGAGATTCGTCGCTGGCGGTTACAGCAGGCACTGGGCAGAACCAGCCAGCGCCGGCCAGAACTGCTGGCAAGAAGAGAGTTGAGCGCCGAGGAAGAACGTCTGCTGGACGAATTCCTGGCAGAGGCAGCGGCTGCCAAGCCGCATGAACATTAGGCTACAATAGCCAGCCCCGCCGGAAGCGGGGTCTTTTGCAGGTGGACACGATGAGCAACGTCATACAGGAAATTGAGCAGGCCCAGATGAAGGCCGATATCCCGGGCTTTGCCCCTGGCGACCAGGTTGTGGTGCAGGTCAGGGTCAAGGAAGGCGAGCGGGAACGTTTGCAGGCCTATGAAGGTGTCGTAATTGCCAAGAAAAACCGCGGGCTTAATTCATCGTTCACGGTGCGCAAGATTTCTCACGGCGAGGGCGTGGAGCGCGTGTTCCAGACCCATAGCCCAGCGATTGCCTCGATCCAGGTAAAGCGCCGCGGCGACGTGCGTCGCGCCAAGCTGTATTACCTGCGAGAGCGCAGTGGCAAATCTGCGCGCATCAAGGAGAAGATCGGCTGAGATCGCCGCACGCCGGCTTCGGCTTGTCTGCTCAGTTGCTGCTTGTTCGGCGCCGCCTGGCGGGTGTCGCTGTCCGGCTTTCCCTGTTCTGTTTGTTGATCGTGGCGGGCAGTTGTCTGTCCGGTTGCGCCAGCATCGCTTCATCGGCCGCTTCCGGGGTGGCGGATAACCTGTCCACGGCAATCCTCGATCAGGAAGATCCGGAACTTGTCCGCGAGGCCACGCCGGCTTACCTGATCCTGCTGGACAGTTTTGCCCAGGGCTCAGATTCACCGTCCGTGCTCGGTGCTGCGGCGGAACTGTATGCGGCTTACGGTATTGTGTTCGTTGACGATCCCGCGCGTGCCATGATCCTGACCCGCAAATCACGAGACTATGGCCGGCAAGCGCTGTGCGCGGCAGATAAAGATGCCTGCGAATTGACGGGCCTGGAGTTTGCCGACTACGAGGCGGTGATTAATTCCCTGGGCCCGAAGACTGTCGACGCCCTGTTCAGTTACAGCATAGCCAATCTGGCGTTTATTCGCGCCCACAGCAGCGACTTCATTGCGCTGGCAGATTTGCCGAAAGTGGAAGTGGTGTTGAACCGCGTCCTGAGCCTGGGCGCCGGTGAGCGGGAGGCTGATGCCTACAAATATCTGGGTGTTCTTAATTCGCTTCGTCCGCCGGCTCTGGGCGGACAGCCCGAGCGCGGGCGGGAATACTTTGAGAAGGCCATCAGCCTGAGTGATGGGCGGGATCTGTCGGCGAAAGTTGAGCTGGCTCAGACCTACGCCCGCCTGGTTTATGATCGTGAACTTCATGACCGCTTGTTAGTCGAAGTAGTTTCAGCCGATCCGCAGGCACCGGGCCTGACCTTATTTAATAATATTGCCCAGGCGCAGGCAGTCGAATTACTGGCCTCCGCTGATGACTACTTCTGAGTTGGCAGGCGGGCGCGCGTCCGGGAGATGAGCAGCATGGGTTTACGGGCTAACTACTTGATAACTGGCGTAGCCGCGGCGTTGTTTGCCGCGGCTTCACCGGCGGCGCAGTTCAAACTTGCGACCGTTGCACCGGAAGGTTCGCAGTGGATGCAGGAATTGCGCGCGGGTGCGGATGAACTGAGTGCCGCCACGGAAGATCGGGTCAAACTCAAGTTTTATACCGGCGGCGTCATGGGGAATGACAAAAAGGTGCTGCGCAAGATTCGTATCGGTCAGCTGCAGGGCGGTGCATTTACTTCCAGCGGCCTGTCCGAGCGTTACCGCGACATCATGGTTTACGGTATTCCCCTGCTGTTTCGTGATCAGGCTGAAGTGGACTTCGTGCGCGAGCGGCTTGATCCCACCCTGGAAGCCGGGCTGGAGGAGGCGGGGCTCGTTTCCCTGGGTTTTGCCGGGGGCGGCTTTGCCAAGCTGATGGGTTCATCCCCGGTCGATAGTCTGGAGCAACTGCGCGGGCAGAAGATCTGGGTGCCTGAGGGTGATCAGGTGACTTACGTGAGCCTGGATGTGCTGTCCCTGTCGCCTGTGGTGTTGCCGATTACTGATGTGCTAACGGGCCTGCAGACCGGCTTGATTGACTACATCGCCACGCCGCCAGTGGCCGCCGTGTTGTTGCAGTGGTATACGAAGGTGAGCTACATCACCGATTTTCCGCTGGCCTACACCCTCGGTGTGCTGGCCGTGGATAAGAAATCCTTCGCCCGTTTAGCCCCCTCAGACCAGGTTAAATTTCGCGACATCATGGGCCGTGCCTATCAACGGGTGGATGCAGCCAGTCGCATTGATAATGTGTCGGCTGATGCAGCCTTGATTGAAAATGGCTTGAGCGTTATCGACCCTGGCGAGGCAGAGTTCGCCCGCTGGCAGGAGCTGCGGTCGCAGGTGCTGGAGCGCTTGGGTGGAGACGGAGTCGTGTCCGAGACCATTCTCAGTGAGTTGGACGGTTATCTGCAGGAATACCGCCAGGCAAGTAATCCGGCAGCTGCGGTCCAGACATCAGCCGCCCCCATCGAGTGAGCGCTCAGCCAGGCAGTTTGTCCTGGCCGGAGAAAGCCGAGCGCATCGGACGTGCGGCAGAAAACCTGAGTCTTGCCCTGTTGCTGGCTGCGATGTTATTCGTCGCCGGTGCCCAAATCCTGTTGCGCAATCTGGGCGAGGGCGGCTTCCCCTGGGCTGATGAGGCTTTGCGTATCATGGTGCTCTGGCTGGCCATGCTCGGTGGACTGGCCGCCAGCCGCGAAGACCGGCACATCAGTATCGATGCGCTGGCACGCATTCTGCCCCCGGCGGCGCAAAACGCGGTCGGGGCGCTGATCGCCGCACTGACGGCGGTTATATGTCTGCTTATCGCGTGGCACGCGGCGCTGTTTGTCGGGGATTCCCGGGAGTTTGGCGACAAGTTGCTGGGTGAACTGCCGGCCTGGTGGTTCCAGGTCATTCTGCCCTTTGCCTTTGGCCTGATGGGTTATCGCTACCTGGTATTGAGTCTGAGGCGCCTGCGGACCCTGTTTGCCCGGCCACCGTCTACATGATTCTTACCGGGCTCGTGCTGGTGTTGCTGGCTGTACTGGGCATGCCATTGTTCGCCGTGATTGCGGCCAGTGCCATGCTCGGTTTCCAGCGCAGCGAGATTCCCTTATCGGTCGTACCCATTGAGATTTTCGGTATTGCCGAAATGCCAATTTTACTGGCCATTCCCTTATTCACCTTCGCCGGGTATGTGCTCAGCGAAAGCCGGGCGCCGGCGCGCCTGGTGCGCCTGACCGGCGCGTTGCTGGGCTGGCTCCCGGGCGGTCTGGCGATCGTGTCTATTGCGGCTTGTGCTTTGTTCACTGCCTTTACCGGTGCCTCGGGGGTCACGATTATTGCCCTGGGCGCTTTGCTCTATCCGGCCCTTAAGCAGGCCGGTTACCAGGAGCGCTTTACCCTTGGGCTGGTGACGTCTGCCGGCAGTCTGGGGCTATTGTTTGTGCCCTCGCTGCCGCTGATTCTCTATGGTGTTGTCGCCGAAGTGTCTATTGATGAGTTGTTCATCGCCGGGGTGGTCCCCGGTATTCTGATGATGGCGATTCTGTCGGCTTACTGCCTGTGGACATACCGCGGCGAACGCCAACCCCTGGCCCATTTTTCTCCTCGCGAACTGGGCGCCGCGTTGCTGGACTCAGCCTGGGAGATACCTCTGCCGTTCGTCGTCCTGGGGGGTATCTACTCCGGGTGGCTGGCCGTTTCGGAGGCAGCCGCGGTCACCGCTATCTATGTCATGTTCGTTGAGCTGGTGGTTCACCGTGATATCAAGCCGGGGCAGCTGCTCGACATCGTGCGTCAATCCATGCTGCTGGTCGGCGGTATTCTCATTATTCTGGGTGTGTCGCTGGCATCGACCAACTACATGATCGACGCGCAGGTACCCGAAATGCTGATTGGTGTGGTGCGTGAATACGTCGACGGGCCAACCAGTTTTTTACTTGCCCTGTTTGTCTTTCTGCTGATTCTGGGGGCCATCCTGGATATATTCTCGGCCCTGGTGCTGGTTGTTCCGCTTATATTGCCCGTTGCCGCCGAGTACGGCATTCATCCGGTGCACCTGGGTATCGTTTTCCTGGCCACTATGCAGCTGGGCTATCTCACCCCGCCAGTGGGGCTGAATCTGTTCGTCGCCAGCTATCGATTTAATAAGTCTATTGTGTCTGTCTATCTGGCGACCTGGCCTTTCCTTTTGATGCTGGGTGCGTCAGTTTTACTGATTACTTTCTGGCCTGATCTGTCTCTGTTTCTGTTGGCGCCCTGAGTTCATTGGTGCTAAATGAATAGTTATGCAACCGGCAGGAGCCGTTGAAATGCGTTTAATGATAAAAAATTTAGTCGTCCTCGCTTTTGTGATTGGTGTTAACGCCTGCGCTGAGCCGCCGAATACTGATGCGCCGAAAGCCAGCGCGAAGCTAACGGCACCTGCCGGCTTTCAGGTAGAGGTGCTCATCGATAATCTGCCGAATGCGCGGTCGATGGCCTGGGGTGACGAGGGGACATTATTTATCGGCACTCGCAGCGGCGGCAAAGTTTTTGCTGTTAAGGGTGCGATGAGTGACTCACCACAGACCTTTGTGATCGCTGACGGCTTGAAGGTTCCCAATGGCGTCGCGGTCCGGGACGGCACGCTCTATGTGGCAGAGACCCAGCGGATTTTGACCTTCCCTGATATTGAAAGCCGGCTGGATAATCCCGGCGAGCCTGAAGTGCTGGTGGATGATCTGCCTTATAAGACCCCACTGCATGCTTGGAAGTACCTGGCCTTTGGTCCTGATGGCCGCTTGTATGTGCCGGTGGGGGCTCCCTGCAATGCATGCCAAGAGCCTGGCTTTGCGATGATTATGAGCATGCTCCCGGACGGCACGGATCGCCGGATCGAAGCCGAGGGTGTTCGCAATAGTGTGGGCTTCGACTGGCATCCAATGACCGGGGAGCTCTGGTTCACTGACAATGGCCGTGACATGCTGGGCGACGATCTGCCGGCTTGTGAGTTAAACCGGATGACCGCGCAGGCCCAGGATTTTGGCTTCCCGTATTGCCACGGCGGGGATGTTCAGGATCCGGAGTTTGGCAGCCTGGGCCAGTGCGAGGATGCGCAGGCACCCGTGCTGCAACTGGACCCGCATTCGGCACCTTTGGGCATGCTGTTTTACAACGGCGAGATGTTTCCCGAGCGCTATCGGGGCCAGATATTTCTGGCTGAGCATGGGTCCTGGAATCGCAGTAAAGCAGCCGGAAAAACCGGCTACCGGGTCGCACTGGTTAGCCTGGATGGAGACAAGGCGAAGTCATACGACAGCTTCCTGACTGGATTTCTTGAGGCGGACGAAGTTGTGGGCCGACCTGTGGATCTGATCATGGCCCCGGATGGCTCGCTGTTGGTGAGTGACGACAAGCGAGGTCTGGTCTTACGGGTCAGTTACTCCGCCGACGATGCTTGATAGCGCGACTGAATAGGCCTGAGTCATGACTAATAAACCGAATCTGCTGGTACGTCTGGGGCGCCTGATACGCGGCGTGTTTACCGTTGTCCGGACTTTGGTGCAATTGATTGTGCTACTGGTGCTGCTCGCTGTGCTGCTGGTTGTATTTCAGGGGAGCGCAGTTCAGGTCCCTGACTCCGGCGCTTTGATCCTCGCGCCCACGGGCCTGTTGGTCGATGAATTGTCCGGCGACCCTGTCAGTCGCGCCTTGAATGATGTGCAGGGTATTCCGCCCCAGGAGACCCTGGTTAACGACCTGGTCGAGGCGCTGGATGTGGCCGCAGAAGATGACCGCATTCAGGCAGTCGTGCTGTCCCTGGGTGGGCTGCAAGGTGGTGGTCTATCCAAACTCCGGGAAGTCGGCCAGGCCCTTGTCCATTTCCGTGAGACGGGCAAGCCTGTCATCGCGATGGGCGATGCCTACAGCCAGGCCCAGTACTATCTGGCGGCCCATGCCGATGAGGTTTATCTGCATCAGTTCGGCAGTATTTTTCTCGACGGCTTCGGTTACTTTCGGACCTACTATCGTGAGGCACTGGAGAAGCTGAAAATCGACATGGAAGTGTTTCGCGTTGGTGAATATAAGTCCTTTGTTGAACCGTTCACGCGCGACAATATGTCTGTTGAGGACAAGGAATCGGCCCGCCGCTGGCTGGATTTTTTGTGGGCGGCTTATCGGGAAGATATTGTTGCGGCCCGTGAACTCGAGCCAGGGGCTGTCGATGATTACGCCAATCAATTTGCCGAACTTGCCGAGGCACAGTCAGGTGATCTGGCCCAGACGGCCCTGAGTGCCGGGTTGGTCGACGGTCTGCAGGGTCGGCTGGAATTTGAGTCCTACATGGTTGACCAGGTGGGTGCAGGGGAGTCGGATGGCGCGGCTTTTTCAGCGATTGATCATCGTGCCTATTTGCAGGCGGCTCGCCAGTTTATGCCAGAGGAACAGCTGTACAACGTCGGTGTTCTTGTAGCTGCCGGCCAGATCGTCGATGGCGAGGCCCAGGCGGGAACGGTGGGTGGCGACACGCTGGCCGACCTGGTGCGTCAGGCAGCGAATGACGATGCGATTGATGCCGTCGTGCTGCGTGTTGATAGTCCCGGCGGCAGCATGTTTGCTTCGGAGGTGGTATTCGAAGCCTTGAATGCGCTCCAGGTGACCGGCAAGCCCCTGGTTGCCTCCATGGGCAGCGTGGCTGCCTCCGGTGGCTATTACATCGCGATGGGGGCAGACGAGATTCTGGCGGACCCCACGACCATTACAGGTTCCATTGGGGTCGGCGCCTTGTTGCCGACTTTTCCCCGCAGCCTGGCCAGCCTGGGCGTGCGTTCTGATGGTATTGGTACCACGCGACTCAGTGGTCAGTCTGACCTGCTCCGTGGGTTGGGGCCGGAGACCCGACGGGTGATTCAGGCCAGTGTTGATGAGGCCTACCGGCAGTTTATTCAGCGGGTGGCGGACAGTCGCGAAATGAGCATCGAGCGCACAGATAACGTGGCGCGTGGACGAGTCTGGGTTGGTGCTGACGCCGTCGATCTGGGTCTGGTCGATCGCCTCGGAGGGCTTGAGGACGCGGTGCGGATAGCGGCTGAACGTGCGGGTATCGAGGGCGAAGACTATGGTGTCCGCTACGTCGAGCCTGAACTGAATATGCGCGCCCAATTTGCTTTGCAACTGATATCCGGTGCGGCACGTCTTGCCCGCTCTGTGGGTTTAAGTTTTCCTGTCAATCAGAGTGTCGGGCTGGAGCAGATTATTCGAAATCTAAGCCGTGACCTGGAATTCCTCGGCCGGCTCAATGATCCCGGCCACCTGTACTTGCATTGCTTTTGTGAGTTGCGCTGAGGCGCTGGCCCGGGTTGTTCTTCAGTTGGTCTGTTCGGGGATTCTTTTTGGGTAGTCGAAGAACACTAACCGCCATTCTGCGTCCGCACTGTCGGCCCAGCGTTGAATATCGGCTTCCATGCCCACGATTCCACACGTAGGCACGTTGTCAATCCGGCTATCAGTCAAGTGGTTGGCCAGATCCGTCATGCCCGGGTTGTGACCGCAAACCACCAGGTTATTAAAGTTGTCTTCCTGCTGCGCAATCACGGACAGAATCGTCGCCGGGCTGGCCAGATAAAGCTCCGCCTCGCGCTGCAAAAACTCCGGCGGATAATTAATGGCCTGTGCAATCAGCCGGGCGGTTTGTCTGGCGCGCTCGGCCGGGCTGCTGACAATCAGGGAAGGGCGGACGCCCCGGGCCTGCAGCCGCCGTCCCATCATGGGCGCATCCCGTTCACCCCGGGCATTCAGGGGCCGATCAAAGTCATCAAGATTTGCGTTCTTCCAGCTCGACTTGGCGTGTCGCAGCAATGCGAGGTATTTCATACCGGCTGACTACATCAGGCCTGCTTCAAGGCGGGCTGCTTCAGACATCATGCCCTGGTTCCAGGGGGGATCGAATATCAGTTCCACGTCAACTTTACCGACGGTGGGGATGATGCCAACTTTTTCGCGTACATCTTCAACCAGGATCTCGCCCATTCCGCAGCCAGGGGCGGTCAGGGTCATTTCGATGTAGACATACTTATTCTTGTCGTCGAGCTTGGAAATCCGGCAGTCATAGATCAAGCCCAGTTCGACGATATTGATGGGGATTTCCGGATCGTAAATCGTGCGCATCTGATCCCATACCAGGGTAGTAAAATCTTCGGCTGACGCGTTCGCCGGCAGTTCGGGCGGTTTCAATGGCTCTTTGCCAAGGGCATCAGCATCCTTGCCCGCGACCCGGTACAGGTTGCCTTCAAAATATATTGTAAAGCTGCCTCCCATGGCCTGGGTAATGTAGGCCAATGAGCCTTTTTCCAGATTGACGCTAAATCCGTCGGGCACAACAATGACATCGACATTGCGCTTCAGTGTGACGGGTTCGCTTTCTTGTCCAAACATTCTCTTTAGCCCGGGTTAGTAGTGACTTCAGTGGTGACGGTTTGTGTATTCCCCGTCAGCGCGGCCTGCAGGGTTTGCCACGCTAAGGTCGCGCAGCGGATTCGCGACGGGTATTGCCGAACGGATCCCAGGGCGGCCATATCGCCTGGCAGCGCGGTATCGTCAGCCGCCTGCCGATCCGTAAAGGATTGCATCACCTGGTCAACAGATTCTGATGCTGCGGCGAGGGAACAGCCCCTGACGGCATCGGTCATGATGGAGGCGGAGGCCACGCAGATAGCGCAACCGGCTCCCTCGAAGTTGATAGCCCTCAACGTATCATTGGCCACTTCCAGATAGACGGTACATTTGTCGCCACAGAGGGGGTTGTGTCCCGTGGCGCTGCGATTACTGGTCCCAAGCGGGCCAAAATGGTGAGGCGAACGGCTGTGCTCCAGCACCGTGCTGCGATACAGGTCCTGCAGATTCTCTTGCACCGCCATTAGCCCAGCATCTGACGAGCGAGTTCCAGTGCGGTCACCAGTTGCTCGATATCCTCGCGGGTATTGTAGAAAGCCAGCGATGCCCTGGCAGTGCCGGCAATTCCAAAATGCTCCATGACCGGCATGGCGCAGTGGTGGCCTGTGCGAATGGCAACGCCCTGGTGATCCAGAATCGTTCCCAGGTCATGGGCATGGATGCCGTCTACATTGAAGGAGATAACGCCGGCTTTGTTCGCGGCGGTGCCAACCAGCTTAAGACCGGGGATAGTTTGCACCCGCTCGGTCGCCCAGTGCAGCAGCTGCTGTTCATACTCGGCAATGGCCGCCATGCCGACGTCATCCAGGTAATCGATCGCCGCACCCAGGCCGATGGCACCGGCAATATTCGGCGTTCCTGCTTCGAAGCGATAGGGCAGCTCGTTATAGGTGGTGCCCGTAAAACTGACCGTCAGAATCATGTCGCCACCGCCTTGCCAGGGGGGCAGCTCGGCCAGCACTTTTTCGCGGGCGTACAGCACACCGATACCCGTCGGACCGCACATTTTGTGCCCTGAAAAGGCGTAGAAGTCGCAATTCAAGGCTTGCACATCAATGGGCTGATGGGGAATTGCCTGGGCGCCATCAACCAGGGTCAGTATTCCCCGCAACCGGGCGGCTTCCAGTATCTCTTCGATGGGAGTTACCGTTCCCAGCGCATTGGATACCTGGGTCACGCTGACCAGGCGGGTGCGCTCATTCAGCATGTCGTGGTAGGCATCCAGCTGCAGTTCGCCCACGTCGTTTATCGGAATGACCCGGATCTGAATTCCGGTGCGTTCGGCCAGCATTTGCCAGGGCACGATATTGGCATGGTGCTCCAGCTCGCTGACAATGACTTCGTCCCCGGCGCTGAAACTCTGACCCAGGGAATTGGCAACCAGGTTGATGGCTTCAGTGGCTCCCCGGGTGAAGACAATCTCACGAGTTGAGTTTGCTTTAATGAATTGCCTGACCTTGTCGCGCGCACCCTCATAGGCGTCCGTGGCCCGATGGCTGAGCGTATGGACACCGCGGTGGACATTGGCGTGGTCGTGTTCGTAGTAGTGACTGATGGCATCGATTACAACGCGTGGCCGTTGCGACGACGCCGCGCTGTCCAGATAAGCCAGACGGTGCCCGTTAAGTTGTTGCTGAAGGATGGGGAAGTCTGCGCGGAGTGTCTCCGGATCCAGACCGGCGCCGGCAGCCTGTTTTTTTTCAGCGCGGCTCATGGCGTATCCGTCCCCCTGTCGCTGGCCAGACGTGCCGACAGTTCCGTTTCCACTTGCAGCCTGAGCCGCTCCAGCGGGATCTGGGCGACGATTTCGGCGGCAAACGCCCCGACCAGCATGCTGCGGGCCTGGCTGGCATCGATCCCGCGCGAGCGCAGGTAGAACAAGGCCGATTCATCCAACTGGCCCGTGGTGGCCCCGTGGGCGCACTTCACGTCATCGGCATAAATTTCCAGTTCGGGTTTGGTATCAATTTCCGCCGCGGCACCCAGTAACAGATTTCGATTGCTCAGCTTCGCGTCCGTACCATCTGCGCCGGGCTGCACAATGATCTTGCCGTTAAAAATTCCCCGACCCCGGCCGGCAGCGATGCCGCGATAGGTTTCCTGGCTGGTCGTATTCGGCGCCTGGTGCTGAACCTCAAGCCGGTTATCCAGGTGGGCCTGGCCATCGGCCAGAAATAATCCGTACACATCCACGTGCGCGCCTGGCGCCGCCAGGTTGGCCTGCAGGTCATTGCGTGACAGCTGGCTGCCCAGCTCGATCTGAATCAGGCTGGCCTTGCTGTTGCGTCCCAGGCTCAGGTTTTGCAGGGCGACATGCAGACTGTCTGAGGATTCCACCTGGAGTTTCAGCCATTCCAGGCGGGCGTCATGGTCACACTGTATGTCAGTCACTGCGTTGACCAGTCCGGCACCGGTGCCGGAGTAGTGTTCAATCAGCCGGCACTGGCTATGGGCGCCCACCGAAACCATGATCCGCGGTTGGGCAGCGGCCTGAGTCCCGTCACTGGACAACAGAATCTCAATGGGCTTTTCCAGCACCGTATCCGCTGCCACCTCAATCCACAGGCCATCACTGATAAAGGCAGCATTGAGCGCGCTCAGATCCTCGCGAGGCCGGCCTGGGAAGCTCGCCAGCCGCGACAGAATCTCGGCCTGGCGGTCCGGCGGCGCCTCATTCAGTGAGGCTATGTGCAAGCCTGGGGCGGCGGGAAGCGTTTGCCCGGGCGCAAGCCGCCCGTTGACGAACAGAATCGGCAGGCTATCGCTACTGGCCGCGGGCAGCTGGGCCGTCGGCGTCGGGGCGGGATGGGCTGACAGATAGGTATGACTGCGATCCGCCAGCGGTTGGGCATCGGTGTATTTCCAGGCCTCACTGCGACGATCCGGGAACCCCGTATCCAGAAATTCCGCCATTCCCTGCTCACGGGCTGGCTGCAACCAGTCGGCAGGACGGTCGCGCCAGATTTTTTCTATGCCGGCCGTGTTCACGGGCTCGCGGCCTCGGCAAGAATGCCATCGTAGCCATCGGCTTCCAGCTGGGTGGCCAGTTGCTTGTCACCGGTGCGCACGATCCGGCCTTCGGCCAGAACATGGACGTAGTCGGGCTGAATGTAGTCAAGCAGTCGCTGATAGTGCGTTACCAGCAGAAAGGCACGATTTTCGCTGCGCATGCTGTTGACGCCATTAGCGACGACTTTTAGCGCATCAATATCCAGACCCGAGTCAGTTTCATCGAGCACGGCAAGTTGGGGTTCCAGTAAGGCCATCTGGAAAATTTCGTTGCGCTTTTTTTCGCCGCCGGAAAATCCTTCGTTCACGCCACGACTCAGGAAGCTTTCATCCATCTGCATGAGCGCGGCTTTTTCCCGCACGAGCTTCAGGAAGCTGATGGAGTCCATCTCAGGCTCTCCGCGGTGTTTGCGGCCCGCATTCAAGGCGGCCTTGAGTAAATAGACGTTATTCACGCCCGGAATCTCGACGGGGTATTGGAAACCCAGGAACAGGCCGGCCCAGGCTCGCTCTTCCGGTTCCATCGCCAGCAAGTCATGGCCCTGAAAGGTCACAGAGCCGCCGGTCACTTCGTAACCGGCGCGACCCGCCAGCACATGCGCCAGGGTGCTCTTGCCCGAGCCATTGGGGCCCATAATGGCGTGAATTTCGCCGGCGCCGATTTCCAGGTTGAGGCCCTGCAATATGGCTTTTCCGCCAACGCTTACGCGCAGCTCATCGACTTTCAGCATCTTGATCTCTATTTCTGTGTGGTGTGACGAGAGCGCCGGGCTTAGCCCACAGCGCCCTCCAGGCTGACGTTCAGCAGGTTCTGTGCTTCCACCGCGAACTCCATGGGCAGTTCCCGGAAAACTTCCTTGCAGAAGCCATTGACGATCATATTGACCGCATCTTCTTCACTCAGACCACGTTGGCGGCAATAGAACAGTTGGTCATCGGCGATCTTTGACGTCGTCGCCTCGTGCTCCACGATGGCGCTCGGGTTTTTGATCTCCATGTACGGAAAGGTATGTGCACCGCAGTCCTTGCCCATGAGGAGTGAATCGCATTGCGTGTAGTTTCTGGCGGATTCTGCACTGGGAAATATCTTGACCAGTCCTCGATAGGACTGCTGAGCTCGACCCGCAGAAATGCCCTTGGAGACTATCGTGCTGCGAGAATTACGGCCGATATGAATCATCTTGGTGCCGGTATCTGCCTGCTGCAGGTTATTGGTTACGGCAACCGAGTAAAACTCGCCGACGGAATTTTCGCCGCGCAGAATACAGCTGGGGTACTTCCAGGTTATGGCTGACCCTGCCTCAACCTGGGTCCAGGATATTTTTGAGTTCTTGCCGCGGCAGTCGCCGCGTTTGGTGACAAAGTTGTAAATGCCGCCTTTGCCGTTTTCGTCGCCCGGATACCAGTTTTGTACGGTGGAATATTTGATCTCGGCATCATCCAGGGCGACCAGTTCGACGACCGCCGCATGCAGTTGATTTTCGTCTCGCATGGGGGCTGTGCAGCCTTCCAGGTAGCTCACGTGGCTCCCTTCAGCTGCCACAATCAGTGTTCTTTCAAACTGGCCGGTATTGGCTTCATTGATTCGGAAGTAGGTTGACAACTCCATGGGGCAACGAACGCCCTCGGGGATGTAAACGAAGGAGCCGTCGCTGAATACTGCCGAATTCAGGGCTGCAAAATAGTTGTCCCGGTAGGGGACGACTGTCCCCAGGTATTGTTCAATGAGTTCGGGGTAGTCCCGCACAGCCTCTGAGAAAGGACAGAAAATCACGCCCGCCTTGGCCAGTTTGTCCTTAAAGGTGGTGGCGATGGAGACACTGTCAAAAACCGCGTCCACGGCAACACCGGCCAGCGCGGCGCGCTCGTGCAGGGGGATACCCAGTTTTTCATAGGTTTCCAGTAGCTTTGGATCGACCTCGTCCAGACTCTTTGGGCCGTCTTTTTTCTGGCCGGGTGCGGAGTAATAGGAGATGCCCTGATAGTCGATGGGCGGGTGGTGCAATTTCGCCCAGTTTGGCTCGCGCAGGGTCTGCCAATGACGGAAGGCTTTCAGCCGCCAGTCGAGCATGAACTGAGGCTCACCCTTCTTGGCGGAGATCAGTCGGACAACATCCTCGTCCAGGCCAGGTGGGACCGTGTCAGCCTCGATGTCGGTGACAAATCCGTGTTCGTATTTCTTGTCGACCAGCTCGGTGACTTCTTTGCTCTTGGTGCTCATGTCTGACTCGATGCGGGTCGTGCTGGGTTGGACGGGGTGCCGGCGCGGGTTCTCAGGCCGGTTAAACGCTTGTCTTTTGCCGGTGCCTCCAGATCGGCGAGGCTGACGCTTTCCAATGCACCCAGGATGGCATCATTGATTTTTTGCCAGGCGCCGCCAACCAGGCAGAGGGGCTCAAGTTCGCACTCGCTGCTCTCGGCACTGCATTCGGTGACGGCCACCGGTCCTTCAAGCACGCTGACAATTTCTGCCGCAGAGATGTCTGAAGCCGGCCGTGCCAGCTGGTAGCCACCCTCGGCGCCGCGGGCTGAGGTGACCAGGCCACCGCGCGCCATGACCTTGAGCAGTTTCTGCACGGTAGGCAGGGCAACTCGCGTAGCGGTGGCCACTTCACTGGCCGAGCAGCGTTGATCGGATTGCTGCGCGAGGTAGGCCAGCACCATGGTTCCGTAGTCGGTAAGGCGGCTGATTCTTAGCACGATAGTTCCCGTTAAATATAGGACTATTTTAGTCCAGTTTGACGGGCGTGCAAAGTGCTACTTGGCTCTTGGCCCGGGACTCGGCTCATTTGCTAGGCTTGGGTTGCAACCGGCAGGCAGCGAGCAAAGGTGGCGGGTAGAGCCGGGAATTGCTCAGTCGAGCAAGTTTGCTCGGGCCGGGAACGGCTTCGGAAGGGGATGGAATAAGATGTAAAACCGTATAAAAAACAAAACTTTATACGGTTTAAGTAATATTTATTTGATATTGTTTCTGCGCTTTGAGTGGTATTCCAGCTGCACCAATACCAAGCGGTGCTGTCCATAAATGTTGGCAGCGATGCACGAAGGATGACTGAGTGAGTAAAACAATCAACGCGGGCATCGCCCTGCTGAACATTCTTGTCCTGTCAGGCGCAATGATGCTGTTGCTGTCCTTGCCGGTCAGCGGCCAGGCGGTCAGTCCACGGGACGTTGTGGCGAATACGGCGGGTGAAGTGGCCGAGCGTCTGGACGGCCGCCGGTCTTATTTTCGCGAACACCCCGAGGAACTCTACGCGCTGATCAACGAAATTCTGTTGCCGAATTTTGATCTTCGCTATGCCGGTTACAAGGTTATGGGCGATGGCAACTGGAAGGCGGCCTCCAAAGCGCAGAAAAAAGAGTTTGTTGAAACTTTCTACCAGTTTTTGCTGCGCAGTTACGCGACGGGCTTGCTTACTCTCGTGCCGGAGTCATTGGTCATTGAGGATGAATTTCAGTCCAATGAAAAATTTGCTTCCATTCAGACGTCTGTACGTGAGGACACGGGCTCTGTCATTCCCGTCAACTACCGATTGCGTTTGTCAAAGGAAGGCTGGCGGGTTTACGACGTAAGAATTGAAGGCGTTTCGTATGTGGAGAATTACCACAATCAATTTTCTGCCGAGATTGAAGCGCTGGGTCTGGAGTCTGTTATTGCGCGCCTTTCCGAGGAAATCGAAAAAATGAATCAGTCGGCCGTCGACAGGGAAAGTCGGTAGAAAAAGCGCTTCGGCATCAAAATTCTTCATCCTCGTCAAAGCTGACATCCTCCAGGCCTTCTTCCAGTTTGTTCGTTTCGGGGGGCACTCGTCCGTCATAGCGCAGAAATCGGCGGCGTTGCAGTATCGCGTCTCTCACAAACACATACGGATCGTAGGCGCGGTCAAGTTGTTCATTGAGGAAGAGTAAATTGGCCCGAATGCGCACGATATTCAGGATTAGCAGACGGGTGCGGACATCTCCATTTTTGTAATTGAACAGCAGGGAATATCGTCTATCCACAAAAAACCCCACCGTGCTGCGAGTGGTTTGCGGTCCCAGCAGCGGCAGCATGACATAGGGCCCCGGCGGCAGTCCCCAGACGCCGAGGGTCTGGCCGAAATCCTCATTGTGCTTGGTCAGGCCGCCATCCGTGGCCACGTCAAACAGTCCACCCCAGCCCAGGGTGGTATTCAAGCCAAAGCGGGCCGCGTCTGACAGGCCGCGTTTGGGCTTGCCCTGCAGAAAGTTGTTGACCATGTCGCGCACGGTGCCCAGATTGCTAAAGAAGTTATTCACTCCCCGGCGTGCCAGGCTTGGTACAAAAAGTTCATAGGTGTAGGCCGCCTGGCGAAAGATTATGCGGTCAGCGACATCATTGATATTGAAAATAACCCGGTTAACGGGTTCGAACGGGTCTCGTTCGTCGTAAGTGGCCGAATCTTTAGACGCACAGCCTGCCAGGCACGCAGCCAGCAAGAGAAATGCGTACGCCCGGGCTGCCGGGCGAGGGGACCGCGCTGCCATTAGCCGCCAGGCTTGCGACGCTTGGAGCCGGGCGGGGGCATTGCCCGCTGCACTTGCTCAAGTCGTGACGTAAAGCGCGCCCGCTGGACCGCGTCCAACTCGTTGGCGTTGAGCGCAACTCTCAACTGGTCTGCCGCCATACTCAGATCGCCATTCAGCAGATGATATTCAGCCATATAGTAATGCGCATCGGCCGTATCGCCGGCCGCGCCCGCTGCAAGGGCAATTTGGCGTACCTGTTCCGGTGACGGAGGGACCTGATTATAGAGGTCGAGCAAAATATCATGTGCCTTGTTCGGATCCCCGGTTTCAATTAACGCTTCTGCGTAGCGAATTGTTAAAGGGACGTTACGGGGAAACAGGACCATGGCATTTTTATAAGTTTTCAATGCAGCCGTTTCTTCTCCGTTTGCCAGTTGGGCCGCTGCAAGGCCGGAATGGAAGCTAATGACGGCGGGGTTGGTCTGCAGCATTCCCTCAAAAGCCTGCTTGGCTTGTCGTGCCTTGCCCATTTCCAGGTTGGCCAGGGCAATGCCATATTCAATGCCAATATCACCCACGCGATCAGGATCGTCCCGCTGGCCTTCAAAGCGCTCGACGGCTTTTTCAGGTGTCTTGCTGGACATCAGGGTGAGTCGGGCCCGGGTCAGGGTATAGCCCATGGCATCTCGCACTTCGGCCACTTCATA
>JBPCXH010000110.1:0-3560 GCA_051008735.1 Gammaproteobacteria bacterium | reverse complement strand
AAGCCTTTAGCCCGGAAGATCTGACAGCAATCGAAGCCAAGATGACCGAGCTGGCCAAAGCAGACCTGCCGGTGGCGCGCGAAGTGCTGAGCCGGGACGATGCGGTGAAGTTTTTTGCTGATCAGGGCGAGGCCTATAAGGCCGAGATCATCCAGGGTATTCCGGGCGATGAGGAAATCGGTCTGTATGGTCAGGGCGACTGGAAAGATTTGTGTCGGGGGCCGCACGTTCCCAGCACCGGCCGCCTCAAAGCTTTCAAACTGACCAAGCTGGCCGGCGCCTACTGGCGCGGCGATTCCAGCAATGAAATGCTCCAGCGAATCTACGGCACCGCCTGGGCTAACAAAAAGGACCTGAAGGCCTACCTGCACCGGTTGGAAGAGGCCGAAAAGCGGGATCACCGGCGTTTTGGCAAATTGATGGATCTCTTCCATTTTCAGGAAGAAGCGCCGGGGCTGGTGTTCTGGCACGACAAGGGCTGGTCGATCTACAACACCATTCGCAACTACGTGCGCGACCGGCTGACCGCAGCCGGGTATGAGGAGGTCAACACGCCCCAGGTCGTGGACCGCAGCCTGTGGGAACGCTCCGGTCACTGGGACAAGTTCCGCGAGAACATGTTTACCACCGGCGATGAAGAGCATCGGGTTTATGCCATCAAGCCCATGAACTGCCCCTGTCACATTCAGATTTATAACAACCGCCTGCACAGCTATCGGGATTTGCCCCGGCGCATGGCGGAATTCGGCTCCTGCCATCGCAATGAGCCCAGCGGTACCTTGCATGGCCTGATGCGGGTGCGCGGTTTCGTGCAGGACGATGCCCACATTTTCTGCACCGAGGACCAGGTCCAGTCCGAGTGCTCGGAATTCATCGACTTGCTGTTCAGCGTCTACGAGGATTTCGGGTTTACAGATATCTCTACCAAGCTGTCCACCCGTCCTCCCGAGCGCGTCGGCGAGGATGCCCAGTGGGACAAGGCTGAAGCCGCCTTGCAGGCGGCCCTGGAGAGCAAGGGGCTGGCCTGGGATCTGCAACCCGGGGAGGGGGCCTTTTATGGGCCAAAGATCGAGTTCAACCTGCGCGACAGCATTGGTCGGGTCTGGCAGCTGGGCACCATCCAGCTCGATTTCTCCATGCCCGGCAGGCTCGGCGCCACCTATGTGGCTGAGGACGGCAGCAAGCAGACCCCGGTCATGCTTCACCGGGCCATTCTGGGCTCCTTCGAGCGTTTTATTGGCATTCTGATCGAGCATCACGCCGGGAATCTGCCCGTTTGGCTGGCGCCGGTGCAGGCGGTGCTGCTGAATATTACGGAGCGGCAGGACGGCTACGTCCGCGAAGTCGAGGAATTGCTGAAAAATCAGGGATTTCGAGTTCGATCCGACTTGAGAAACGAAAAAATCGGCTTTAAAATCCGCGAGCACACTCTGCAGCGCGTCCCTTATTTGCTGGTAGTCGGCGACCGGGAGGCGGAAAGCAGAACCCTGGCCGTGCGCACGCGAGGTGGTGAAGACCTGGGCAGCATGACAACTGAAGAGTTTGTCACGCTACTCAGGACCGAGCTCGCGAGCCGCGGCCGTCATGTTATGGAGGATTGAAATATCGCTTCGACAAAGCGTTCACGCAAGAACGACGAAATTGAGTCTGCAGAGGTTCGGGTCATCGACGATGAGGGTGGCCAGCTTGGAATTATGAGTGTTTCGGCAGCCCTTGAGTTGGCTTCAGGCCAAAGCCTGGATCTGGTGGAAGTTTCACCGAATGCCGAGCCGCCGGTATGCCGAATAATGGATTTCGGCAAGTACCAGTTTGAACAGAACAAAAAAGCCAATGCAGGCAAGAAGAAGCAGAAGCAATCCCAGCTTAAAGAAGTAAAGTTTCGACCGGGGACAGAAGAGGGCGACTATCAAGTCAAGATGCGCAACCTCGTACGGTTCCTGGAGCAGGGTGACAAAACAAAAGTCACGCTGCGATTCAGAGGTAGGGAAATGGTTCACCAGAACCTGGGCGTTGATCTCCTCAAACGAGTGGAGAGTGATTTGTCTGAACTGGCGGTGGTGGAACAGTTTCCCAAGTTAGAAGGCCGGCAACTCATCATGGTGATGGCGCCGAAGAAAAAGTGAGTGTTGGTGCAGGGCTTCTGACAGAGCTCTGTTACTGCAGTCCGCCTGCCCCGGTCCTTAAGGATGCGGTTCAGGCCCAAGGAGAAAGAAATGTCAGCAAAACTTAAAACGAATCGCGGAGCCGCCAAACGGTTCCGTCGTACTGGGAAGGGTGGCTTTAAGGTGAAGCATTCGCATGCTCGCCACATCCTGACCAAGAAGAGCTCCAAGCGGAAACGCAACCTGCGCGGAATGACGCAGGTCTGTGATGCAGATGTGCCGATGGTTCGGCGCTTGCTGCCCAACTAAAAGCCGCTACAACAACACACAGGAGTTCATCATGGCTAGAGTTAAACGCGGCGTATTCAGCCGTGCCCGGCGTAAGCGGGTTCTTAAAAAGGCTAAGGGTTACTACGGTGCCCGCAGCAAGATTTTTCGCGTTGCCAAGCAGGCAGTCACTAAGGCAGGTCAGTACGCCTACCGTGACCGCCGCCAGCGCAAGCGTCAGTTCCGGGCTTTATGGATTGCGCGGATTAATGCGGCTGCTCGCCTGAACGGACTGTCCTACAGTCGGTTCATCAACGGGCTGAACCGGGCCGGTGTCGAAGTGGATCGCAAGATTCTCGCCGACCTGGCGGTTCATGACGCCGCTGCCTTTGGTGCCCTGGCCGAGCAGGCCAAGGCCAACCTCGGCGCCAATTGATTCCAGCCGCCTGCTGCCGGACTGATTAAGCCGCGCAGCAGGGGCGGGACGGGGCGGGATGCAAGATTCCGATAAACTCCTCGACGCTGCTTTGTCCGAGGTGACTGCGGCTGCTGATCTGGCTTCGCTGGATCAGGTGCGCGTGCAGTATCTGGGCAAGAAAGGCGAGTTGACCCAGCTGCTCAAGCAACTGGGCGGCTTGAGTGCAGCAGAGCGACCTGCGGCTGGCCAGGCAATCAATCAGGCCAAGCAGGCTCTCCAGTCGGCCCTGGATTCGCGTCGTCAATCCCTGGAATCGGACCGGCTGAATGCCGAGCTGGCGGCGGGGGCCGTGGATCCGACCTTGCCCGGCCGCGGTCAGCATCCCGGTGGCTTGCATCCGGTTACTCGAACCCTGGAGCGCATCGAGACGATTTTCCGGGGTGCCGGTTTCGCGGTTCATGACGGGCCCCAAGTCGAAGATGATTTTCATAATTTCACGGCTCTGAACATTCCGGAAGATCATCCGGCTCGGGCCATGCACGACACTTTCTACTTTCCAGACGGGCGCTTGCTGCGCACCCATACCTCGCCGGTGCAGATTCGCGCTATGGCCGAGGCCGGCGCGCCTATACGATTGATTGCGCCGGGTCGCGTATATCGCTGTGACTCAGATCAGACTCACACGCCTATGTTTCACCAGGTCGAAGGCCTGGTCATTGATCGTGGCGTCAGCTTCGCCAACCTCAAAGCCGTGCTGCACCAGTTTGTAGAGC
>JBPCXH010000109.1:0-12159 GCA_051008735.1 Gammaproteobacteria bacterium | reverse complement strand
AAGGGACCAAGACGAACCACAACCAGATCCAGTTGCCGCGACACATAAACCCGTTGCCCGCCATAACCTAATAGCAGGAACAAATCATCGGCGAGAAAGTCTTCGTCTTTTTGATAGCCGCGTGACTCTTTGGGCGGGGCTTTTTCGTTAAGGCCTTTCCCCAACCAGGTAAAGTATCCGTAGCCGGAATACTGCTCACTGGGCTGTAACATCTGGTCCAACCACTGCTCAGGTACGATCCGTTGCTCGTTAAACTGGCCGTCATCCTTCATCATGACGCCCACTTTCGCCCAGTCCCGGGGCGAAGCGAGCAAACAGCAGGCCGTCATGGCCATACCATCTTTGCGGTCGAGCCAGAGCTCCGCATACTGCCCGCCCATGGGCCCCCAGAGTCGCTCTTGGAAGTAGTCGGCGTAAGCCTGCCCCGTTGCGCGCTCGACGATCATGCCTGCCAACTGGGCATTAACATCGTTGTAGTCAAAGCGACTCCCCGGATCCCAGGTCAGGGCGGTAGCCAGCACTACCGGGTTGCGGTCGCTGCTGTTCAAAAAACGGAAGGATGAGTCCCGGGCAAAGGGATTTAGCGTAAATCGATACTGAGCCAGGCCACTGGACATCACCAGCAGGTTCTTAAGGCTAATCTGGCCCCGCGGATCTTCTGCCCATTCTGGCAGGTAGCGGGCCACTGGGTCGTCGACAGACTTGATGAAGCCATCCTCAATGGCCAGCCCGAGCATTATCGCGGTCAGGGTTTTCATCATGGACTGTGACTGGGTCAGGCGGTCAGGTTTCCATCCGGGTCCATACCACTCCCGCTGCAACTTGCCTCGATGAATCACAAGCAGGGCGAAGGAATCCTGAGCTTGGGCAAAGGCCTGAGCATCGTTCAGGGCTGCAGCGCTGATTGTCTCTTCACCGGGCATTACCTGAGGCAAAAAATTGCTCCGGTCGCTCTGGATACCCACGGTCGGAGAGAAATTCATGCGGTCAGCTTGGGGATGGGTAATCAGATCCCACCAGCGCCGCCAGTAGGCAGGATCCTGCCAATAATCAAAATTAAGAAAGGCGAAGCCCGTCACCAGGACCAGGCAAGCAATCTGAAGCATTCTCTTTAGCATCGTGAAGCCTTTAAGGAACAGACAGGCCGCTACCAGCCTAGTCGGAGTTTCAGCTTATTCCACCAATCTGTTAATTCGCACCCGGTTGTAGATTCAGTCGTCGGTGCGATCGGGCGGCTGGCATAAGCTGATCAATTGCGGTGGTGCTCAGCCAAATGGCCTGTTTCCGGTTCGCTTTGGCCCTGACCCGTTGCCGGCTGAACACCGCCCAGGCGTCCGGCATATCCCGCCAATAGCTGGCCGCGCCCGCGGACCCAGGTCCCGTCGCCGGGTGAGACAGCCCTTCCGAGCCACCCGCCAGGCCAGATTTGTGCTGGCCGGGGTCTTTCCGACTCGATCGTTTACCCAATAAGTCACTGTGTTTAATAGACTTTTCCCTATACATGGCTGACCGAAGCCGCCTCTCAGAGCTGAATCCAGCCAGCCGCCGGGGCCGAAATACTTCTCTGAGTACTGATGGCTGGCGCTAACACGCGCATGCCGATTGTTAAACCCAGAGGGTCCGCAGCGGTAAGTATCCCACGCGGACCGTCGTAAACCGGCAAATGATCTACCCATGCCCAGCTCCTCCCCCGGCATGTCAGCAGATCAATAGATATAGGTCAGGTATGATTGCAGCTACTCAGCCACTTGGCATGGTCCGTCCGCGAGTACGAAAAGAGCGAACGGTTGCTGCCACACCGGAACCATCTTTGTCTGAAGAGAAACCCATTCTCGAACGGGTCGCCGAGGGCGATCAGGCCGCTGTAGGCGACTTCATCAGTCGTTATGGCGATCTGGTTTGGTCTCTGGCACGCCGCTACCTGGGCAATCACGCAGAAGCAGAAGATGCGGTTCAGGAAATCTTTATCGAGATATGGAAAAACGCCGGTCGCTATGATCGCAACGTAGCCAGTGAAGTTGCGTTTATATCCACAATCACGCGACGCCGGCTGATTGATCGGTTGCGCCAGTTTGGCCGTCGTCCCGGCATGGAATCCATCGATGACCAGGTAGGCGCCAGCCAGCCGGCCGTGCCGACAACCCTGGATGACGATGCCGAAGTTGCCCAGGTTGAGCGCGTGCTCCTCGGAATGGAACCAAAGCACCGTGAAATTCTCTCCATGTCCCTGTACGAAGGCTACAGCCACAGTGAAATTGCCTCTGCCCTGGATATGCCGCTTGGCACAGTCAAGACGCGGGTTCGCCGCGGACTGATGCATGTCAGAGAACAACTCAAGCTCAGCGAAGAACTGGACGGTCCGGCCGAGGGGAGCTCAGGATGAGCCTGTCCAACCAAAACATTGAACTGCTGGAGCAATTGCTCGCCGACGAGGCCACGGATGGTCTAGAGGCGAGCGCCAGCAACGAAATCGAGGACATGCTTGAGTCCGGCGGCGGGCCGGAGCGCGATGATTTTATGCGGGTCGCGAGCCTGATGCAGATGGGATTCCTGAAACAGGATAAGAGTTCGGGCGAACGTTTACCCGATAATCTGCGTGAGAAACTTGCGGAGCAGGCGAACGAATTTTTTGGCCAGCAAGCGAATCAGGCCCCGGCCTCGTCTGTCACGGATATCCGATCGGCGCGCAAGCCGCGAGAGGAACACGCGACCGCGGCCCTGCCCACTAAACGGAGCTGGCTGCACGCTGATCGTGCGGGCTGGGCTGTGGCAGCGACCCTGCTGCTGGCCTTTTTTGTCTTGCGCCCCGATCAGGCGCCCACATCACCGGATTCAAGCACCACCCAGCAACGCGCAGCGCTGATGGCGTCTGCCAACACCATCATTGCCCCCTGGGCAAGTGGTATTGCTGCCGACGGCTATGAGGATGTCACCGGCGACGTCGTGTGGAGCGACATTGAGCAGGCCGGTTACATGCGCTTGTCAGGACTGGTTGCTAACAACGCCGCCAATGCCCAATACCAGCTTTGGATCGTCGACCCGGACCGCGATGAACGTCCGGTGGATGGCGGCGTCTTCAACGTGCCGGCCGGCGTTGACGAGATCATTATTCCCATCGACGCAAAACTGAAGGTAGGCGGCCCGGCCGCTTTTGCCATCACCCTGGAACAACCCGGTGGTGTCGTGGTATCCGCCGGGCCATTGCTGGTAGTGGCCCCGGTCACCGGCTAAACCGGCAGTCTGCTCTTCCATTTGCCGCAAGTCCGGGCCACTGCCCGGCAACATCCTCCTCCTGAAGCACAGATCCTGGTTAAAGCCGGGCTTCCTCTGTGTGTACACTGAAAACACGCCCAAAAAAAAGCCGACGCTGGAGGAAACGTCGGCCTTGCACTAGGTTGGCGTCCGGGGCGACCCCGGACCGCACAGGGGGGATCTCGGGAGGTAGAGGTATCGCGGCAAAAGGACCGCCCCGGCTGCCTAACTCTGCCAGTCGTGTCCCTACAGGGGGGGGGAAGTGGGGACACGCTTGTTGTCAGAGTAAAATAGATTTCGCCACTGCTACCTGATTGGATTCACTCTAAGCAAATAAATAAGTGACTGATTATAAAGCTAAAACTATCAAGCCTGGCAGCGGCACTGCAAAGATCAGCAAGGCGCAATTCAAGGCTGCGATCCCGGATCTGAGGGTCCGCCTGATCAATACCCAATATCGCCTCAAGGATGCGGACTTTAGCGTCATCATCCTGTTAGCCGGCCCGGATCGGATCGGCTGCGAGCAGGTGGTAGACCGTCTCCACGAGTGGATGGATGGCCGCTACCTCGACACCTGGTTTGCCGACAAGCCATCAGACGAGGAAGCCAGTCGCCCGCGTTTCTGGCGTTTGTGGCGCAACATGCCGGCAAAAGGTCGCACCGGACTGATGGTGGGTGCGACCTTCACCGATATCATCGGCGAACGCCTCAGGGGAAAATCACGGGACGGCAAGTTAAGACGGCTGACTGAACACTTCACCGCGCTGGACCGGCTGTTGCTGGACGACGGCACCATCGTCCTCAAATTCTGGCTGGATATTCCCGCGAAGGCCATGAAAAAGCGCCTTGAGGAATTCAAAGAAAACCAGGCGCCCTACGTTGAAGATCTGGACTACGTCATACTGAAACACTACAAGGCGGCCCAACCCATCATCAGCGAGCTTCTGGATCAGACCGGTGCACACCTGCCATGGCTTGTGGTTGATGGCCGTGACGAACGGGCGCGGGACCTGCACATCGCAGAAAAAGTTCTCGAGAATATCGAGCAACAGCTGGATCAACCAGGCACGACCGAATATTCCAGGCGAAGCACCAAACCCGCGCCAGCACACCTCGATACGATAGATCTTGATGCAAGCCTGCCCTATCCGGCTTATCGTAAATCTATTGAAACACTGCAATCACGCCTGCACGAGCTTTCGCTGGACATGCGTCAGCAGGGGCTGGGGGTTGTTCTGGCCTTTGAAGGTTGGGACGCAGCAGGAAAAGGTGGCGCAATTCGACGAATCACGCATGCGATGTCAGCCCGCGATTGCAAAGTGATGCCGGTGGCCGCGCCTACCGATGAGGAACTGGCTCATCACTATTTATGGCGATTCTGGCGACATCTGCCGCGAGATGGACAGATGCGAATCTTCGACCGAAGCTGGTACGGACGAGTGCTGGTTGAGCGAGTCGAGGAACTGGCCCAGGAGTCAGAATGGCGACGTGCCTACAGCGAGATCAACGACTTCGAAAATCAGATCGTGGAACATGGTCATCTGGTACTCAAGTTCTGGCTGCATATAGACCCTGATGAACAACTCAAGCGTTTCAAGGCCCGTGAAAAAACGCCCTACAAGAAGTACAAAATAACAGCAGATGATTATCGCAACCGGGAGCAGTGGCCGGCCTACCTCGAAGCGCTAAACGAAATGGTTGAACACACTTCGACTCCCGAGGCGCCGTGGCACCTGATCGCCGCGAATGACAAGCGCTGGGCACGCGTTAAGGTTCTTGATGTCCTGTGCAATGCCCTGGAAACTGCGCTAAGCCAAGACAAGAAGAAAAAGTCAGAATGATGCTGCTGACATTTAACCCGTAGGCAGATCTTGGGAAGGTGGCGTTGCCACCCGTGACAGATTTTCGAGATTCCATTGCATGCGGGTCAGGTAGTCCCCTGATGCAGGCCGATTAGACACAAGATCAAAAGCAGCGCTCCGCAGACCCACTTTCTCCAGCAACTCTACCGTCACTGAATAGGGTTCGCGCTCCCAGATCAGGACACCGGCCGTTTGCTCTGCCCGGCTGTCGCGCAGCTGCTGCAACTCGCCTTCGCCCGGGACCACATCCGGCTCCCAGTTAAGGCTCCTGGCCGTTGGCGTGAAGCGTCTGGCCAGATACTGATAGACCGGGTGGGAATACAAGATTCCCTGCTCGTTCATGAGCGCAAAGGCAGCACTCAACTGCTCATCAAGGGCCGCCAGATCACGCTCCAGACCACTGAAGTGTGAGTCAATCTCAGTTTGTTTTTCAGGTCGATAGGTCACCAGGGCATCCCGAATAGCCCGGGCCTGCTCCAGAGCCAGTTCCGGATCAAGCCAGGTGGAGGATGCCATCGCTCCATGACTGTGATCACCTTCGGGCCCATGGCTGTGGGTGGTATCTGCAAGCCGGATCAAGCGATCGCGGAAACTCCGAGAGGTATCGACCACCCGATTATTGGGCAAACTGGCTGATTCAACCCACCGCGCGTAACCGGCGCCGTTCAGCAGAATCAAATCTGCCTGCTGAAATTCTATGATTGTCTCCGGGCTTGGCTGCCAGCCGGCCGGATCTGTATCTGCCGGCACCGGGAGGCTTACCTTGACGAGGTCGCGACCAATTCGCTCGGCGAAATAGGCCAAAGGGTAATTCACGGCAAAGATAGATAAGCGAGTATCGACGGGGGCCTGCTGAACTGCCTCATTGCCCGAATCCTCGAAATCGCAACTGGACAGAAGGAGAGCAACGACACTGATTAGTCCGGGCAGCCCAGGGCGGACCAGAAATTTCAGGCCTGATGTGATGAAGGCAATAGCTGGCACGGAACACTCTCCTGCGTAAGAGCAGAAGTCTAGACCATCGTTACCGATAAGGTCACTTTCACTGCAAAATTATTGCCGCGCCTGCCGCACCGTTGATATTTGGCTGGCGATGTCACGACTGAACTGCTCAACGGCAGAATTCATGGCCACGACGACGGCAGCGACGTCACTGGAAGACGCCTGGGCCTGATAACGATCGCGACGGGGCTGGAGAACCAATTTCGCGTCACGATCCTGAATACCCCACTGGACCTCCAGCACGACCAGTCCCGCCGCATCAGCCCCAAAGCTATTCACACGCCCCAACAGACGGTAATCAGTGCGCAACCTGGAGTCCCATGGAAAAGGAATCACCGTCAGGTCACTGACTAACTGATCCACGTTGGTGGCAACAACACGGGGCATTGCCACCTCCAGGGGCTCTGCCCAGCGATTGAACTCATCCAGGCGGACAGCGCCGCCGCCTGTCTGCGTGACAAGCTGAGGTCGCTGGAGATAGTCCGGTAAAGTGAGGGGCCCCAGACCCAGTATCTCGCTGCCCTCCGGAGCGCTGGAAACGGTACCGCGAATAGGCTGCAGGGTATAGAAATCGACCGGTGGGGAAGATCCGCAGCCGACAACCAGCAGAACTATCAGGACCAATGTAAATTGCTTCAGCATTTTCTACTCCGGCTTCTCGCGCTTGCCACGGATCAGGGCCTCCGGATTCTGTTCAAGGTAGTCCATAAAGATACGCAGCGAGCGAGCGGCTTCCCGTACTTCGCGCAAAGTTGTCGATAGATCCCAATCAAGACTGGTATCGCCACCGATCTGCCGATTTACACTCTCCAGCGTATCCTGAGCGGAAGCCAGAGCATCCCCCAGGCGTTCAACAGCCGGCTTTACTTCCGCCAGTATGGGGCCAACCTGACCATCAACATTCTCTACCAGCTGACCGAAATCTTCCGCCGCAGTCTGTACCTCTGAAAGCGTAGCTTGCAAAGAGCCGCTCAGCTGCTGGGTATCCGGATTGTTGATGAGGCGATCCAGGCCAGCGAAAGTGTCGCGAAGCTCCCTTGAATTAGCCAACTCGTCCATTCCCTGCAAAGCACCCTGAATATTCTTGCCAAGCTCGTCCAGGTCCAGGTTGGCAATAAAAGTTTGCAGATTTTCGACAATCTGCTGGGTGTTTGATGGGATTGTAGGCACCTCGAGATCGATATCATCCTGTAGCAGTGCCCGATAGACTTTCTCGGTGTTCGGCAGTAAATCCAGCTCAACCACTAACTGCCCGGTGACCACGCTCTCAATTCCAAGTCGAGCACGCAGCCCAGCCGCCTCGAAATCATCCTCGTCTATCATGCCAATGGCATCCGTAGGCAAAAGACTGCCGTCTTCGATGAACTGCCAGACACCGGGGGTAATCTCCAGCTCAGTCCGCACGACTGTATCGAGAGTCTTGATATTGCCCAGCAGGGAAATATTACTGACAAAGCCAATTCGAACGCCGCGAAACAACACATTGGAGCCTACCCGGAGACCTTTTACTGATCCGGGAAAGTAGGCGACGACGTTTTCCGTTCGGGCGAATAACTGCTGGCCGCCAAAAACCGATACCCCCAGAGCCAGCAGCGCGACAGCACCGACAACGAATCCGCCAATCAGTGTAGGGTTGGATCTCTTACTCATGCGGCATCCTTGTCAGCCATGCCCCGTTGCAGGAAGTTTCTAACCACGAAGTTCGGATGATGATCTCGCAATTCTGCCGGGTCGCCGACCGCGAGTTGGGTCCGGGTATCGGCATCAAGGAAGATGCAATTGTCGGCGATTTCAAAGATACTGGCCAGCTCATGGGTGACAACAACGATAGTGGTCCCCAAGGAATCTCGAAGCTCCAGAATAAGATCATCCAGCAGCTTCGCGCTGATGGGATCCAGACCCGCCGAGGGCTCATCAAAAAACAGAATGTCTGGATCCATCGCCATGGCCCGCGCCAGGCCAGCACGCTTCTTCATACCCCCTGATATTTCATTCGGATAAAAATCCTCGAAGCCCGCCAGACCCACCAGGGATAATTTATAAGTGGCCACTTCCCGAATCTCAGCCGCATCAAGATCCGTGTACTGCTGCAGGGCCAGGCCAATATTCTCGGCCAGCGTCATGGAACTCCACAGGGCGCCGGACTGGAACAAGGTGCCAAATTTGCGCTTCAATTGTTCCTGCTCAGCAAGAGAACTGGTCCAGAAAGGGGTCTTGTCGTAGTAGATCTCACCGATTTTCGGACTCTTCAAACCAATCAGAATCTTAAGCAGGGTGCTCTTACCGCAGCCACTACCGCCCATAATGACGAATATCTCACCTCGCTTGACAGCGAACTCCAGCTTCTCCTGGATCAGGAAATCCCCATAAGCCATGGTCACGTTGTCTACCCGGATGTGATTGTCGGTTGTCACTTCAGATCCCCAGGTTGATATAGATAATGGTCAGTATCGACGCACTGATGACGATAAGGACAATCCCCATCACCACAGCCTTTGTAGTGCACTGACCGACGGCCATCGCGCTGTTACCGCAGGCCATGCCCTGCTGACACCCCGCCAGGGCAACAAGAATGCCATAAACCAGACTCTTAAATAATCCACCGAAAAGGCTGTTTAGCTGGACCGCGCCTAAGGTCTGCTCCACATATTGCACCAGGCTCACGTCGAGCATCAGCACACCGACGACCGTGCCACCCAGAATCCCCATCAGACTGGAATAGAGAGTCAGCAGCGGCATCATCAAAATGAGCGCAAGAACCCTTGGAGTGACTAAAAAATCGATGGGATTGATGCCCATAGTCGTCAGGGCATCGACTTCTTCGTTGACCTTCATGGTGCCGATCTGGGCGGCATAGGCAGCGCCCGTGCGGCCGGCCATGATAATAGCCGTCATAATCGCTGCCATTTCACGCACCATGGCCAATGCCACCAGATTTGCCGTGAAAATGCCGGCGCCAAACATCTGCAATTGCATGACACCGACAAACGCGAAAATCATGCCAATAAGAAAACTGATCAGGCTGACGATCGGAAAAGCATCCGCACCCGCTTCCTGTATATGGAGCGCAACGTCCGACTTCAGATAGGTGGCTTTACCACTGATATAACGGCGGGTGGACAAAATGGTCTCACCCACGAAGGTCAGCAGATCGCGACCTCCTTCCCAGACCTCGATTGCACCATCACCAACCTGCTGCAATAAGGGCTTGCATTCCTCCGAACGGCGCGCGCCGTCCCGCTCCTTAACAGCCAGCGCCAGGGCAATCAGCTTGGTCGCGCCTTCGGGCAATCCGGAATCATCTATTTGCACCCCGTTGGCATTGGCGCTCTTGTGAATGAGCATCAGGGTTTTAACCAGCCCTGTATCCCAGCTACCCAATCCGCTGGTCTCAAAAACGATGCCTGCAGGCTTGGGGGTCTTGCGCAACTCGTCGAGCACAGGATCAGGGCCGGGCAGTCCATGGGCCAGCATCCAGTCGCCGGCAAATGCAATTTGCAATGTGCCTTCGCTGGCGGCATCCGTTGTGAGTACAGCTGCGCTCACCTGCTCGCCAACTCCTTGTCCGACTTTGTGCGCTTCTTCAATTTAATCCCCTAGTTATCAGTACGTTAGCATAAGCGTTGCGGCGGGGCGACAGGCGGCCAGGGCCGCCAGCCTCGGTGAGCGGCTGCAGCCAATCCGGCGCTTAAGGGCTGGATAGCTGCTCGCCGGAAAATCATTTGAGTCACCCTCCGCCAGCCGTTAAAGTCACAATAGCTTAAGTATTCTTGCACGGAAGGAAACCAAGATGACTTTCTTAATTCGATTGGTGATCGTCACATCACTATTGCTGATGGGTGGTCTGGCCCCGGCGCAACAGACCGGCGATCTGTTCGTCTTTGCGAATGACGGCCAGGACCAGGACCAACAGGATATGGACACATTGCAGTGCCAGCGCATTGCTCGCGATAACACAGGTTTTGATCCATCCCAGCGCCCGCAGGCCTCGTCGGCACCGCCGCCTGATGAGTCTTCCAGCACGGGACGCAACGTAGCGGGTGGCGCCGCCCTTGGTGCAGCTGCCGGCGCACTCATCAGCGGCAATAGAAATGCTGTCATTGGAGGTGCCGCGGCCGGCGGCTTGCTTGGCGGGGCACGCAGCAGCAGGAAGAACAGTCAGAATGAGCAGCGCCAGCAGCAATGGGAACAACAGCAGATGGCGGAGTACAACCGCAATCGCTCCAACTGGAATCGCGCGTTCGCAGGCTGCATGGAAAGCCGCGGCTACACAGTCAGCTAAGAAGCAAGGAGAATTCAGAATGCGTTACTTGATTACTGCGGCAATGGCCGCTTGCTGCCTTGCAGGCGGATCAGCGCTGGCGATGGATACGGACAAGATCATTCTTTGTGCGGCCACCGAAGTACAGGACTGCCTTGCCACCCAGGGCTGTGAGCAGGTACAGCCAGAAGACGTGAAGGTGCCGACTTTCATGCGCCTGAACCTGCGCAAGGACAGGATTGAGGTCGGGGAGCGAAGCGTTGCCATCGAACGCCGCGAAGAAGTGGAGAATCGGCTGATAATGCAAGGTGCCGAAGACGGCTCGGAGAACCGACCGGACGGCGTGGGCTGGACGATATCGGTCAGCAAAGACACCGGACGATTTGTTGCTACACTCGCTGCAGAGCAGTCAGCCATCATCTTTTTCGGAGCCTGCACCGAAATCTGAGTACAAGCCCGAAAAAAAAGGGCGGCCATTGGCCGCCCTTTTTTTTGGACAGAAACAGACTACATGGATGCGTCAGCAGCTGAAGCAACTTCGTTGCGCTCCAGCTCCTCACGTACAGCTTCACCCATCCACTTCATGAAATTGCTGTGACTGGCAATACCGTTCTTATTGAACTTGAATTCCAGGCCTTTGAGGTCGGCGCGTAACTTCGCCTGAATAGTCCGGGTTCCTATCAGGTTAGTGACCACCAAAACACTCTTGCCATCAGCCGTGGCACCTTCAACCATGGCCCGCAGTTTGGCCACGTTCCGGTCGCGAATTTCTTTCGGCGCGTCATCCTGCAAGGTGATTGCCTCTACGTTGGAAAAATCACCATCTTCAAGGACTATCTGCGCCAAGTTGGCCAATTCTCCCAGCACTTTCTTGTTGTCATACTCGAAACTGGGACCATGAGCAGCGATGATTACAACCTCATTGGCTGGGTCTTGGCTGATATCCATTGCATGATCGAGGAGTATCTCGGCGATCAGCGGGTTATCGCCCGGTGGGTCAGCAATTAGAATCTGAGCGGCCGTTTCAACTCGGGGCACTGTGGCAAAGGACGGCTTCTCCTGTTGGCCGAAAATGTACTCCCACTGGCGCATCATGGTGTTATAACGCGTCGATACCATGGGTACGACGACGATAGTTTTCACGCCGGCAGCTTCGAGATCTTTGACGCCCCAGCGAATGTGATCAGACATCATCATACTCATGCCGGCGGCCATGGCCGTTGGAAAAATGTTGGCCATGGGCTGCATCTCCTGCTTGAACGCGGCATCCCCACGTTCGCGGAAACCATGCATCAAAAGTAACAGGCCCTGATCGCCGCTCACTCCTGCGTTGCTGAGATACCACTCGTAGTTCGACCCCATCATTTCCATGCTGAGATCGATCTCGGCATCACTGTAGCTGGCAAACAGTGGAATGTTGGCGCGCAGTTCATTAGCCATCGCCGGCGAGACGTTGTGTTTCATTCCATAAAGTCGACGGCCTTTGTCGTCACGCCGCTCACCCATGGCCATCATGTCACCGCCGGAGTGGTCCATCTTGGAATGATCCATCGTCGAGTGGTCGGTTTGCCCTCCGCTATGGGCACCCGCCTGAACCGATAGCGGTACGATCGACAGCAAGGCGGTGATAAGAAGGGTGGCTGCCAACCGTGGATGCAATCTGTTCAACTGAGTCATGTCCACCTCGTTCTGAGTCAATGATGACCGCGCGACCGCAGTCTGATTTGACCGATTCTATCCACAGTTTCCCTGGCGATGAGAGTACTTGTGTCAACAGTATGT
>JBPCXH010000108.1:0-8326 GCA_051008735.1 Gammaproteobacteria bacterium | reverse complement strand
CAATCATGTCCTCGATCTCTGTGCTTGCGCGCGGGTCGAGACCGTCTGTGGCCTCGTCGGCGAGTAATTGCTCCAGCAGATCAATATTCTCGTTGGACAGGCTCATCCTGAGCTCCCCTCGACCGGACCATCCAATTCTTCCGTGAGCTTCAGTTGTTCTCTTACATGCATCAGTCCGCGGCGAACCCGCGTCTTGACGGTGCCAAGCGGCATATCCAGGGCAGAGGCAATTTCACTGTGACTGTAGCCTTCGTACAGGGACATGGAGAGAATCTCACGGTGCTTTGGCTCCATTCCGAGGAGCACGCGCTCAACCTGGGCAACTTCTGCATCGTCATCCAGGGTTGTCGGCACGGCTGGCTGGCTGGCGCCTATCTGATCATCGATGGACTCCATGCCGGGACGACGGCCAAACTGGCGCAAACGATCAATCAGTCGACGTCGTGTGATTGTGGAGATAAATGCAACTTCGCTGGCTACATTACGATCGTAGCGGCCGGCGTTTTTCCAGATCTCGATAAAGATTTCCTGAACAGCATCTTCGGCTTCCGCGTGATTGCCCAGGTAGCGGCGCGCCAAGGACCACACCAGATCACCATAACGACTGATAAAGTCGCCGACAGCGGCCTGATCGCCCTCGGCGACCCGTTCGAGAATGGGTTTCTCTTCAGACAAAGATGGTTCCGGTGGGGCAGTAACCGTCCGCTCTTTTCGAACTCGCGGACGGACAATGCCAAGTGGCTGAGTAGCTGCAATCATACCTGACCTACATGTATTGATCTGCTGATATGCCGGGGGATGTGTTCGGCAAGGGCAAATCGTTTGCCTGTTTGAAGCAGTCCGCGAGGGATAATCACCAACGCAGAACCCCTTGGGTTAAAACGGGGGGCGCGCCTCAGCGCCAGCCAACCGTTGTTACCAAAGATAATTCGGCTCCGGCGGCAGGGTGGATTCAGCTTTGCGGAGTGTCGACAGCCGGTCAGGCTGTAAATAAATAATATAAAAAACAATACGTTAAGGGATAAAAGACGGCGTTGCTAAAGCCGCTACCAGCGTCAATCTGGCCTTTTTGACGCCTCGGGAGTGCTCTGACCCCGGTTTAGGGCGGTGGATCCTGCGGGCGGGGGCTCCTGCCGGGCCTGCTGGGCAGGCCGGGCGTCGGCCACGGATCATGGGATAAGTGGAACTGGATCAGGCCATTTGGGCCACCGCCACCCCAAGTCTTTACATCTTGCCAGCCGACTGATCGAACCGGAACATGGATCTTCACTTGACCGAGCTAAAGATAAAGTTTCTTGGCGAACCACAGTCATCTGCGCGTCGCGGGCCAAAAGCGCTCAAGGCGGCCGCTTTGGGCAAAGCAAAAAAAATTTTTTAAAACAGCTGAAAATTCGACTAGGCTAAATGTCCGTTTCAAAAGGGCTTGATTATGTTTAAGCGGCTGCTTCAGCTAGCGTGCCTGCTCTTGGTAATGTGCTTCGCCTTTCTTAGTTTTGATTATTGGCAGGATCCTTCGTATTGGCGGCGCTGGTGGGACCTGATCACCCATCCGCAATCAGCTCGCATGAATTTTTCTCCGACCGTGGTTGTCCAGAGTGGCCGTAGTCATTTTCTGCCGCGTGCAACGCCAGGCGACGAGACCATCAGTCCCCAAGCCCTGGACGATGCTCAGGCCTTTGCGCAGGCCCAGGATTCCTTCGCACTGCTGGTTGTTCATCGGGGCAAGCTGCAACGAGAGTGGTATGGAACCGGATGGAAACGTGACCGCCAGACGCAGTCACAGTCCATGATGAAGACCCTGACCGCGATGATGCTTGGTCTGGCCATAGAGGATGGCTTTATTGATTCAGTTGACGACCCGGTGGCTCGCTACCTACCCGAATGGGCGGATGATCCGCGAGGTCAAATAAGCCTTAAGAACTTACTGGTGATGTCCAGCGGACTGGCTCAGTATCGATTTACGCTAAATCCCTTTGCCGGGGACTCATCCTTCCGCTTTTTGAATTCCAGTGACCGTAACTCCGTCGTGCTGGCTACCTCCCTGGCCTGGGAGCCGGGCAGTCGCTTTGACTACAACGATGTCAATGCCCAGATAGCCGGCATGATCGTCGAGCGCGCAACCGGCCAGACCTACGCCGACTACTTTCAAGGGCGACTCTGGGGGCCGATGGGCGGGCAGTATGCGGAGATCTGGCTGGACCGAGAAGATGGGATGGCCATGACGGCCTGCTGCTTGCTGGCTTCGGCCCTGGACTGGGCCAAAGTTGGTGTGATGATGAAGGATAACGGCCAATTAAATCAGCAACAGATCGTGCCTGAGCAGTGGTTGAAGGATATGTTGCGGCCCAGTGAGCAGTATCCCGGCTATGGGTACTTCACCTGGTTGGGCAAAGGCCTTGACGAAAAAGCCCCGCCCAAAGAGTCGCGCGGCTATCAAAGTAGCGAAAACTTTCTCAGCGAAGATCTGTTCCTGTTGTTGGGCTATGGCGGGCAACGGGTTTATGTGTCACGGCAACTGGATCTGGTTGTGGTTCGTCTTAGTCCCTTTGCGGGCATGGCGCCGCTGGCAGAAGACTGGGATAACTCCCGACTTATTAATACCGTTATTCGGGGTATTCGCGATTAAGCGGCCAAAAAAAAGCGGCGGGATATCCCGCCGCTTTTTCGGTCTCATGCCTTAGCGTTTCAGCTTAGGGCGTGATCCAGTCGCCACCCTGGAAACCGCAACCGATCTCCAGGCCGCCCAGCTGGCCGTCGTCTGAGTAGTAAACGAACTTCACGTCGCCCGTATCACAGGTGGCCAGTGCGCCTTCCGTGGGGCAATCGCCTGCGCCGTGAACAGCATTACTGTTGTCGTCGGTGCCGCCGATGGTCTTGCAGCCTTCGACGCTGGCGGGTGATTCGCAGGATTTAACCGATTCATCCATCATCAGGTTCTGCAAGCTATGCATGCAGTGACCATCGCCAGCGTTGCCCTTCGGCAGGCCATCACCCTCGCTGTGAAGGCCGGCAACGGCCAAGCCAAAGGTCAGCAGGACCAGCAACGCAATGGAAAATTTAATAACACTCTTCATGTCAGGCCTCATCTATCAGGAAAAAAAATCAGGGCACGCTCTGTTATAGAAGTCTTTCTGGAGCGTGGTCATAGTATAGATTCGAATCCGCCCCCAAAGGCAAGCCCGGGCGTTCACGGCTGCAGGGCGGCCAGCGCGCCGCGGGTCTCATCCAGCAACAGGCGGGCATCCGGCGACAGCTGCTCCGCGTCGCGGTAGGCCAGGCCAACCCGGCTGGACCAGTCCGCCGCCGGTACATGCAGCTCAGCCAGGCGCCCGGAGTCAATGGCATCGCGAACGCTGCCGATCATCGGCAATACAGAGATGGCATCACAGTTGGAAATCAGGTCCAGGAAAAACTCATCCGTGGCCTCGCCGATAGCCGACGCCGGAGGGGCCAGGCCTTCAGAGGCGAATGTCTCCTCCCAGTTGTCGATTACGACTTGCCAGGTGCCCGCAAATGCCAGACGAAAATCCAGCACCTGGCCCAGGCTCACGTTGCGCTTGCCGGCCAGTGGGTGCCCCTTGCCGGCAACGAGTGCGTAACGCAGCCTGAACAGAGCTTCCTGTTTGAGCGCGGACGAGCTGTCCTGGATCTCGGTGACCAGAAAATCCAGTTCTCCGGCCTCCACACGGGGGGACAGAAAGCTGAATGAGCCGAGAGTTATCTGCACGTCCAACTGGGGGTAGCGGGCGCAAAAGCTGCCGATGAGTTTGCCCATGGTGGCCTGTATGCCGTAGGGAATAATGCCTACTGCAAGGCGCCCACTGCCGATGCCCCGCAGGGCGTTCAGCTGCGCGAGGGCTGACTGTACTTCTGAATCAATACGCTGCGCGCTTGCGTATAGCGAGCGGCCAAAGGCAGTGGCCAGGACGCGTCCTGGTTTTCTGTCGAGCAAGTTTAGCCCCAGCTCAGCTTCCAGTCTCTTGATGGAAAGGCTCAGGGCGGGTGGTGTGATATGCAGGCTGTCTGCGGCCTTGCGAAAACTGCCGTTGTCTACAATGGCGCAGAAATGTCGCAGCTGCTTGAGGTCCATTATTCAGAGCCGTCTGCCGCCGGCAGGAATCTGGCCTTAGGCTTGGTTGACCCATGGGGTATTGAATGAAACCCGATGCATCAGCCGATGCTGCTGGCCAAAGTCAAAGATGCCCCGGTGCAGGGTCGAATAGTTGTCCCACAGGGCCAGGGTCTTTGGCTCCCAGTGCAGACGCGCCTGATATTCCGGCCGGGTCTGGTGAGCAAAAAGAAAATCCAGAACCGCACGACTTTCCAGTCGTTCCATACCGACGACCTCACGAGTCATCAGTTCCGACACAAACAAGAAGCGGCGCTGGCTTTCCGGGTGTGTGCAGACCAGCGGGTGCTCGGTGGGTGGCAGGAACTTTCGCATGTCTCCCATGGCTTTCCCGCCGATCTGGTCCAGGACCCGGTAGGGGTTCAAGGTAATGTTGTCGTGAATGCAGCTCAGTCCATCGAGAAATTCGCGCCAGGCGGGCGTCAGATCTGCATAGGCGGCGCATTGATCTGCCCAGACAGTGGCACCGGCGCCCACAGGAACATCCAGGGCATAGAGCAGCGAACCGCGGGTCGGGGTCCTGAACGAGCTGTCTGAATGCCAGTTAATGTCAGCAACCGGCCCCTCATACATGTCCGGGTATTCCTGCACCCAGACGCCTTCATGGCCTTCCAGGCTGCCGACATAGCCGAGCTTCTGGATTTCACCGAAGCGCTCGCCCAGTTTTAATTGCTGATCGGGTGTGAGTTCCTGGTCCCTGAAAAACAGCACCTGATATTTCAGGTACGCGGCATAAATTTCCTCGAATAGCTCATCGTCACTAATGGCGTCGGCGATCTGAACCTTGCTGATCCATGCACCAAAGGTTCCGGTGGCCGGCTCAGCCTGGAAGCGCTTGTAGTGGGTGCCATCGATAGGCGTTCGTTCTTTAAAGGCGGTTTCCACAGCTGGGTCCTCCCCGGTTCAGGTGCCGGAAAAACTTCGGACGTGAGCAACCAGATCTTTTACTTCCTGATCGGAAAAATAGTCGCCCCATGCGGGCATGACGATGGAGCGCCCGACGGCATCTCCGCCCTGGCAAATAGCCAGGTAGAGAAATGCATCTGTCAGGGTCTTCATATACACCGGATCGCTCTCATCCTTCGGCGGCTCGTCCATGTGCATCACGATGTTGTCGGTCTTGCCCGTTGCCCCGTGGCACTCGGCGCAATTTTCCAGGTGCAGTTGCTTGCCGTTAGCGGCATCGCCGCGCAGCTCGCCCATGGGGGCGCAGTTATTCATTGCCAAAGCGCTTTCAGCTTCGGGTACCTGCGCGCTGGCTGGCGTGAGCAGTAACAGGCTAAAGCTTGCCAAAGCGGCAAACAGTGCAAATCGAGTCATGCTGCCACCCAGCCGAAAGCCGTGTCGGTGCGCTCACCGCCGGATTCCCGATACGTCTGTTTGACCGCGGCCAGCTGATCCGTGGGGAAAGCCTTCCGCGATGCTTCCACGTCAATGCCGTAGAGGCGCGCAGCATTCAAACCAAAGATTTTTTCCTTGTCCTGTGCCGTCAGGGCGGGGTAACCAAATTGTTCCTGCAGGGATTCCGGGATCTGGAAGCGACGGAAAGCTTCGATGATCCACTGGGGCGAACCCCACCAGATGCAATCTGTACCCCAGAGAATCCGGTCGGGTCCGAAGCTTTGCATGAGCTGTCCCAGCAAATGGCCGGCGATTTCCGGGTGCGTGATGACAGAGAATGCGAACACAGTACCCAGTTCGGCGTAGACATTGGTGACGTCGGGATTGGCTTCGATGTCTTTGCAGAAATCTGTCGTCCAGGCCACGTAGCCGTCTTCTCCAATGCCGCTCGTGCCCGGCGGCAAGGTCGCGAGCATATTTTTCATACCGGAGTGATAGACGATGAAATTCATGTTGGGGAAAACCCTCGCGGCCGGCACGACGTCATCAGGAATCCAGTACCAGCCCTTGGGCTTGTCCTTGGGTTTTTGCCGGGGATCGCGACCGGGCAGGGGCAGTCCCTTGTGCATACTCAGATTATTCACGCCCAGTTGGTCGATTTTCTCCAGGTAGGGCAGACCGACTTTTTCGTCGTCCAGACGCCAGGCGCCCAGGGGATTGCCCGTGTAAAACTTCCAGCCGTCGATACCGAGTTCTTTGACCTGATACTCCGCGTCGTCAAAGGCACCCTCTTGGGTAGGGTCACCCAGACCGTGACTGAGCATTCGCTGAGAGCCCGCTGCTTTGTTCAGTACATCGCGGGTGCCGACCATGTCTTCAACAGGCAGGGCGTAGTGCTCCCGCGGACCGATGGCAGCGCCGGAAATCATGGCCATGACCGTGTCACTGTCGAGGAAAATTTCCTTCATGTAGTTAGCCCGGTGCAGGTCACCGGACTTGGGGGCAACTTCCGCCAGGATCGGGTTGAGCCCAAGGCGCCCGGTCTGTTTCCGAAACGCCAGGGGGCCATCCATGCTGTCCTTCACATGATGGGTCTGAATATCAAAGATGAACTGGTCTTTGGGCCATGATTCGCCAAAGGCCGCTGTTTCCATCGCCTCGGCTTCGCTGACCTGAAAGTTTTCGCCCCAGACCTTATTCATGGCCAGAAATGCCGTTGCCATGCCGCCGCTGGTGCGCAGAAAATCCCGCCGCGACAGGCCAAGCTTGCGCCCGTATTCACCCGCCATGGAGAGGATCAGATCTTCTACCTGTTTCTGGTCCATGGTCTGAGGCATGGGGTGAAATTCACCGTTGGAGACCATCTGAGTCGGCAGGGGCGTATTGGTCCCCCGCAGTCGATCTTTACGGCTTTTGCGAATCCACATGAGTTAGCTCCTTGTCGCGCAGGGGCACAGAGTCAGCCCAGCGCTTTGTTTTGTCAATTTTATTGTTTTTTACGAATCGTTAATAAATATTTATCTATTTCTGGGCTCAAGCTGGTCATATTCCGGTATGCATTCAGTTTCAGCCCTGGCCGCGGCAAGCCAGAGCGCCACGGAAGGGTGCTCTAGAAGGCAGTCTGCATAGGCCGCAGCTGCGGGCGCAAGCGCGAGTCCGTAAGTTCGACATCGGAAGGCCACCGGGGCATACATGGCATCGGCAAGACCGAAGGCTCCAAACAGATACGGGCCTGATCTCCCGTGGCGCTGGCGGCTGCCGCTCCAGATATCACTGATCCGCTGCACATCGGCTGCCGCTGCGGCGCTGGGCGAAAACCCGGTCATGCTCGCCCGGCAATTCATCGGGAATTCATTGCGCAGAGCAGCAAAGCCCGCATGCATTTCGTGAGTAACAGACAAGGCTTCGGCCCGGGCCAGGGGGTCTGTTGGCCAGGCTGGCAGTTGCTGTTGCTGGGCCACATATTCACAAATTGCCAGGGCTTCCCAGACCCGCGCCTCACCATCCAGCAGCACCGGCACGCAACCCGAGGGCGAATATTTTCGAATCGCGGCCTGATAACCGGGCTGGTCCAGCGGGATACGGATCTCGTCGAACTCAACGCCCATGGCATGCAGAAACAACCAGGCGCGCAAAGACCATGAGGAATAGTTTTTGTTGCCGATGACCAGGGTCAGCTTTATTGCGTGCTTTTTCATGTATCGACGAAATATAACCCGCTGCCGGATCATTGGGCAGGCTTTGCCTGCCAGCATAGAATCAGCCTTTTACGGCGACCCTCGGGTGCCGAATTCTGGAGTGGAAGTGAAGCCTTGTGTCCGTCCCGCGTTGCGTGAAGCCCGTCGGCAGACGGCGGTCCGAAAGACCGCCGTGGCTGCCTGTCCTTACAGAAAAAAATGCTGATACAAAGGCTCACGGGTCGCTGCATCGACGCTGACTGCACCGTGATCGCGCCGGTGAGTTGTCCACCGCAGTTGGCACGCGTATGGAGCTGACGCGCCGCACAGTGATTGCCGGCGGTCTGGGTCTGGCTGGCGGTGGGCTGGTCCTGAGTGTCGTGGGTGATGATCCGGCGGCGAGCCGCTTAGACGTTCCTGCAGATGTCCTTCAGCCCAACGCTTACCTGCAGATCACGCCGGCCGGGCAGATTATTTTGCAGGTCGACAAGCTTGAGATGGGGCAGGGCGTGATGACAGGTTTCGTCACTTTGCTGGCGGAAGAGCTTGGGGTGCGGCCTGATCAGATCGAAGCCCGCCATGCGCCGGTGCATCCGCACTTTCAGACGCCGATGCAGGTTACGGCCGAAAGCAGCAGTATGCGCAGTCGCTGGGAACGCATTCGTCTCACGGGGGCAGC
>JBPCXH010000107.1:0-4966 GCA_051008735.1 Gammaproteobacteria bacterium | reverse complement strand
CGGCGCACGCGTTCCTGTTGTTCCGGTGGCAGGCTTTTGTACTGCTGAAAACGCTGCCGAAGTTGCTGGCGTTGGTCTGTATCCAGACCCTGCCAGCGCTGGAAGCGGCCGCGCGCCTGGTTACGCTGTACGTCGTCCATGTCCAACCAGCGCTGAGCCCCTTCAGCCAGCCGTTGTTGCTGCTGCGGTTCCAGGGTCGACCAGCGATCGCGCGCAACGGACAGCGCCTGTTGTTGCTGCGAACTCAGAGAATCCCACTCGACCTCGGACTGCCCCCAGACCGGGCTGAGCAGCAAACTCAAGAGGCCGGTGATTAGCAGCCTATTCCAGTTCATCGTCTTCGGTCTCGGTACTCGCCTGCTGCTCAACTGCTTCGTCAGGCAAACTGTCAAAAAAACCTTCCCAGTCGTCATCGGATTCCAGCCCGCCCAGAAACTCCAGAAATTCCATGTCGGGCAACGGCTCTGCGGCCTTGCCAGCGCTCATTCCAACAACGAGTAGCAGCCAAAGCAGGCGATGCGCTTTCATCAACCGGCACTGCCGCCGTCCAGTTCCGCCATGGCCAGCCAGGTGTAGAACTCGAGGTCCTCGAGCATATCCAGGCTTTCCTCGGCCATGAGTAATTCCAGGTCGGTCTCTTGTATACCTTCCGGCACCAGGGGCTGCGGTGCCTGCGTGGCCGGTAGCCACAGGGACACCGCAATAATCGCGACGGCAGCCGTTGCCAGACCGGCCAGCGCCGGCGCACCCAGCCACCAGGAACGGGGACGGATTTCCTGCAGGGCTGAGTGGCGTGCCTGGTTCAGGCGGGAGCGCGCAGGCCCGTCGAGTTCTTCGGCACTGTCACGCAAGCGCTGGCCCAGGCGTGCTGCGAAGGCTTCCTGTTCAGGCGTTGTTGTCTTGCCGTCGGGCTCGTTCATTCCCAATGCTCTCCGAGTTCCTCGCGCAATCTGTGGATTGCACGTGAATAGTGTGTTTTCACACTGCCCTGGGAGCAACCCATGGCAGCGGCCGTGTCCGCCACGTTCAGGCCTTCCAGAGTTCTGAGTAAAAAGGCTTCGCGCTGACGGACGGGCAAAGCCTGCACGGCCGCTTCCAGTTCTTGCATGGCATCGTCGGCCGCCAGTTGTCGGTCGGGTCGATCACTTTCACGACCTTCAGCCAGCTCACCAGGCTGAGGCACCGGGTCATCCTGTTCGCCCGGGCGCCACCAAGAAAAAATTCGATTGCGCACCGCACTGCGACGCCGGAAGTCGGTGATCCGGTTATTCAGGATGCGGTAAAACAACGGTGTCCATTCCGCCTCGGGCCGCTGCGCATAGGAACGTGCCAGACGAATCATCGAATCCTGCACGATGTCGAGAGCTTCGTCCTTATCGCGCACGGCCAGCTGCGCAATGCGCAAGGCGCGACGTTCGACACCGGCCAGAAACCGATCCATGGCTGGGCGCTGGTCCAGGTGCAACTCCTCCCGATCGGCCTGAAAACAAACGCCTTGCGGCTCTATCGCGTCAACGCGGCTCATAGCATACCGTGGCTCCTGACCCACCCCCGGCAACTGGCCATGGCCACCTTGCTCGGGCTTTCGGGCAATATAACGAGCCAAGACCGAATCCGTTGACGACAAGATATCCCGATCTGGAACTGGTTATTCACAACAGACCGTTCGCTGGCGGGGCCTTAGGGGAACTTCAGGTTTATTGTTAAAAGAAAATACCCTAAGTGATTGAAAAAAATAAAAAAAGAGCCTTCGCGCAAAAATTCACCAAAGTGTCACATTTGGCTTTGTTATGCGGCATTCGGGGCTATTGCCCCACGCTATCCACAGAGATATCCACAGGAATTGTGGAAAACTTTCAGGCCAAGCCGCTGACTGCAGAAACTACGCCGTGAGCGCCGAACCGATCCTGCGGGTGGCGCTGTCCACGCCCCTGAAACGCTTGTTTGATTACCTGCCGCCGGCCGCGGGAGATGGCCCTGTGGGCCAACCGGGTGCGCGGGTGAGGGTGCCCTTCGGGCGCAGCAAGCGCATTGGCGTGATTGCCGCGGTGGCGGCAAATAGCGAGCTGCCGCTGGAAAAACTGCGCCGGGTCAGTGAAGTGCTCGATGCAGAGCCGCTGCTGAATGCAGAATTGCTGTCCTTATTGCGTTGGGCAGCGGACTACTACCAGTACCCTCTGGGTGAAGTGGTTGCCACGGCCTTGCCCGGTGCCCTGCGCCAGGGCAAGGAACCGGCTACTGCCAGTTTGCGCTGGGTTTGCACACCCGAAGGTAACGAAGCGGATCTGAGCCTTATCAGCAAACGAGCACCGGTACAGGCACGGCTGCTGGCGGCGGCTCGCCAACAACCCGAGGGCATCGGCCCGGAAGCACTCGACCCGCCGGCACGCAGCTTTCGGGCGGCGGCGCAGGCGCTGGTCGACAAAGGCCTGCTGGAATCGCGCACCGGCGAATTGCTCGCGGCGCCAACAACGCCTGCGGAAAGCGGAGCAGGTCATACGCTGACGGATGCCCAGGCCGAAGCCGTTGCGGCTATTAAAGCCGCCGAAGGCTTTGCCCCCTTCTTACTCGAAGGTGTAACGGGCAGCGGTAAGACCGAGGTTTACCTGGAATGTATCGCGGCGCAGCTGGCCGCCGGACGGCAAAGCCTGGTGCTGGTTCCCGAGATCGGGCTAACACCGCAACTGGTGCAACGGTTCCGTGAGCGCCTGGGAGTACCCGTGGCCCTGATGCACTCGGGCCTGGCTGACGGTGAACGACTCCGGGCCTGGACGGCGGCGGGCCGCGGCGACGCGGATGTGATTATCGGCACTCGCTCGGCCGTCTTCACACCCTTGCAACGAGCCGGCTTGCTGATTGTCGACGAAGAACACGACACTTCTTTAAAGCAGCAGGACGGCTTTCGGTATTCGGCCCGTGACCTGCTGGTGCGCCGCGCACAAAAATTGAACGTGCCCGTGGTGCTGGGCTCGGCCACTCCGGCACTGGAAAGCGTTGAAAACGCCCGGGCGGGCCGCTATCACCGACTGCTGCTCCCCAAGCGACCGGGCGCCGCAAAACCACCGGCGGTGCGGCTGGTGGATTTGCGCCGCCATGTCGCCCGGGACGGACTGAGCGAACCCCTGCTCGGCGCCATCGGCCAGCATTTGGCGGACGACGGGCAAGTCCTGCTGTACCTGAATCGTCGCGGCTACGCGCCGACCCTGATGTGCTCTAACTGCGGCTTCGTGGCTGACTGCAAGCGCTGCGATGCCCGCATGGTGGTGCATCGCCAGCGCCACCGACTGGCCTGTCATCACTGCGGGTCAGAACGACCGGCGCCGGATCATTGTCCGGACTGCAGCCATGCTCTGCATCCTGTGGGCCAGGGGACGGAGCGCCTGGAAGCCGCTTTGTCGGAACGCTTTCCCGATCACACCCGGCTGCGCGTTGACCGCGACACCACCCGCCGTCGCGGTGAGCTGGAAGCCCAACTGGAGCGCTTTCGCTCAGGTGAGGTGCGCATCCTGCTGGGCACACAAATGCTGGCCAAAGGTCACGATTTCCCGGACCTGACCCTGGTTGGCGTCGTGGATGCTGACCAGGGATTGTTCGGCACCGACTTTCGCGCCGGCGAGCGGCTGGCCCAGTCTATCGTGCAGGTCGCCGGGCGAGCGGGGCGAGCTGACCGGCCGGGCGAGGTACTGATACAGACTGCCTGGCCCGAGCACCCGTTGTTAAACCTGCTGGTTGAAGAAGGCTATGGTGCCTTTGCCGAACAGGCGCTAACGGAACGCCGTGAAGCGACCTGGCCCCCCTATGCTTTTCTGGCCGTGCTGCGTGCTGAAGCCCCCGAGCGAGGTGCCGCCTTTGAGTTTTTGGAGGCTGCGCGCGAGATGGCCCGGGATCTGGACAGCGCCGGTGTGCGCTTCCTCGGTCCCGCGCCGGCTCCAATGGAAAGACGGCAGGGTCGCTTTCGGGCGCAGTTGCTGCTGCACGCGGACCAGCGCGGTGCCTTGCAACGTTTTCTCGGCCCCTGGCGTCTGGCCCTGGAATCGCTGCCGGCCGGTCGACGGGCCCGCTGGTCTCTGGATGTCGACCCGGCGGAACTCTTCTAATTCAAGTCTGCCCCGCGCCGCCTGTTAAACTTCGCGCTTTTGCCAGCACGCGGCTTTGAAACATCAGATTGAAACCCTCCTGGCCACCGCGGTGGCCGATTTACCCGGACTGGAAGGCACACCACCTGCGCCGGTGATCGAGCGTGCTCGCGATGCGCAGCATGGCGACTACGCCAGCAATATCGCCATGCAGCTGGCCAAGCCCCTGCGCCGAAAGCCGCGCGAGATTGCCGAAGATCTGATCACCCGGATACCTGAGTCGCCCTTGCTGGCCGGTGTAGAAATCGCCGGCCCCGGCTTTATTAACTTTCGTTTGTCCCCGGACGCCTTTCACCAGGAACTGGTGCGGGTCATGGAAGACGGCCAGGCTTACGGGTGCAGCAACCTGGGCCAGGGTGAACGCGTGCTGGTGGAATTTGTTTCGGCCAATCCCACCGGCCCCCTGCACGTGGGCCACGGGCGGCACGCGGCCTACGGTGCCTGCGTGGCTAACCTGCTGGCAGCCACGGGTCATGAGGTGCAGCGCGAGTACTACGTGAACGATGCCGGCCGGCAAATGGATATCCTGGCACTGAGCCTGTGGCTCCGGATGCAGGATTTGCGCGGCGTGGAGCTGCCCTTCCCGAGCGGCGGCTATCGTGGCGATTACCTGGTCGCCATCGCCCAAGAAGCAGCGGCCGGTGCACACACTCGCGGCTTGTTGCCCAAGCCGGCGGACTGGGGGGCGGACGCACCGCCGGACGCCCCCGACGGCGATGCTGATTCGCACCTGGATGCCCTGATAGAAAATCTGCGCGAACGCCTCGGCGTCGAAGGCTTTCGGGAAGTCCTGAGCATTGGTCTGCAGTCCATCCTGGATGATATCCGCC
>JBPCXH010000106.1:0-5714 GCA_051008735.1 Gammaproteobacteria bacterium | reverse complement strand
CCGCTGGCCAGTGCGGTACGACCATCCAGGCTGACAGCCTGCTTAATCCGGACCAGTGGCCGACCGCGCTGCATGCGACTGTTGAAGCCGGCATTGAGCTTTGCACAAGCCGCTTCCAGCACACCGGTGCTGACCGCTATACCGGCCTCAAGCAACCGCGCCACGCCACCGCCGGCAACAGCGGGGTTGGGATCACCCGAGCCGACCACCACACGCGCGACGCCGGCTGCGATCAGAGCTTCCGTGCAGGGCGGCGTGAGACCGCTGTGGCAGCAGGGTTCCAGGGTGACGTACACCGTCGCTCCCCGAGCTTTTTCACCGGCATCCTCAAGCGCAACCACTTCAGCGTGCGGGCCGCCGGTCCGTGAATGAAAACCCTCACCGACGATCCTGTCGCCCTGAACAATGACACAACCCACTCGCGGGTTAGGGTGGGTCGAATATAAACCCTGCTCCGCCTGGCGCAGGGCACGAGCCATCAGAGCACAATCATTTTTCATCGTCGGGCAACAAAGACATCTGGTTCCTGCGCGATTCGCGCTCTGACATTTCCCGCAGGCGCCTTATCTCTTCCTGGAATTCTGTCAGATCCTGAAAGCTTCGATACACTGAAGCAAACCGCACGTAGGCTACCTCGTCCAGGCTCCTTAACTCCTCCATAACCAGTTCGCCCACTACCCGCGAAGGGATTTCCCTCTCACCGGCAGTCTGCAGGGCATGCACGACCCGCTCCAGGGCGGCTTCAACCAGCTCCATGCTGACCGGACGCTTATCAAGGGAACGCACCATGCCACCGCGCAGCTTGTTCTCGTTGAAGGGTTCACGGCTGTCGTCGCGCTTGACTACGCGAGGCATGACCAGCTCGGGTGTTTCAAAGGTAGTAAAACGCTCCCCGCAAGCCAGACACTCGCGCCGCCGTCGAACCTGCCGACCCTCGCCTGCCAGCCGAGAGTCATTGACCCGGGTTTCCGGATGGCTACAGAAAGGGCAGTGCACGATGCCTCACGCGCTTAACGGTAAACCGGGAACTCCGCGCAGAGTTCCATCACGCTGGCTTTCACCGTCGCAACCCTGGCGGGGTCCTTGATGTCATCCAGCACATCGGCAATCCAGCCTCCCAGGGACTTGATCTCCCCTTCGGCAAAACCACGCGTGGTGACAGCGGGCGTGCCCATCCGAATACCGCTGGTCACGAAGGGTGAGCGCGGATCATTAGGCACAGCGTTTTTATTGACCGTGATGTGGGCGGCGTCCAGAACGGCGTCTGCATCTTTACCGGTGATGTCCTGTTTGACCAGGTCCAGCAGGAACATATGATTATCCGTGCCACCGGAGACAATGTTGTAACCGCGGTCCTGCAAAGTGCCGGCTAACGCACGCGCATTGGTAATCACCTGGCGCTGGTAATCACGAAATTCCGGCTGCATCGCTTCAAGGAATGCCACTGCCTTGGCCGCAATCACGTGCATCAGCGGACCGCCCTGGGTGCCGGGAAACACCAGCGAATTAAATTTCTTGGTGAGTTCCGGATTGTCTCTAGCCAGGATCATGCCGCCGCGGGGACCCCGCAGGGTCTTGTGTGTGGTGGTAGTCGTGACATCGGCAAGACCCACGGGGCTGGGGTACTCCCCCACGGCCACCAGACCGGCGATATGCGCCATATCGACCATCAGATACGCACCCACTTCATCGGCAATGGCGCGGAATCGCTCCCAATCAACGACTCGGGAGTAAGCCGAGAAGCCGGCAATGATCATGCGCGGCTTGTGCTCGCGCGCGAGCCGCTCCACGTCAGCGTAATCGATTTCACCCGTGGCATCGTCCAGACCGTAAGCCACGATGTTATACAGGCGTCCGGAAAAGTTAACCGGTGAACCATGGGTCAGGTGACCGCCATGGGCCAGGCTCATGCCCAGGACAGTGTCGCCCGGATCAAGCAGGGCCATGTAAACCGCCGCGTTCGCTTGCGAACCGGAGTGGGGCTGCACATTGGCGTAGGCAGCGCCGAATAGATCGCAGGCGCGCTGACGAGCCAGTTCCTCGGCCACATCCACGTGCTCGCAGCCGCCGTAATAGCGCTTGCCCGGATAACCCTCGGCGTACTTATTTGTCAGCACTGAACCTTGCGCTTCCAGCACCCTTGGGCTGACGTAATTTTCCGAGGCGATTAACTCGGCGTTTTCTTCCTGGCGCCGACGCTCCGCGTTCATGGCTACTGCCAGCTCGGGATCGAAATCGCTAATCTTCCACTCCGCTGTGAACATGCGGGGACTCCGGGGAAAAGGTCGGCAATTGTACCCGAGCCGACCGTCGCCGGCAGGCTCAGTCAGGCCGTTTCGACCAGGGCAGCCACCACCGCCGTCCAGCTGCGGGCCAGATTGTCCCGGTTGTAACCGCCTCCGCCCAGGGCAATCAAGCGGCCGTTGCAATGCCGGGCCGCCAGCCGACTCAGACGAGCGGTCACCTGCGCATGAGCCTGGGGCGTTAACTGCAAATGGGTAATGGGATCACCAGCAATGCTGTCGGCCCCGCACTGCAGAAGAATAAATTCCGGTCGGGCCGCCTCCAGCAGGGCCTCGCCCTGCTCCCAGGCAGCAAGAAACTCGGCATCTCCCGCGCCCGGCTGCAGCACCAGATTCAGCTTGGTGCCTGCGGCAGCGCCCTTGCCCGTCTCCTCGGCATGCCCGGTCCCGGGGAACAGCACCCGGCCGTCTTCATGCGCATCGACGATGCACACGTCGGGATCCTCCTCGAAGGCATAGAACATGCCGTCGCCATGGTGGGCATCAATATCCACATAAGCGATGCGCTGCAGACCATAGCGCTGACGAAGGACCTCCAGCGCAATGCCGCAGTCGTTGAAGACACAGAATCCCGCCGCGTGATCACGGCCGGCGTGATGCAGCCCGGCAATTGGCACGAAGGCGCGCGGCGCCGACCCTTCCATCACCTCAGTCACAGCGTGCAGGGTGGCACCCACCACGGCCGTGGCCGCCTCGGCAATTCCAGCCCGGGCTGGCGTATCGCCGCGATCCAGAAAGCCTGTGTTCCGGGCGCAGGCCTGCCCGACAAAATCGATATAACGCGCGGTGTGAAAGGTCTCCAGCTCTGCCCGGGTGGCGTCACCGGCCGTTGCCAGTCGGATATCCAGCCGTTGGCGGGCCAGCTCGGCATGGAAAGCATCGTGACGATCCGACCCAAAGGGATGGCCCTCGCCAAAACCGTAAGCGGCGATATTTTCTCCCTGCAGAACCAGCACCTGGTTGTTCTCGGCCATAGCGATAGCGCCTTTTCTTAACTCCGGCCTTACCGGATAATCCGATTCTTTCCCACCGGACTTTTCATCCATCGTGGCTCAGTACGTCTATACCATGAACCAGGTCGCCAAGGTCGTGCCGCCCAAACGGCACATCCTCCGCGACATCTCCCTAAGCTTCTTTCCCGGCGCAAAGATTGGTGTGCTTGGCCTGAACGGGTCCGGCAAATCCAGCCTGCTGCGCATCATGGGCGGACAGGACACGGAATTTGAAGGCGAGGCCCGACCCCAGGCCGGCATCCGGGTGGGCTTCCTGCCCCAGGAGCCACAGCTTCAGGCCGGGCATACGGTGCGCGCAGCCGTCGAGGAAGGGGTTGCCGAAACACTCGGGCTGGTCACGCGCTTCAACGCCATCAGCGAACGCTTCGCCGAACCCATGGAGGATGAGGAAATGACGGCCCTGCTCGACGAGCAAGGCAAACTGCAGGACAAGATCGACGCCAGCAACGGCTGGGAAGTGGAGCGCCAGCTGGAGATTGCCTCCGACGCCCTGCGTCTGCCGCCCTGGGAGGCCAATGTCGACAAGCTGTCCGGTGGGGAGCGCCGGCGGGTCGCGCTGTGCCGCCTGCTGCTGTCCGAACCCGACATGCTGCTGCTGGATGAGCCCACTAATCACCTGGATGCAGAATCCGTCGCCTGGCTGGAACGCTTTCTGGAGCGGTACCCGGGTACCGTCATTGCGGTAACCCATGACCGCTACTTTCTCGACAATGTCGCCGGCTGGATCCTGGAGCTGGATCGCGGTCACGGTATCCCCTGGGAAGGTAACTACTCCTCGTGGCTGAACCAGAAAGAAGCGCGCCTGGACACAGAAGAGAAACAAGAAGGCGCGCGCCAGAAGTCCATCAAAGCTGAACTGGAATGGGTCAGGGCCAACCCCAAGGCACGGCAAGCCAAAAGCAAGGCGCGCCTGAAGCGCTTCCAGGAGCTGACATCCAAAGATTTTCAGACCCGCCAGGAAACCAAGGAAATCTATATCCCGCCCGGGCCGCGACTCGGCGATCTGGTCATTGAGGTCAATCACCTGCGCAAGGCATTCGGCGATCGGCTTCTTATTGAGGATCTGAGTTTCCAGATTCCACCGGGCGCTATCGTGGGCATCATCGGTCCGAACGGGGCCGGCAAGACCACGCTGTTCCGCATGCTGACCGGTCAGGAAGAGCCCGACGCCGGCGAAATCCGGCTGGGTGAAACCGTAGAACTGGCCTACGTGGATCAGTCCCGCCAGGCGCTGGAGGATAAGAAAACCGTCTGGGAAGAAATTTCCGGCGGCGAAGACATCATCCACGTGGGCACCTACGAAACATCGTCTCGCGCTTACGTGGGCCGCTTTAACTTCAAGGGCCCCCAGCAACAGCAGCCCATGGGCCAGCTGTCAGGCGGCGAGCGCAATCGGGTCCACCTGGCCAAGGTCCTCAAGTCAGGCGGCAATGTACTGATGCTTGATGAACCCACCAATGACCTGGACGTGGAAACCTTGCGGGCCCTGGAAGAAGCCCTGCTGGACTTTCCCGGTTGCGCTATCGTGATCAGCCATGACCGCTGGTTTCTCGATCGAATCGCGACCCATATACTGGCCTTCGAAGGGGACAGTCAGGTCACGTGGTTCGAAGGCAATTATGAAGACTATGAGAAAGACCGACAGCGGCGCCTGGGCGAGGCGGCCGATAACCCTCATCGCATTCGCTATAAAGCCCTGACCGGCTGAGCACCCCTATCATGGCAACAGACCTGCACCCCCACGACCCTGCCGAGGAAACCTTCGGCTTTGACTATCTGCCAGCCGAAGTGGCGGAAGTCTTCCGCGATGCCACGGGCTGCTATCAGCACGATCTGCCCATCGCTTTCGCCAGCATGTGCCGGCTGACCGCCCAGGCGGTATTCCGGGATCTCGGCGAGCACGCTCGTTTGCGCCTGTTCGACCAGGTGGAAGAAATTCGCGAACTGGCTGACCTGGACGAAGCGACCTTTCAGATCGTCCGCCATGTGCTGTTCGACCGCGGCGCCGGGGAGAGCCTGCCGCCGAGACTGGACCGGGTGCAGGCAGCAATTTTACTGGAGACGGTCAAAGACCTGCTGTACCAGGCCTATATTCGCGGTGAGAAACTGCGGCGGGTGCTGAAAATGCGAAAGTTATTTGCCCGGGCCGAGAATACGGGTTGATGCCAAGCTCAGGAAACCTGTCCTAAGAATCCGGCCTTGCGGCAAGCTGTTTTTGCCGGCCTCTTCCACTGCGGCGCCGGGCGGGCAAACACTGGCGACCAGCCTGCCCTACTCCACCCAGGCCCGCGCGTTGCGGAACATACGCATCCACGGGCCGTCCTCACCCCACCCCGTCGGGTGCCAGGAATGCTGCACGCTGCGATAGACCCGCTCCGGATGCGGCATCATCAGGGTC
>JBPCXH010000105.1:0-9093 GCA_051008735.1 Gammaproteobacteria bacterium | reverse complement strand
ACACCCGCAGCAAAAATGAGGCCGAGGAAACCGCCGCCGAATGCCGCAGCAAAGGCGCTGAGGCGATCTGCGTGCAGGCCGACGTATCCGACGATGCCGCCTGCCGGGCCATGGCGCAGGCAGCCGTTGACCAATGGGGCCGCATTGACTACCTCATCAATAATGCCGCGCGCACCAAGTTCAATCCGTATCCGCAACTGGATGGCGTCAACAAGCAGGACTTCCTGGACATCTACGCCGTCAATGTTGTGGGTGCTTACCAGATGATTCGTGCCGTCGAGCCGCACATTCGCAAGACCCGCGGCGCTATCGTGAATGATTCATCCATCGGCGGCGTGACCGGCATTGCTTCGTCAATTCCGTATGCGGCATCAAAAGCTGCGCTGAACCTGATGACCAAATCCCTGGCCCATGTGCTGGCGCCGGAAGTTCGTATCAATACCGTCGTGCCAGGCATGATTCAGACACGCTGGCTGAAAGGCGGCATGGGTGACGATCAATATGAGGCCATGCTGGAGTCCACCCGTGAGCAGCTGCCTCTTAAAGATGTGGCAACAGCGGAAGACATTGCCGAAACCCTCGTGTTCTTTCTGATTGGCGCCGGCTCACGCCTGGTGACGGGCGAAACTCTGATCGTGGACAGCGGTATTCATATCGGCCAGTTGCCGCCCTACTCCAGCGGCGAAGACTACTAAGCGCACTCAAGGCAGCCGGCTGCGTCTGCTAACGTAGCCGGCATGAATGCCTTAGTTAACCGCCAGTGGCGGGTCGCCGCGTATCCGGCACCGGAAGAGATTCCCCGCACAACGCATTTCCAGTGGCGCGAAGAACCCGCTCCGGAACCCGGGCCGGATGAATTTCTGGTCCGGACTATTTGCCTGGCACCGGGTCCGGCTCAGCGCGGCTACCTGCTGCCCGGAAGCAGCGAACTGTTTCCGCCCGTTGAACTGGGCGAGGTCATGCGCGGGCGCGGTGTCGGACAGATTGTGCAGTCACGACATCCCGACTACGCCGAAGGGGAAGTTTTCGTCGGATCCCTGGGCTGGCAGGACTATTCCGTGCAGCGACCCCGCGGCGCCGAGTTTGTATTCAGCACGTCGCGCATTGATCAGCCCGCTCAGCCCTTGTCCCTGGAACTGGGCCTGCTGGGGCAGGCCGGTGCGACCGCCTATTTCGGACTGACCCAGGCGGCAGCTATTCAGGCTGGGGATTCGGTCCTGGTATCGGCAGCGGCAGGCGGCGTGGGTTCCATGGCAGGCCAGCTGGCCAGAATCATGGGTGCGCGCAAGGTTGTCGGCCTGGCAGGCGGCCCGGAAAAATGCGCCTGGCTGGTGAATGAACTGGGCTATCACGCTGCCATCGACTACCGCAGCCATGATCTGGACGAACAACTGGCGGCGGCCTTTCCCGAGGGCATCGATGTCTTCTTTGACAACGTCGGCGGCGAAATACTCAATACGGCCCTGGACCGCCTGGCCATGGGCGCCCGAGTCGCACTCTGCGGCTTCATTGCCACCAACTACCTCAAAGACCCTGCCTGCGGACCAATAAATTACCGTCGACTGGTAGAAAAGCGTGCGCGCATGCAAGGCTTCATCGTGTTTGATTTCTGGGAACAGTTCCCGGCCACTCGGGAAAAATTACTCGCCTGGTACAACGCGGGAGAGTTACTCAATTGCCAGGATGAAGCGCAGGGCCTGGAGCAGATGCCCGATTGCCTGGCCAGCCTGTTCACGGGGGGCAATTGCGGGATCAAGCTTTGTCGTGTGGCCCCTGATTAAGCAGGAATCTGCCAACGGGCAAGGCCGGAAAAGAAAAGTCAGCCCCCTTCAAAACCCTGAAGTTCATCCACTGCACTTCAAAGCCACGCTATTTCTTGAAAGGATTGGGGGCGATCGGCGAGATAAAAACCTTCAGGTTGAATTCTGGCGCGGCCTCATCTGACTGCATCACGTAATACTGAGCCTCGATCCCCCAGCGCACGGGCACCCGACCCCAGCGAAACAAACCGATCGTGCCCAGCCCCACCGGCACGGAAAACCGATCCGAACCGCTTTTCTGCCAATCGATAAGTATGTTTGGCGTCATGCCAATCAGCGTAGTCGAGTCTTTCCGCCAGTTGATGAAATATTGAATATTGGATTGATTGGTACTTTCTCGATCATCATCGCCGGCGAAATCCCACCAGTGCTGCGCCAGAACACCCAGATTCCAGTTATTCAGCCCCAGGCCGCCGGACTCATTACCCAGGCTTGCCACGAGGGCCGCGGGACCCGCCTGCCATTTCTCCTGGCCAAGCACATCCTGACTGGCTGTCGGCAAAACGAAAGTCGGCCCAACTCCCCAGATAAAGCCGTCATCCCGGTTCGGCGCAGCCAGAGTGAAATATATCGTGTCCGTATTACCAGTCGTCCGCTGCTTGTAGAAAGTATCCGGGTCGAAGCCATTGCTGCCGGGCAGATCTTCACCAACAGGTGCGGTAACCACCCCGGTGATAATTCGATTCACGAGATTCCAGTCGCCACCCAGGATGGGCACGGGAAGGATCGGCTGCAAACTCAGCGTGTTTTGCCACCGACTGCTGCCGTCGGGGTTTTTCCGGAGCGTCAGATCATTCTGGGACAGCAGCAGCCAGGCATCGGAGACCGGGTTGTTGGATTTTTGCGCCGCCTTCTCCAGGCTCATCTGCGCTGGTTGCGCAGTTGCGGGAACGCTACTACACAGCAGCAGTAACAAGTAAAACGTCAGGTGGAGGCCTTGCATAATACTGATACCTTTGCGATCAGCCCGAATATCGGGGCGAGAATAAATGCACCAAGAAAGCCGGGCCAAACTATTCATGTCCTGCGACTTGCCGGATAGTGATCAGGGACCAACCTGCTCAACTGGTTCGCCTGCCGCGGTGCCACGTCGTTGGCGGAAACGTTCGGCCAGAGAATAGACGGCCGGCACCACCAGCAAACTTAACAAGGTAGAACTCACCATGCCGCCAATCACGGCCACGGACAAAGGCCCGGACAACTCAACGGCGGTGCCTATACCAAGCGCCGGCACCAGCATGGCGAAAATGATAGTCAGGGACGTCATCAGAATCGGGCGTAGACGACGTGGACAGGCAGCCAGCAGCGCCTGATTAACACCCTGCCCCTGCTCGCGATACTGGTTGGTCAAATCAACCAGCAAAATTGAATTCTTCGCCACCAGCCCAATCAAGAGCACCAGGCCCACCATGGAATATAAATTCAACGTGGTGCCGGTAATGGCAAGAGCCGCCACCCCACCAATAATGGCCAGGGGTTGCGCCACCATAATAATCAGCGGCTGGGAGTAGGAATTAAACTGACTGGCCAGGATCATATAAACCAGCACGAGGGCCAGCAAAAAGGTGAAGCCGACGCCACCGGTGGTTTCTTCCAGCTGCTCGGAGCCACCCTGCAGTCTCAGGCTGTAGCCGGGTGGCAGAAAGCCTGCCGCTGCTTCGCGCACACGGCCGACGGCATCGCCCAGGGAAATACTCGGGTCTGAGAAAAATGTCGCCGCGTATTGACGATCAATCCGCGTGATCACCGCTGGACCCACCAGTTCCTCAAAACTTGCCACGGTATCCAGTCGCACCAGGGCCCGGTCCGGATTACGCAAATAAATCTTGGACAGATCATTCAGGTCCACTTCCTGCCCCGCCTTGAGGCGAATGTCATAGCGCTCGCCATCACCGGGTTCATCGGTGTACTTGGCCACATTCAGGCCACCGGCCAGCACATTGGCGGCCTGGGCAATATCACGCGATGACAGCCCCAGCTCGGTGGCCAGTTCCCGGTTCACATCCAGGCGCACCTGGGGCAGATCCAGCTCCAGATCTACATCAATACGGCCCAGCTCCGGGTCTTTTGAAAGCAGTTCACGAAAACCCCGGGCCAGTTCAGCGACCGTGCCCAGGTCAGGACCCTGCAATACAAAACTCAGGGCCTCGCCGCGGCTGGAACCTGAGAGACCGTAGGGCGCCGGCAAGGCAACGATCCCTGGCACCTCGGCAAATTCTTCACGCAACAGTGGGATCAAATCGTATTGCTTAATGTCGCGCTGCTCGCGCGGCATCATGTTGACGTAGATCAGACCCTGGTTGACGCTGCCCGTGCGCCCGCCACCCAGGGTGGCGAAAATATTTTCGATGTCCGGGCGGGCCATCATGATGGCTTCAATCTCCCGCATCCGCTCATCGCCGTAGGCAAGACTGGTGCCGGTCGGAGTGCGCAAAGACACCTGGAACTGACCTTCATCTTCCGGCGGGAAAAACTCAAAGCCCAACCGGCTGAACAAAAGTGGCGTCATGAGGATGACAGCCACGGCACCTGCGACAATCGTCCAGCGGTGGTTCAAGCTCCATGCCAGGATCCGCGCATAGCCAGCTTCCATCCCATCCAGAAAGCGCGTCAGGGCACCATAGACCCGGCCGTGCTGTCGTGGCACACGCAGATAGCGAGAACACAGCATGGGCGTCAAAGTCAGGGACACAAACAGCGAGACCAGCACACCGCAAGCCACCACAACACCGAAGGAGCCGATCAGCCGGCCAGGAATTCCCGGCACAAAAATGACCGCAGCAAAAATACAGGCCAGCACCAGGGTAGACGCGACAATGGCCAGCTGCACCTCGCGAGCACCCTCCACAGCCGCGGTGCGACGATCCTGACCCTCCTCTTCGATTCGTCGCTGAATGTTCTCCAGCACCACGATAGCGTCATCCACGACCACACCAATCAGCACCAGCAGACCCAGCATGGTCACCGTGTTTAATGAATAGCCAAGGAAATACATCACCAGCACAGCGCCCAGCAGAGATACCGGGATGGCACTGGCCACTATCAGGGTGGCGCGAAAATTACGCAGGAAGAACCAGACCACGAGGGCAGCAAAAAGCGCGCCATCGACCAGGTGATCTTCCAGGGACTGCAATAGATCCAGGATATAAACGCTGTCGTCACTGGAAATGGACATTTCAATACCGGGTGGAACATTCGGCAGGATGTCCTGGTTAATCCGGCGCTTGACCTCGTTATTAATCTCAACGGAGTTGCGACCCGCAATTTTGACAATCCCCAGACTGACCCCGGGCTCACCCTTGTATCTCCCGACCCGTCGGGCATCCGACAGACTGTCCTCGATGGTGGCGATGTCACGCAGGTAAATATTGACTCCGAGACGGGAACCGATAATAAGTTCTTCCAGGTCCAGCGGATCGTGGTACTCCAGATCAAGCTTCAGTAACTGTTCCTGGTCGGCACCCACCAGATAGCCGCCGGGCAACTGAAAGTGTTCGTCGCGAAATGCCTGCGTCACGTCCTGAACCGTCACGCCGTAAGCCGCCAGTCTTTCGAAATCGATATTCACGCGGATGGTACGGGTGCGTTCGCCGCCGATAATCACCTCACCCACACCATCGACGGTTTCCAGTCGCTTCTTTACGACGGTGCGGATGAACTGATTAAGCTGCTGGATCGTCCGGTCACCCGAAATGGAGACCCAGAAAGAAGGGAAGGCCCCGGTCTCGGATTTGGAGATAACGGGAACGTCTGCATCCTCCGGGAGCAGGCGCTGAATCTGACTGACCTTTGCCTGCACCTCGTTAAAGGCCACATTGATGTCTTTGCCCAGCTTGAAGGTCGGCGTCACCACTGATTGCCCGGCCGAAGTGGTTGATACCAGCTGATCGATACCGGACACGCTGCTGATGGCGCCCTCAATCACGTTAGTGATACTCGCGTCGACAACTTCCGGATTCGCCCCATCCAGGCGCGTGAGCACGGAAATCTTGGCCAGATCAATATTGGGCAGACGCTCGACGCCGATGCGATCGTAAGCCACCACGCCAAACAGCACGATCAAGGCGTTCAACATGGCTGCAAAGACGTAGCGCTTTACGGACAGAGAAGCCAGGCTCATCTCAGCTGCCCGCTAGTTCCACGCGTGCGCCGTCGGCCAGAAAGCCGGCGCCGTCCACCGCAATCGTTTCTTCACCTGTCAGACCTTCGACGATCTCTACGAAGCGCTTCTGTCGTTCGCCGCGCGTGACGATCTGCTGAGTCGCAATGCCGTCACGAATCACATAGACCACATCCCCCGCCGGCCGGCGCACCACGGAGACCTGGGGCACCAGCAAAGCATTTTCGCGGACCTGCATCACCAGTTCCGCCCGCACACTGGCGCCCGGCCGCCAGTTTCCGGGATTATCAAAATCAACAATCAAGATGACGGAACGGTTGGACGGATCCACGCTGGGCCGAATATCTGTCACGGCCGCGCTGACCACACCGGCGCCGGCGGCGACCGACTGCAGACGCACGGCCAGACCCGTGGCCAACTGCGGCGCACGATATTCAGGAAAAGGCAGGCGCACCCGAAGTTTTTCCATGTCGATCAAATCAAATGCAATGGTGCCCGTTTGCAAATAGTCACCCACGTCCACGCTTCGCGACACCACCTCGCCTTTAACCGGGGCCACCAGACGCGTCTTGCCCAGGCGGCGGTCCGTGCTGTCCATGCGCGACTGGGCGCCGACCAGCTCCTGGCGCAGGGCGTCGAGATCTGCGGCGATGCCGTCAAGCTCGTCTTCGGCAATCAGGTTTTCTGCCTTCAGCTTGCGCGCCCGCTCCAGTTCTCGCTCCTGCTTGCGCAGCAGAGCCGACAGGCGACGAACTTCGGCCTGATCGCCCGTGCGATCGAGTTTGTATTGCGAGGCATCAATTTCTGCCAACACCGCGCCCACTTCCACGCCCTGCCCTTCATCCGCCATGACTGCGACGACTTCGCCCGCTACCTCCGCGGCGACCTGGGAGGAACTGCGCGTCTCAATCAGACCCACGGACCATTCAGTCTGTTCTACCGATGTGCGCGTAGGCTGCGTGGCGGTGATGCGGATGGCACGCGTCTGCGCGGTGACATCGGCCACCAGCAAGCCCAGGATCAGACAAGCCAGCAAGCGCACCATCATTCGGCCAGCTCCAGCTCTTCTTTAAAGCCAAACCAGCGACTGTTGTCGATCAGGCGAACCCAGGATGGCGCGAGCCGATAGAGATTCGCTGCCTTGAGCCGCTGGCCGATGGTTTCTTCGTTCTTATCCCGGGGCTGCTCAAACAGGCGCTTTACGTCGCTGAACTTGGCCAGATAGTGAGCGATACCGCCCAGCCGGTCAGCCCCGGTGAGAACTTCCACCCGGCCACGCAGCTGCAATCCCCGCACATCGTCCCAGGTGCCGCAATCCGGATTGATGGCCGCGGCAACCTCTGCCTGGGCCGCCATGTCCCGCCCATGGCGGGTGCGATGATCGGAAACGAAATACAGATTCAAATCCTTATCGCTGGCATAGAAAACGCTGGCAACCCACGGTCCGTCCAAACTCTGGGTCGCCAGAGACAGGGTGTTGTGCTCCGCGAGCATGGCGCGAATCGCAGCGCGAGTGGCGTCGCTCACGACCGGTTTTTGCCTGCCGCAGGTCCTTCCCAGCGCTTGACGATACCGCCATCGATGTCGAACAGATCCAGCACCCGGCCGACGGTGTGATTGATGATGTCGTCAACATTTTTCGGATCGTTATAAAAAGCCGGCATGGGCGGCACCAGGATGGCACCCATTTCCGCGGCATGGGTCATCAGGCGCAGATGCCCCAGGTGCAGGGGCGTCTCGCGCGGCACAATAACCAGCCGCCGCTGTTCCTTTAAGACCACGTCGGCAGCCCGAACCACCAGGTTGTCGGCATAAGAATTCACCACGCCGGACAGGGTCTTCATGGAGCACGGGCATATGACCATGCCGCCAGTGACATAGGAACCACTGGCAATGGAGGCAGCGAGATTCTGATCGCTGTGCACCACATCGGCCAGGGCCTCCACGGCCTTTACATCCCAGTCCGTCTCCAGGGAGATATTCAGCTTGCCCCCGTTGCTCAGTACGAGGTGAGTCTCAACCTCCGGCACGTCCCGCAGCATTTCCAGCAATCTAATGCCGTAAATCACACCGCTGGCCCCGGAAATGGCGACGATCAGGCGCTTACTCATATTTATCTCGACCAACTACAGGCTTGAATTCGGACCTCGAACGCTCGCGGATCAGGGTCTATCAGTCAAGTGTAAGGAATGCGCCGGAATTCCGTCGCGCGGGAGGCCTGAATGACTGCCCTGCCCCCCGCTGTGCGGTCGCGTCGGCAAGCGGCATCCCGGAAGTGGCGGGCGAGCCTTGCCGGCGGGGTATTTTTGCTATGATCCGAGGCGATTCGTGACGTCAGCAGGCCTGTTCAGACGGGCACCATCCACCGCGGTGGCATGAGGGGGAGTGACGCACACATCCTGTGATCTGTTAGGGGTAATTAAATGACTATAAGAATGGGCCTTGCCGTCGCCGCGCTGACGGTCTTCACCACTATGGCTATGCCAGTTTCGGCCCAGGAAGGAGAGTCACAGTCTGCCGCTGCGGCGGATCAGGGGTCTAATGACTCCATCTGGAATTTCTATGTCGGTGGCGGGCTCGGTGTGGCGAAAGTCGATAACACGGCCTGCGATGCCCTGGGCTCCCCCGGTAACGGCGGCACCGGCAACCAAGTGGACTGCGATGACGACGATGTGGCCTGGAAGGGCTTCATTGGCTGGCAGCCCTTAAAGTACGTCGCATTTGAAGGCGGCTATGTCGACCTGGGTGAAACCGACGCCAAGGGCGGCGCGACCAATATTAAAGCGGAAGTCGATGGCTGGCAGGTCTCCGGCCTGCTGTTCGTTCCTGGTCTGGAAATGATCGGCGCCTACATTCGAGGCGGCGCTTACTTTTATGAAGCCGATCTGTCTGGACGGATCGCGGGCGTTCCCATTCAGGATTTAATCCCCGGCAGCACAGAACGCAGTGATACGGCGGCTGTTTATGGCATGGGCTTTCGTTTACCGATCAATGATGACCTGATTATCAGCGCGGACTTCGAGCGCTACCTGGACGTGGGTGACGATTCACGCTTCCCCGGCGGCGAAACGGACATCAACTATTTCAGTCTCGGTGCGATCTATCCTTTCTGAGCCGGAGCGTGAACACGCCTGAGCAGAATGGTGCCGGAGA
>JBPCXH010000104.1:0-11484 GCA_051008735.1 Gammaproteobacteria bacterium | reverse complement strand
TCGAACACACCGGCAGTCGCGTATTTCCCTTCAACCTGATGATGAAACTGATGACACCCCTGGCCAGCCGCTTCGGACCGGAACTGGACCGCGACACCGTGGCCAACGTGAAAGCCGCCGGCTTTCGGATTACCGGTGTAAATCACGTGTTCCTTGACACGGTAAAGACCATCCACGCGGTCAAGTAGATCATGACAGCCTCAGGCCAGCGCTGGATTGCCCACATTGACCTGGACGCCTTCTTTGCCAGTTGCGAACAACGCGATCATCCTGAGTATAGAGACCGACCGGTTGTTGTCGGAGCGATGCCAGGCAAGCGCGGCGTGGTCGCCGCCGCCTCTTACGAAGCCCGCACTTTTGGCATTCATTCGGCCATGCCGATTGCAGAGGCCAGCCGACGCTGCCCTGACGCTGTCTTTGTCCGCCCCGATATGGCGCGCTACCAGCAGGCCTCCCGTGAAGTCTTCGCCGTGCTGGATGAAATATCACCCCTGGTAGAAAAGGCCTCCGTTGACGAAGCCTATCTTGATATCAGCGGCCTTGAGAAAATTTCCGGGTCACCACAGAGTATCGGTCGTGAGATGCGCAAGCGTATTCATACCGCCACTCAACTCACTGCCTCCGTGGGCATCGGACCCAATCGCCTGATTGCCAAGCTTGGCTCTGAAGCCTGCAAACCTGACGGCCTGTTGATCGTAGCCGAAGATGAGGTGCTGGATTTTCTCGCGCCGATGCCGGTGGGCAACCTGCGCGGCCTCGGCAAGCAGACACAGAAAATATTCGACCGGCTGGGTATTCGCACCGTCGCACAGCTGCGCGATGCGCCCCTGTCGAAACTGGAAGAACATTTGGGCGATAAATCCGCCGCCAGCTTTCGGCGTCAATCCATGGGCATCGCCGCGGATGAAATATTTCCGGCACGGCAACGTAAAAGCATTTCCAAGGAAAATACTTTCGGCACAGATGTCACTGATGCCGACCGGCTGCACGATACCCTGCGTGAACTGGCGGCGGGCGTGGGTCGAATCGCGCGCCGGGAAAATCTCGCCGGCCAGGTGGTGACCCTGAAAATTCGCTACCAGGGTTTCGATACCTACACGCGCCAGAAAAAAATTCCGGCGCCAACTAACGACGAACGCGTAATACTCAGTAACGCTCTTGCCCTGCTGACCAAGGGCGATTTGCCTGGCAAGCCCGTGCGCCTGATTGGCGTGGGTATCAGCCATTGGGGCGAAGCCGAAGCCGCGCAAAACGATCTGTTTGCCGCACCCGAAGAACCTGTCCAGAACCAGAAAATCCTGGATGCAATTGATACCACCGCCGCCAAATTCGGCAAGCCGCTGCTGCAGGTGGGCCTGGGCCGCAAGCGCTCCTAGGCTTCGGCAGCCCAAGGCCGCACGGCAGGCGGTAAAAGCTCTATGTCCAGCCAGGCACCGAGGGTCGCTGCAAAATCCGTCATGCGCACCGGTTTATTCACCCCACCCGGCACATCCGGACCCATGGCCAAATAGAATCCATCAGGGAGATGATCACCGGTGCGGGGACGCACGAAACGATTCTCCAGCACGCCAAGCTCCGGCGACTCCAGCCGTCGAACAGGGGCGCCCCGATGCCAGCGCAGCAAAAGGTCCGGCAACTGGTGAGCATGCGGACCACGATAAATATCAGCTGTCTTTTGCATTGCTGCGATGAAGGGCTCGCCGTTGTCTGCATTGCGAATGGATGCCAGCTGTTCCATGAGCCGATCGAGCATGGCATCCGCTTGTGCGCCGGGCTCAACTACCCCATATTTTTCGCGCCCGATCAGGTTCAGGCGCACACCACCGACGGCCTGGTTGGGTGTCTGTTCAAAGTAGGGCCGACTGAATTTTTTCTCCTGAGCGAACTTTTCGTAACGGCGACTAACCAGAGACAAAGATCGGAGCCGATCGCGTAAGCTGGCCGGCAGCAGATGACGGTAGGCCCTGTCGACAAACGTATCCGGTGGGCGCCGCACCGGCTGGCGACCACCGGAGGCGAGCACTTCCAGCGCTTCATCAAGCAATCGGGTACCGGTACGCTCTGCAGCCATACCGTGGCTGAATAAGATCAAAACATTGTGGTCATCCAGCAGTGGAAGGAGCTCACCAACAGCCTGATCCATCGCGCGATACACCTGCAATATCGGATCCTCGGCACCTTCCGCAACTGCCGGATCATAAAGTTCATGCGTGGAATCGTGCACATGCCAGGCCATATGACCGACGTCATGGGCTTCGTGAAATACCACGCAAAACAAGTCCGCAGGCTCACCAGCCAGCAAGGACTTCGTGAATCCGGTCTTCGCCTCCACGCGCTGCACGAGAGCATCTGCAAAGGCGGTCACTTCAGCCGCATTGCTAAAACGCACCTGATTCGTGGGACAGGGGTCGGCATCGGCCACCCAGGGATTTTCACCCCAGTTCTGGCGGATAGTTTCAGCCAGGCCGGCAGGCCGGGTGTCCAGCCAATGGGGCCCGGTCCGCACATGACTCATCCAGTCAATTACCTGGATGCCCTCCACGTTATCGTCCATTAACTCATAAGGTGGATCGATCAAAGTGATGCGTCGACCCTGCTCTGATAAAGAGCGCCAGAGCTGCGGCGAAGGGACCTCATCCCGGCGCACGTTCCGCAGCGCGTAACGCTCGGTATCCAGGCGGTGAAAGCCATCCCAGAGACCCGTCTGATCGGGCTCCAGGCCCCGAAAGAATGTCGACCAGGCGGCGCCGGCCTCAAACCAGGGAGGATTCGTGACCCGACCTTGCGAGGCATGGGGCAAAACTTTTGCGAGATGAGGCAGATCCCCTGACGCGGCCCACTGGCGCACCAGATCAGGATCCATAGCGTCCAGACCAATAACAGCAGCCGGCCTTGCGCTCATGTGACTCGCAACATCACGACATAACCTAAAGAGAGATCTACCCCTTTAGATTAAGAGAGCTACCAGGCCGGGTCTAAGACCTGCGTCACTATCAGCGGACAAGCATCAGAGGCTGAGATTCAACTGAGGCGTCGAATGGGCAAATCCCGCGGGCGCACACCCGTGGCCTGGAAAATGGCATTGGCGATAGCCGGCGCAACCACAATCAGGGGCGGCTCACCTAAACCGGCCGGAAATTCATCACTGGCGACAAACTCGATATCCAGTGCAGGCACGTCTGCCATGCGCAACGGCGTATAGGCATCCAGATTTCGATCCCGAACCTGGCCGTCGGTGATGAATGTGCCTTCGTGCAGGGCCAGACTCAGACCCCACAACGCCGCGCCCTGAGCCTGGGCCAGGGCACCGTCAGGATCCACCACCGTCCCGCAATCGATCACCATGGACAAACGCTTCACCTGAATCGTATCCGTGACCGCATCCGCCGCCACATGGGCCACGCACGCCACCCAGGTCGGCATAGTGCGTTCCTGGCCAGCGCAGATCGCAACGCCGCGGCCTTCGCCACCCGGCAAAGACTCGCCCCAGCCTGAGGTCTCACGAACCCGGCGCAGCACATTCGCCAGGCGACTGGCTCCGCCGACACTCACCGGTGCCTGGCCGGCGTTTTTGCCGCTGCCATCGAGCAAGTCGAGACGAAATTCAATGGGGTCCGCCTCGGTCATCACAGCCAGTTCATCCATAAAGGACTCCACAGCCCAACCCGTCCAGCCCGGGCCCACGGCCCGCAGCCAGCCCGGCAGGAAAGTCATCTGTGCCAGCTCGTTGTTAATGGCACGCACGCGATGATTAGGCAGGGAGTACCAGTGATCGGCTCCGGAAATGGAAAAACTGTCCACCTTGCCTGAATCATTCAAGCCGTCAGCCAGCAACGCGGGTGCGTTACCCAGGGTGGGCCAGCCTGCCGCGGCGGCGTGCTCAATTCCTGTCACCTGGCCGGCTTCATCCAGTGATGCCTGCAGGCGCTGCACGGAAGCCGAACGCACGCAGTCGAAGCGTGCATCGTCTTCGCGAGTGAATACCAGTTTCACGGGCTTGCCGACCGCCTTGGCTGTCAGAGCGGCCGGAATCATGTAGTCACCCACCAGGCGCCGGCCAAAACCGCCACCCAGGTAATACTGGTGAATCACCACTTTTTCTTCAGGGACCTCCAGCGCTGTTGCCAGCACGGGCAAGATCAGCGACTGCCATTGATTTCCGCAATGCAGGTGCCAGGTATCGCCGTCAAATTCAGCCAGCGCATTGACCGGTTCGAGTTGAAAATGCAAAGCCGTCGCCGTGGTGTAAACGGCCTCGTAACTCTGCGCGGCGTTTTGCGCCGCTGCCTTTACATCTCCTTCATCGACCCAGAGAGAGCCCGTGTCGGGCTGGAAGGCCAGCAACGAACCCTGGGTCAGGATATCCACCTCCGTCACCTTTGCCGTGGGACCGGCACTCCAGTCAATCTGCAGGGCATCAGCGGCGCGCGATGCGCTGACAAAATTATCAGCCAGGGCCACCACCCAACCCTGGCATGTGTTACTCGGGTCCTTGAGAACTTCATAGCCCAGGTAGCCGGGAATTTTTTCCGCGGCCGTTGCATCCACCGCATTGACCGTCGAACCAAACCGTGTGGGCGGCACCAGGGGACGAGCAAACACCATGCCCGGGCGCTCCACATCCAGACCGTAGACGGCTTGCCCGGTGCTCTTGTCCGGCACGTCCAGAGCGGCCACGGGCCGCCCCATCAGGGTGCGCTGCGCCGGCTCCTTCAAGGGCAAAGCAGCCAGTTCTTCGGCTGAGAAACTGCGATCCAGATCGCCGCGCTGAATCACATCAGCAAAACTCAGACGCTGATCCCCGGCACGGACTTCGCCTTTCACCGCCACGCAATCGGCCGGCGCGACACCCAGCAGGCCGGCACCGGCCTCAACAAGGGCAATACGGCCGGCAGCACCGGCCTGGGACAGTGCCTGGAAACTCTGATGCACCGACCAGCTGCCGCCTGTGACCATAAAGCCCCATTTGGGATCCGTGTCCACATGCTTGATGGCCACGCGCTCCCAGTCCGCACCCAGTTCATCCGCCACGATACGAGCCAGAGCGGTACCCACATGCTGGCCCATTTCCGCCTTCGTGATATTCACCAGGATGTCGCCCTCCCGACTGATCTCAAACCAGATAGTCGGCGAGAAATTCCCGGCAGCCAGTTCTTCACGCGCACAACCGGCGGGTAACACGGCACCGAAACCCATCAGTACCGTCGTGCCGACGGTGCCCACCAGGAAACTGCGGCGGCTGAGTTGTGCGGCCGGATTCTTTAAGGATGCGGCCATGTCAGACCTCCTGCCCGGTGGCTGCGGCGGCCTGAATAGCCGCCTTGATGCGGATATAGGCCATACATCGACACAAGTTGCCGTTCATGGTGGCCACGATCTCCGCTTCCGTGGGTTGCGGGTTGTCCGCCAGCAGACTCGCCGCCTGCATGATCTGACCCGACTGGCAGTAGCCACACTGAGGCACCTGCGCTTCAACCCAGGCCACCTGCAAAGGGTGCGCGTTGTTTTCATCCAGACCCTCGATGGTCGTGATCTCCGCATCCCGGGCTGCGCCCAGTGGAATAACGCAGGACCGCACGGCCGAGCCGTTCAGATGCACGGTGCAGGCGCCGCAGCGGGCGATGCCGCAGCCGTATTTCGTGCCTTTGAGCTGGAACTCATCGCGAATGACCCACAACAGCGGGGTATCGGAATCGGCCTGGGTGGAAACTTCCTGGCCATTCAGGGTGAAACTGATCATGGGCTCGGCTCCGGTTAGTGGCTAGCGCTAATTTCTGCGCCCAATCTCAAGACTACTCCCTAGGAGACACCGGAAGCATCCCCTCTTTGGCCCCCGGGTGACGGTGACGACCCTCCCTGGGGCCGGGCCGTTATGATGCGCAGAATGTCGATCCCACCCGTAATTCGCTCCCTTGGCCTGCTGGTCCTGGGCGTCGTCCTGAACACGGCTTGCGACGACACCCGGATCAAGACGGCGGTGGCCCGTTCCGGCACCCAGTTCGCCGTGGAGGGCCGGGCCGGTCATGCGCATTTATATATGGACCTGCAAGGCATGCTCTGGCAGCTGCCCGCTGCCGGGGGTGAAGCCATTGCCCTGACCGATCCGGCCGATGATATTCGTCGGCCGCGTCTGAGCCCGGACGGACAGCGCATCGTTTTTCAGAGCTTTGCTACCGGGAACTGGCACATCGGCATCATGAATGTTGACGGCAGCCAGCGCCGCCTGCTCACCCAGGGTGAACACGATCACCAGGAACCGGCCTGGGAAGCCACCGGCAAGTCAGTGATGTTTGCCTCCGACCGCAGCGGTAATTACGACCTGTGGTCCCTGGACCTGGTCAGCAACAAACTGACCCAGCGAACCGAACACCCGGCCGATGACTACGCACCGGCCCTTGCCGGTGACACACTCGTGTTTCTCTCCACTCGTAACGGCAAATCATCCCTGTATCAGCTCATGCCAGGCGGAGAAACCCTCGAGCGGGCTGTCGCACCAGCCGGCAAAATACGCGCACCGCGCGTGAGCCCGGATGGCAAACAGGTCGCCTATGTGCAAGCCATTCGTCGCAATCCCTTCCCCGGCGTGGTCCTTAACGAACTGGTGGTGCAGGACCTGAAGACGGGAGATACGCGCGTGCCGTCACGTGAAGGCGCTGATCTATTCAACGCCGCACCGGCGTGGCTGGACAATAACCGCCTGCTGTATACCGCCGACGGCATCATTCAACAGGTGTCACTGAGTAGCGATACCACGCGTTCGATAGATTTCACCGCTGCCCTGCCACTGATTGAGAGCAGCTACAGCCCGGCTCTTCCCATAGCATTTAGCAACGATCCGCAAGAGCTCCTCGGCCTGGTGGATCCGGTTCTGCTGGCGGACGAAGGCATCCTGTTCAATGCCGTCGGTGACTTGTGGACCCTCGGCGCCGAGGGCGAACTGACACAACTCACCGATGACGCTTTCGTGGAACGGGACCCGGCCCTGTCACCCGACCAGAATCATTTGGCCTATATCTCTGACCGTGACGGCAGCATGCAGATCTGGATCAGAAATCTGACGACGGGTGCCAGTGAACGGGTAACGGACAAATTACCCGGACCCCGCTATCCGACATTTTCTCCCGACGGCCGCCGCCTGGCCTTCCTGCAGGTCGGCCCCATCGGCACCCAGGACTTCAGCCTGCGAATCCTGGACCTGGAAACAGGCAATATTCAACGCCTGCGCAAGGCCCCGAAAGTCTGGCCCGGGCGCATCGGCTGGAATGCAACGGGCACGCATATCCTGCTGGCCGAGCTGGCTGGCACCTCAAAGCGATTCAGTTCCGGAAAAAACAGGCTGGTCAGCGTCAATGTGGCTGAGGACACAGCCACGGTGATACCGCTGCCCGATAAGCTGGTACCTGATGCCGGACCGGTCATTTCTCCGGACGGCAAACAACTGGCCCTGGTGAGCAACGGCACCTTGTGGCTCGCACTGTTGAATCCTGACGGCAGTCTCGCCGCTCCACCCGCCGAACTGCTCGATGAACTGGTCGACTCCCCCGGCTTCAGTACCGACTCGCAACGACTGCTGGTCCTGACCAATGCCGGCCTGGAAAGCATCGACATTGTCACGGGCACACGCACGCTGCGAAATCCCAGCCGACGGTGGCGCCCCGCCGCGCCCACCGGGCGGCAATTAGTGCATGCCGGGCGGGTATTTGATGGCACGGGGCAAAACTATCAAAAGAACGTCGATATTCTGATTGATGGCGCACGCATTGTGTCCATTACCGAGCACCGCGAGCACCCTGACGATGTCACGGTCATCGATGCCGGCGGACAAAGCGTCGTGCCCGGCCTGATCGATCACCACACCCACTTTCAGCCCCACCAGGGCGAGTGGGTAGGCCGTGCCTGGCTGGCCTTTGGTGTCACCACGGTGGTGGAGCCGGGTGGCCTGCCCTATGAATCGCGCGAGCACTTCGAAAGCTGGGCCACTGGCAGGCGCCTTGGACCGCGACTGGTGTTTGCCGGCCCTCAACTGGACGGGAACCGGCGCATCTTCCACTTCGCCTCGCACATCAACAGCGAGCAGCGGCTGGTCTGGGAGCTGACCCGGGGCGAACGCCTGGGCTACGGCCTGCTGAAAACTTACACGCGCATGCCGCCGGCTGCCCAGGCACGCACCGTCGAATTGGGCCACGCCCTGGGATTACCCGTCACGGCCCACGCCGCTTTTCGCAACCTGGGTTTTGGCGGCGATCGCATCGAACACCTGCGCGGATCCAGCCGGCTGAGTTACTCGCCCAAGCAAAGTGAGTTACTCAACAGTTATAGCGACATCGAACAACTGCTGGTTCAGAGCGGCGGCGCCGTGACCCCGACGATCGTGGTAGCCGGCGGCTTTATCGACTATGCCGATCAGCATCCGGAGCTGTTAGATAACCGACAGTACGCCGCTCTGTATCCGCCCGCGGCGCGGCGCGTGACGGCCAGTCTGAATCTTATGGTGGGCAAGAATCTTGACCTGGTGCAACGCAGCCTTGGCAATGCGCGCGCGACGCTGAAACGTCTTCACGATCAGGGCGTACCCATCGTGGCCGGCACCGACTCGCCGATTTTTCCTTATGGCCTCGCCCTGATCATCGAGCTTGAGAACTATGTAGCAGCCGGACTGACGCCGGCCCAGGCTCTGCGCACCGCGACGGTAAATGCAGCTGCCGCCCTGGGCGCCCAGGCTGATGTCGGACAGCTCAAGGCCGGCCTGCTGGCCGACCTGATCATCATTAACGGGGACCCTCTGACGAAGGTGACTGACCTGATGCAGGTCAGCGGTGTCATGAAAAACGGTAACTACTGGTCGGTGGACGAATTACTCAGCCCGCCGCCAGGCCAGCCGGTCAGCACAGCCTGGCAGCGCTAGTTACGCGCACTGGCAAAGGCTGCTGACTGGCACTCCTGACGCTGCGCAACCAGCTGGGGACGACTGGGCTGGTAGCCATAACTCGCGTTTTGCAGCCCGCTGGCATACACCTGGTAACTGTCGCGCGTGTCCTGTAACTGAATGCTCCGGCGCTGGAGCTGGTTGATCAGCTTCTCGACGGGCGCACTGTCTGCGATATCCGGCAAAGAACCGTATTCATCCACGCGGTTGTTCAGACTTTGCAAGGCTGTCACCTGCGCTTCGATATCAGCGATTTCCCGGTCTACAGACTGCATCTGATGATTGATACTCGCGCGCTCGCTGCGGATACGTTTGCCCTGCTCATGAGCGCGCTTGTAAGACGCAGCACTGATGCAGGCACTGGCCATGGCATCACCTTTCAGACCGCGCTTGTAACCGTTCTCCGGCTGGCACTTGGTACTGACAGAGGCGTTGTAACCCGACTGGTATGTGCGCGTATTTATCTGCACACCCACCGCGCGACATTTCGCTTCGTAGGTGCTGATACGCGAACTGGGCCGGCCCTTCTTCGCATCTTTGGCGCCCGCCTGATGCCAGTCTGTCGTTTCACACTTGGCGGCGGTCCACTTGCTGCCAGCCTGAGCATTCATCGCCAGACCCAGCAGCACCCCAATCATCAGTAATCGCAGCAACATAGTTCCCCCCTCCCCAGGCCGGGAATCGATCTAAGAAAGCAGTCTAGGTATTTCCTGCCGGCTGAATCCTAAGTCCGTCACACTTTCGACGGTAGCAAACCGACCACTTGAGAGCCGTCATTTTAAGTGACTGTTTTAATTAGTTATTATTCTGAACTGCTTGAGGCTATCTGGCAAGCTCCAGGGTAGCCCGACCCTCGGTGGCAGTTTGCATATTCACGCTGTCCAGGTCGGCATGGGCACGCTCGTCACTTTTCATGACGACATCAAGAAAGTCGGTGATAGAAAAAGCGCCCCGGCCTTGCGACCGGGACGCCCTCCTAGCGCTTGATGCGGACGATGTCATCCAGCACACCGTCCAGGCCGCCGTACACGGCCAGCTTGCCGATCTTGCCAGTCACCTTCTCCAGGGCCTCCAGCTCCTTCAGGCGTACGGCGATCGGGTTGTCTTCCATGACCTTTGCAGTGTTCAGCAGCGCGCGAGTCGCGTTAGTCTCCTCGCGGCGGCGGATCACGTTAGCCTGGGCGGCCTTCTCGGCCTCAACCACCTTGCCCAGGATCTGCTTCATCTCACCCGGCAGGATGATGTCCTTCACACCGACACCGCGCACGGCGATACCGATGTCTGCGAACTTCTCCTGCACGTGCTCGAAGACCACGCGATCCACGACACCCTTGTCCTCCAGCAGCGCATCCAGAGTACGAGTGCCAACCGCTGCACGCAGACCGAACTGAATCTCCTTGTACAGGTAGTCCAGCGGGTCCTTTACGGCCTTCACTGCCTTCACCACATCCGCGAACTGGTAAGTCGCAGTCACGTTGATACGCAGACCAACCTTGTCCTTGGTCAGGATTTCCTGACCGCCGACCTCAACCTGCGTCACGCGCTGGTCGTACAGCTCCACACCTACGGCGCGGTTGTACTTCCAGAACGCATGCAGGCCCGGCTGCAGCTTACCCACCAGCTCACCGTCCGCGTACAGCAGACCCAGGTGGGCCTCCGGTACCTCGCGGTGGTATACGGCATGGTTCTCAACCGGCACGCGACCACGCTGGGTGCCCAGGGTCAGAGCCTTGGCCACGCGGGCCGGTACCACGAACTCCTCGGCGATATTGATCACCTGGGCAGTTACGTCCACCACACCCTTCCAGTAGATCACGCGACGCTCCGGACCGATTACGTCGGCGAAGCGGCCATCCTTGTAGATCACCGCCACCTCGTTGGCACCGGTCTCGATCACAGTGAACAGACGCTCCACGTCCGCCGGGTAGGCCTTCAGGATGAAGTCCGCCAGGCGATGCTCGAACACCGGCTCAGCCAGATCGAAACGCTCCACGCGCACGCGGTACAGCGGATCGATGAAGCGATAAGTACCCGCGTCCAGGAAACGAATGAAGTCACCCTTCTTGAACAGCAGGCCACGCTCGTGCTTCAGCACGGTAAATACACGATAAAACATTACTCTTACTCCTCTGTTAGCTCTCACTCTGCCGGCCCGCTCGGGAGCCGGCGCCACGGCCACGGAACTCCGGGCCCTGATGGCAGCTTCCACGGCTGCCAGCCGATGGATGCCTTGCATGACACCGCTCCTCTACTCGGCCCCCACGGGCCGTTGTCAAAATAAGTGCGACGACTCCCACACTCCGTGCGCGGACAACCGGGTTCCGTGGCTCGATCCCGAATCGGCCCGGCGGCATCGGCTCAGGGCACATGGCCTCCTGTTGCCAACCCCAACGGGCGAACCCGGGGCGGAACCACGAAAACACCGACTGCCGGCGTCCGCAGTGCTGCAGCAAAGGCCATCCGAAAGACCCGGGGGTCTGCCTTCATGACGGTCGCTGCGGGAAGTCGCCGCGGTGGTGGCGATCACTCGCCGGATGTGGATTCGAACCACAGGGCTT
>JBPCXH010000103.1:0-4410 GCA_051008735.1 Gammaproteobacteria bacterium | reverse complement strand
CCATCCAGCTCGCCCGCCAGCCCTCGCTGGCAAATTCAGGAATCTCCATTAACGGCGGTCGCTCCGTCTCCGGCAGATCACCCAGGAAGGCAAACACGATGCCGTACTTTTCTATGACCGGGTAGGCGTCAACTCTTGCACGAGCGGGAATCCTGGCTTCCGCGCCCAGGGACGGGATTTTCTGACACTTGCCGTCCCCATCAAATTGCCAGCCGTGATAGGGGCATTGAATACAGTCGCCTCTCACCTTGCCGCCGGCAAGCGAGCCACCGCGATGCACGCAGGTATTCGCCAGACAGTGTGCCTGGCCCTGTGAGTCTCTGAACACGACGAAATCCTGCCCCAACATAGTCAGCTTCAGGGGCTTGTCCTGGAGCCTGTCGGCCAGGACGGCCGGGTACCAGAAATTCATATACATACGATGTTTTCTCCCGCTAATTGCTGCCTTAAACCCCGGGCGGCAATAGCTGTCAGCAATTGACGCCCCGGCGGCACAGGCTGGTCCCGGAGACCAGCTTAAACCTCGCCTAAGCGTTATTTCGCCCCAGTATCGGGAACGGATTTACCCCATGCCCGTAGCGCGGTTGAGACGCCCTGTACCCCAGCCCCCCGCTTGCCATCTTCCCTGTAAATGCCTGATATTGGACAAATCTAAAGATTACTGACGAGGAACAGGGTCATGGCCGACCAGCAAGCAGCAGTGCACGCGGAAGTACCGCCCCACAAACCGAAGGAATCCAACGTCGTCGACAATTTCAAAACCAACAGCGGTTTTGAAGGCCGGGAAGAACAACTCGGCAAGGGCCTTAATGTCATGCTCAAAACCCTGTCCAACACGGCAGGCTACGCGCATGAAGTCAACGATGCGCTGGTCAAGATGCACCTGAACGCGATGCAGTTTGCCAAAGACCAGGGCAAGATCGACGAATGGGTCGAGCACGACGTCAAAACGATGGCTCCGATCAATGCGCGAATGGAAAACATCATTCGCAAGACAGGCCAGAAGGAAATTGCCCTGGTTGGCTTGTTTGACCGAACGGCATGCTTTTATCAACTTGCCCTTGAGAACGAGCGCGAAGAAGGTGTTTGCCGCTGGAAAGAACCCTTCGGCTACGTGCTGGATAAGTGCAAGAAGATAGGCCAGTTTGATTTGACCCCCGAGGAAATTCACGACAAGTTCTATCGGCCGAGATTGCTGGGCTACGCCAAGGATATGGGCGTAGAAATGGAAATCTCCGATATTGATGAGGACGGCTGGATTACCTGCAAACTCATCAATAATGACTAGCTGAAAAGCTCAGCCGCAGAGACTGAAAGCCCGGCTCCATGCCGGGCTTTTTTTTACCTGCCTGCGGGCGCTCGAAGTTGGCCGTTATGAACATCGCAGTTACCGGTGACCGAATCGCCTGGCGATTATCCGGATTTTGGGCGGCGAGCTGACAGGAGTCAGGCGGCAAAGCGATTGCCGCAGACCGAGGTCCGGACCGGGGCTGCGCATCCCAACACTCGAAGAATCTTCGCGCCAAGGCCCAATCCCCCACCTGCGTGAAAGCCAAGCAGCAAAAAGGATAGAATAAATCCATAAAAAACTAAGGGTTAACTTAAATCTTCCGCTAGAAAAACCTGTTCCAATCTGGAATAATCAGCTTTCCGAGGACAAATGGACCGGGGCGGACTCTGCAGATAATCCATCCGCTCGCTTCGAGGCCCGGGGGGGGCAGATAAACATGAAGCAAATGATATGGGGCACAGTCATTGTGCTTGCGGCCACCACAGGCAATACGTTGGCCATGGACGAAATTGTCGTCGAAGCGACCCGTCGCGCCCGCGACGTTCAGGACGTTCCCATCGCGGTAACCCCGATCAGCCGGGAACAGATCAGCAAATTACAAATCGATACCACCCAGGATATCGGCGACGCTATCCCTAATCTGCAAACCTACACCGTGACAGCTGGCGCCCAGGCCATGCAGCTGCACGCCCGTGGTGCAAGTGTCCAGAACCCGGGCTTTAACACCTCCGAATCACCTGTCGGCTTTTATGTCGATGATGTGTATCGGGGTCGCCTGGGATCCATCAACCTGAATCTCACCGATGTAGAACGCATCGAAGTCTTGCGCGGACCCCAGGCCACTCTGTACGGCCGTAACACTCTGGCCGGCGCCGTGAAAGTATTCTCACGTACACCGGAAGATGAGTTCTGGGCCGACGCATCGGTAGGCTATGGCAATTACGAGACCTTTGAAGGCAAGGGCTCAATTGGCGGACCTCTTATAGAAGGCTCTCTGGCCGCCTCCTTTGCATTTGGCTACGACAAGCGAGACGACGGCTGGATTGATAACAACAACACCGGTGGCAACGTCGGTGAATACGAAAACAAGATCGGTCGCGCCAAACTTCATTACTACGGCATGGAAAATTTCGATGCGACCCTGACGATCTTTGGTGTTGACGCAGAGAACGATGGATATAACGGAATCCCGTATGTGCCGTTTGGCCAGGCGAAACCATCGACGCCCCTTGGTGACTTTTACGACAACTTCTCACCTGCCAATGCGAATTACGGCGACACCGACCAATCCGGGTTCACTGTTGACGCAAGTTATGAATTCAACTTTGCCACCCTGCGAAGCATCACCGCGCTGACCGACATCGACGACGAATTCGGCTTTGATCTGGCCGGCGGCGGCTTTGCCGGCTTCCCGGGCGTGCCTGGCCTGCTCATCACATCAGATTCCAACAATGATCAGTGGAGCCAGGAGTTCCAGTTGCTGGGTGCGAGTTTCAATGATCGACTGGAATGGATTACCGGCTTCTTCTACATGAATGAAGATGGCGACCAGGCCTACACGGGATTCGCGGATGATCCAGGAACGCCTGCGATTGTTGAGGTAGATTTTCGAGAAGACACCGATACGGAAACCGACAGCTACGCGGTTTTCGCCGAGGGCACCTGGTCATTCACCGATCGCCTGCGCGGCACACTTGGACTGCGCTGGTCCAAGGATGAGAAAGATTTTGAAATCACCTGCGGCGCAGGCCCCGGCGGCACCAGCAGTTGCGCCGATTCCCCGATAGCGAATCCGCCATTCACAGTCAAACTCGATGAAGACTATGACGAATGGACACCCAAATTCGGCCTCGACTATCAGGTCACGGATAACTTGCTGACCTACGCGACCGTCTCCAAGGGTTTTCAGGCCGGAGGATTCCAGACCCTCTGCTTTGGCAATCTGGCTTGTGCGGACTCGGACTATGACCCACAGACAGTGTGGTCCTACGAATTAGGCTTCAAGGCTGATCTACTGGATAACACGCTGCGGCTGAATACAGCGCTGTTTTACGCAGCCTACGAGGATATCCAGCAAACAGTCATCACACCTGCTCTGGATGCGGGCGGCAACCCCACCGTGGTCTTCCCGACGGACAATGTCGACGACGTGGATGTGTGGGGCATCGAAGCGGAAACTTACTGGACGCCGACGGACGGCCTGAACTTTTTTGGCAGCCTGGGCTACATGGATTCAGATGAAGTCAGCTTCACGGACAACCTGGGCGGTAATGTCGAGCGCGATCTGCCATCCAATCCCGATATCTCCGCGCGCGTCGGCTTTGATTACACCCGGGAAATCACCAGCGCCTTTGAAGTGTTCTTCGGCGCGGACATGATTTACTCGGATAACTACTACAGCGAAGTGGGCAACGCCCTCCAGATCGATGACTACACCCGGGGTAATGGCTTCCTCGGCCTGGGACGGCCCGACGGGCGTTGGCAAGTTGTTGGCACCGTAAAGAACATCAGCGACGAAGATGACAACGTCTCCGGGATTTTTGCTCCGGGATTCACGAACATCCGCACGCCGCTGCCGCCGAGGGAGTACATGGTGACCCTGAAAGTCGCTTACTAGACCACCGGCGGGCTGGCCTGAATAAAACAGTACCGGGGGGCGGCACCAAGACAGTCCGATGGCACTGAGAAGAATAAGGGGCAACAGCCCCTTTTCCTTTGCTGCCTTGCTAACCTCAAGCCTCGTCAGCCAAAGCTAATCCAGGTGGAAAAATGAAAAAACGCTGGTGGATCCTGCTGACCCTGATCCTGGGAATGAATCTGCTCTACTTGCAGGACCCCTGGCTCTGGCGGCGCTTCGTCGGCACCTTTGCCCAGCTGGCCGGCGCGGCGCCTCGCCTGCTAACTCCGAATGAACTGATTGACGGCGGCGGAGAACCCGCCCTGGTGGTCACTTCGGCTCCGCAACGTCAGATCAGCGAAGCGGCATTCGCCAGTACTGTGGAATTCGCAAAGCGCTTTGACAGTTATGCCCTTGTCGTCCTGCACCGCGGCGCACTGGAATACGAATGGTATGCAGATACCTGGGATGCACAGAGCCTGACTCAGTCCCAATCCATGCA
>JBPCXH010000102.1:0-4659 GCA_051008735.1 Gammaproteobacteria bacterium | reverse complement strand
CACAACTGTTACGCCGAGTATCACGTTTGTGTGTCGGATTTTTCCCAGGCCGGCAAGCTGGTCATGTGGACACCCACGCAGACGGCGGTGCTGTTTCAGAAGGCCCTGGCCGCAGCGTTCAAGATGGACGACAGTGACGTGCGCCTGCTGACGCTGAACAGCGGCGGGGGTTTTACCGGGCGCACCTCGGCCCGGCCCCACCATTTCCTGTCGGCGCTGTTATCGCGCAAGGCCGGGCGACCTGTCCGGCTCAGGGCAGCCGGCGATGAGGAGTTCATCATGTGTCGCGCCGGCGGCAAAGTGATCTACAAACTCAAGTCCGGCGCGACCAAAGACGGCCGCTTGAAAGTCATTGAAGCTGATCTGCTGTTTGATACCGGTGCCTACATCGAATCGCAGATGATCGTGACAATCCTGACCAGCAAGTACCTGCACGCCTTGTATCCGCTGGAGGCCTCGCGTTATCGCGGGCGCCTGGCGCACACGAATCACTTGCCGTATTACTTTCACCACGGCGGCGGCCTGGCGCAGTTCCAGTTTGCCCTGGGGCAGCACATGGATTCCCTGGCCCATGAACTGGGCATGGACTCGGTTCAGTTCAGTCTCCTCAACGGTGCGGAGGAGGGATACAGCACGCCCGACGGCACGCGTTACGACAGTTGCGGCCTGAAAGAGTGTGTTGAGAAAACGGCCGAACTCGCCGGCTGGAAAGACAAGTACGGCAAGCTGCCCAAGTACAAGGGCATTGGTATCGGTATCGGCGCGATGGCATCAGGGGCCAAGGGCCTGTTCAAGCACGATACCTCGGCGGCCATGCTCAAACTGACCACTGACGGTAAGGCCTCCCTGTTTATCGGCCTGCCCGACATGGGCCAGAGTTCTCACACCACCATGGCCATCATTGCGGCCGAGGTGCTGGGCATTTCGCCCGAAGACATACGTGTGGTTGCCGGCGATACGGACACCGATCCCTTCGACGTGGGTGCTTTTACCCAGCGCGGCACTTTTAATACCGGCAACGCGACCAAGAAAGCTGCACTGGACGCCCGGGGACAACTGGCCGGGCGGGCAGCGACCCTGCTTGAGTGTGCCGAGGAGGATCTCGTCTGGCGTGACCGCACCGTGTATCCCAAGGATCAGCCGGATAAAGCCATTCCTTTCCGCGATGTGGTGGACCAGACCCTGAACAGCATGGAAGGGCGTTTTGTCATGGGTCGCGGTTATTACAACTCCCCGATTGCCAAGGGTTCGATGGCGTATTCTTTCGGCGCGCAGATTGCCGAGGTCACGGTGGACCCGGGTACCGGGACCGTGACTGTCGACAAGATGACGGCCGCTCATGATGTGGGCCGGGCCATTAACCCGCGTGTGGTTGAGGGTCAGATTGACGGGCAGATTTTCAGCGGCATGTCCCAGGTGCTCTATGAAGAGACCATCATGGAAGACGGGCAGGTGATGAATCCGTCGCGGCTGGACTACAAAATGCCGCGCGCCTACGAGATGCCCGAGGTGGATCACATCATTGTGGAGACCATCGACCCCCACGGTCCCTTCGGGGCGAAAGAAGTGGGTGAAGGACCGATTGTGTGCACCATGCAGGCCATTGCCAATGCAGTGGCCAATGCAATCGGTGCGCGCGTGCACGAAATGCCGCTGTCCCCGTGGCGTGTGTTGCGGGTGGCGAATAACGCGGACAAGCTTGCCGAGCAGGATTTCCCGCCGACCGCGAAAGCGCTGGCAGGCAAATAAACTTTTCAGCCTGACAAGAATCGGCGTCCTCGCGATGCCGCTTCAGGCTGACCCTTGCGCCATTGCCGGAGCACGGTCCGGATAAGGAAAAGACTATGAAACTCTACGGCTCAATTGCTTCCCCCTATGTCGCCCGCGTGGTGATGTTTGCTGACCTGAAGGGGATCGAGTTGCCCATGGAGGCTGCCCCCGGGGGCATGGGCTCGGATGAGTACCGGGCGATTAATCCCACGGGAAAGATTCCGGCCCTGCAGGTGAACGGTCCGAACGGCCAACAGACCATTGCTGAGTCGACGGTGATTTGCGATTACCTGGAAGCGGCTTATCCGCAGACGCCGCTGATACCGGCCGAGCCGATGGCGCAGGCCCAGACGCGCATGATTGCGCGCATGACGGATCTGTATGTGGCGCCGCACAACACGCCGCTGAATCGCATGGGGCCGAATCGTGATGAGGCGCTGATTGCCCAGCAGGCTGAGCTGTTTGCCAAAGGCTTTGCCTATATCGAGGCTTTCATGGGCCCCGGCCCGTTTGCGGTGGGGGATGCCCCCACCTTGGGTGACTGTGCCCTTGCGCCGTTCATCATCATGCTCAAGGAAAATGTCTTTGCCAATTTCCCGGAGGTGGCGGACCCGACGGCGGCTGACGGCCGTCTGGGCGAATGGTGGCAGGCTCTGCAGGCGGACCCGGTGTGCCGCAAGAACCTGGATTATTACGCGGTGGAACTGGAGAAGTTTCTCAAGTGGCTGCGCGAGATGATGGCCAAACGCCACGGCGGGTAGTACTTTAATCAATCAGCCGGCGCAGCTGTTCTTCGTTTAGAGCCGCCGGTTCGGGTCGGGGTCAGGGGCGACTACAGTTCTCTGAATTTCTGATCGAGATCAAATCGAGGCGAAGTGACATAGCGCTCCATGCCCTGGAGCCGGTGGTCCAGGTCGCGAAACTTGCGGCTTATATCATCACAGGTGAAATGGGGGTCGCGGCGCACCGAGCGCCAGAAGACTTCCTCGCCCTCGCTCTGGTACAGGCCGGCCGGCTTGCGCGGCAGCAGGAACGCGGCAGCAATGTAGCCCACCACGATGCCTGGCATAAAAAAAATACAGCTCAGCGCGACGATCCAGCGCAGGGCCCTGACACTGAAGCCAAAATAATCAGCGATACCGGAACAAACGCCGGCCAGCACGCTGTTTTCCACATCCCGGTAAAGACGCCGTGGATTGGGTTCTTTGTGTGGTGTGTCATTCATCGGGCATCCCCCAGCCAGGCCAGCAGCAGGTAAAGCAGGAGAGTCGGTGCCGTCACGAAGTACAGCAGCAGCAGGGTGACCAGTCGAACCGCTGTGCGATCGTAGTCAAAGTGATCGGCCACCCGTGCGCACACGCCCATAAAAACCGCACCGCTGTGTTGGCGGCGGAATCGGGCGAGGACGTCGTCTGCATCATAAATCCGGCGAGTCGCGCTCATGCCTTGTTCCTCCAGCCCTCGACGTTGTCATCCAGAATGGTCTCCAGGGTATTCACTCGCTTTTCCATGGCCTGGGCAGTTTTCCACAGATCCTCCAGCATGCCGGCCTCGTTGGAAGACAGACCTTTGGACAGCTTCCATTTGGTGGCGTAGTGGCACAGGATCCAGATGGGTGCCACGATGGTCATTGCAATGATCCATACTGCTTCAGACATGTCTTGTTGCTCCGGTTAGGTCTCTTGAGGGTCGCATGGACCCGCTGCTCTCAGACTAGATTTTTCAGGCAATCAATATAGATCAGCATCAGGGTTAGTACGGCCAGGGCGTAGGCGCTGACTTCCAGTTGCTCGAGGTTCATTGTGAGTCTCCCGGTGCATTGCTGCGATTCATCCGCTGCTTGAGCTCATTGAGCGCTTGCTCAACTTGTTCTTCGCCTTCCAGGTTCTGGATCTCACGGCGCAGGTCCGGGCGTTCGCCCAGGTCATAAGACTCTACCCGGCCTTCGACATTTTCGATTTTTCGTTCGAACTTCTCGAAGCGCATCAGCGCGTCGTCAACCTTGGGCTGGTGCAGTTGTTCGCGCACCCGCAGACGCTGGTTGCCAGTCTCGTGGCGCATCAGCAGTGCTTTCTGGCGAGCCTTGGCGTCGGCCAGTTTTTCCTGCAGACGGGCAATGTCACCGTTGAGGCGTTCCAGTCCGTCGTCTACCTGACCTAATTGTTCGCTCAGACCGGCAGCGATCCGCTCGACGGCGGCCTTTTCATGCAGCGCGGCCTTGGCCAGGTCGTCGCGGCCCTTGGCCACCGCCAGTTCAGCTTTCTGCTCCCAGTCCTGCGCCTCGGCGCGGATCGCGGCAAGTTTGCGGCGGTCGGCTTTTTTATCGGCAATGGCGCGCGCGGCGGCGGAGCGCACTTCAACCAGGGTGTCTTCCATCTCCTGGATCATCAGCCGCACGATCTTCTCGGGATCCTCGGCCTTCTCCAGCATCGCATTGATGTTGGCATTCACGATGTCGCTCATTCGGGAAAATATACCCATGGTCCTGATCCTCACTTCCTTCTATTCGGGTCACGGTTAACTTTGCAGGGATCGTGCCAACCAGGCCGATTTTCACTAAGTGGCTGAATTAAATAGGGAAAGACTAAATCGGGTCTTGAGCAAGGGAGTCAATGAATGGCTTTCAACACTACGAGAAAGAATAAAAAACCAGAAAATGGTTAAATTAACCAATGTCGACCCCGGTGTCTGAAACCACCCCCATCATCGGCGAAGCGCCCAGCTTCGTCTCCATGCTGGAGGACGTGTCGCGGGTCGCCGCTCTGTCCAAACCGGTGCTGATCATTGGTGAGCGCGGCACGGGCAAGGAGCTGGTGGCCACCCGTTTGCACTACCTGTCGCCCCGCTGGGACGAGCCCCTGGTCAAGCTGAACTGTTCGGCTCTGACCG
>JBPCXH010000101.1:0-10551 GCA_051008735.1 Gammaproteobacteria bacterium | reverse complement strand
GATCTGGTGGAGCAGGCCGTGGACGGCCTGCTACCCGAGCTGGAAAAACTCGCCGGCAGAGCCGGCGAGCGATAATTTTCCTGAGCCTAGCTCTGCCCGTCGCGCGACGAGTCGTCTGAACCTGCATCGTCCGAAGACCAGACAGTGTAGGTCTTTGTCTCGCCCTTGTTGCTTTGCATGGCCTCTTCCCAGGGCAGCAACCGATCGTTACCCGCTTTTGCAGGTGCTTTTGTCGCTGGTTGTTCGGACGTTGCTTTTTCAGGTGCTTTCGCCGCTGGTTGTTCGGGTGCCGCTTTAGCCGGCTCGGGTGCCTGAGTTTCAGGCTTCTGGGGTGCAGCCGCTTTAGTTGCCTCGCTGTTATCGGCGGGTTGCCGCTCCGCCGGACGATTGTTGCGGTTACCACTTGCTGCAGCCTCAGCTTGCTTCTGGTCGGCGCTATTCTTTGACTGCTGTTGTTGCTCCTGGGTGCCGCCGCCTTCCTGGTTGGCGCCGCCCTGGCGTCCGCCGCGCCGGCGTCGGCGACCCCGCCGCGAGCGAGTGGCGCCGCTGCGAGCTTCCTGTTCGTTATCTTTGGTCTCAACTTTTCGGTTGGTGTCTTCCTCGGCTGCCTTCTGCTTGCGCGTATCACTGCCGCCGCTGCGATCGTTACGGCGGTTACGAGCACCACGCTCGTTACGGTTGTCTCCGCGGTTATCGCTGCGGTTATCGCTGCGGTTATTCCCGCGTCCGCCACGCCGCTGTTGCTGACCTCGGCCTCGACCGCCCGCACTGGCCTGTTTTTGCCGGCCACCGCGACCACTCCGGCTTTCCGATTGGCGGCCGCTTCGACGTTGCTTGCCTTTATCGTCTTCGGGCACCGGATCGCCGGCGAAGAAGCGCCAGATCCGTATCAGCAGGTTAGGTCGTGGCGCCGACAGGGAGACAGGCTTGGGCTCCGGTGGTGGGGCGGGAGTGTCGGGCACGACAACCTGCACAGCCGGGACTTCGACCGTTGGCTTGGGCGCCAGGGCAAGATCCACCACGCTGTTTTCTTCTTCGGTATCGCGCAATTCGTAGCTGGCCCCGGTATTTTCGGGGAGTACCGTCTGATCATCCCGGACGCGACGGATAGAGTAGTTGGGCGTCTCAAGCTCCGGGTTCGCGACCAGAATGACCTGGAGCTTTTCCCGTTCTTCGATACGACTGATCCAGTCGCGCTTCTCATTCAGCAGATAAGTGGCGACGTTGACAGGCAACTGTGCAACCACTTTGTCGGTCCGCTCTTTACGGGCTTCTTCAGCCACCAGGCGAAGAATGGACAGGGCCAGTGATTCCACGCTGCGGACATTCCCTGAACCGTTGCAGCGCGGGCAGATCTGGTGGGCTGACTCGCCCAGGGATGGGCGCAGTCTTTGACGCGACATCTCCAGTAGCCCGAAGCGGGAAATTTTCCCCAACTGGACACGGGCACGGTCAGCACGCACGGCCTGGTGCAGACGATTTTCCACTTCTCGCTGATTGCGTGAAGGGCCCATATCGATGAAATCGATGACCAGCAGGCCACCCAAATCGCGCAGCCGGCACTGCCGGGCGACTTCATCGGCTGCTTCCAGATTGGTCGCCAGGGCTGTTGCCTCAATATCGTCGCCCTTGGTTGCGCGTGCGGAGTTGATGTCGATCGAGACCAGCGCTTCTGTGGGGTCGATCACAATGCTGCCGCCGGAGGGTAGCTGCACCGTGTGTGCGTAGGCCGATTCAATCTGGCTCTCGATCTGGAAGCGCGTGAACAGCGGCACCGGATCATCGTAGTAGTTCAGTTTGCGCTGGTTATGCGGCATGGCCCGCTGCATAAATTCCTGGGCTTCTTTATAGGCCTGAGAGTCATCGACCAGAATTTCACCGATATCCGCGGTCAGGTGATCGCGCAGGGCCCGGATAATGGCGTTACTGTCCTGAAAGATCAGGCAGGGTGACTCGCTGGACACGGCCGCCTGTTTGATCGCGTCCCAGATGCCCATCAGGTAATCCATATCCCATCGGAGCTCTTCCTCCGACCGGCCCACGCCGGCGGTGCGGACAATGGCACCCATGCCTTCCGGCAAATCGATGCTTTGCAGCGCGTCTCGCACCAGGTCACGATCTTCGCCGGTGATACGTCGTGAGACGCCGCCGGCCCTCGGATTATTGGGCATCAGAACGATGAATCGCCCGGCCAGGCTGATAAAGGTGGTCAGCGCCGCACCTTTGGTGCCGCGTTCTTCCTTCTCTACCTGGACGACAATATCTTGCCCTTCCTTGAGCATCTCGCGGATATTCACGCGCTGACCCGGCTCGGGCTCCTTGCGGAAATACTCGCGCGAAATTTCTTTCAGTGGCAGAAAGCCATGGCGGTCGGCGCCATAATTGACGAACGCGGCATCCAGACTAGGCTCTACGCGGGTGATTTTACCCTTGTAGATATTCGCCTTTTTCTGAGCGCGAGACGCGGTCTCTATATCGAGATCGTATAGCTTCTGGCCATCGACCATGGCCACGCGCAACTCCTCTGACTGAGTTGCGTTCACAAGCATTCTTTTCATAAGCCCCTACAATATTTGGTTCGGGGGCCCTGGGTGATAGTCGTCGGTGCGTCGGATCGGCAGTTGTTCTGCACGGGTATACGAGCGCATCTCGCGGAAAACGAGATGGCGTGTTCTTGACATTTTGATCGTATCGATCTGCCGTTAACATACAGCTGATCCTGCAGAATCCAGTTGCGAGGCTCCGTTGGCCGTGTGGCCTGGTATCACCCGGTGCCCATTTTCGGCCTGCAATGCAGGCCCGAGAGAGACGGCCGCATCATGCGGCCGCGCTAAAATCGTCATTTGCTGTCGGAGATTGAATCCACTCAGCAGCAAAACGTTAATATAACAGCGACTTGCAGCAGCAGCAATGCAGGAATAAACCCACCCCATGAGCACCAGCCTCGCCACCAGCGGCGTCCGGCATGTCAGCGTCGGCGAAGATGATGCCGGCCGGCGTCTGGATAACTATCTGCTGAGCCAGCTCAAAGGTCTGCCGCGTAGCCGCATTTATCGCATGATCCGGGGCGGAGAGGTCAGGGTTAACGGTCGCCGGGCGCGACCGGACCGTCGTCTGGAGGCGGGCGACGACCTGCGTCTGCCCCCGGTGCGTCTGGAGCCGACGCCGATAGTCCGCGCCGGTGGTGATCAAGTGGCCTGGCTGGCCGAGCGGGTTATATATGAAGACCGGGATCTGCTGGTGCTGGACAAGCCGGCGGGTCTTGCCGTCCATGGGGGCAGTGGTATCAGCCACGGCGCTATTGAGCTGCTGCGACAGGCTCGCGACACCGCTGACCTGGAATTGGCCCACCGGCTGGACCGGGACACCAGTGGCTGTCTGATCATTGCCAAACGCAAGCCGGCCTTGCGACATCTGCACGCGCAGCTGCGCGAAGGCACCATGCGTAAACACTACGAAGCTTTGCTGCACGGCGCATTGGCCGGGCCCGAGCGTTTCGTTGATGCGCCGCTGTTAACAAATCAGCGGCGCGGCGGCGAGCGCTTTGTAAAAGTGTCGGAGGCAGGGAAGGCTGCCCGCAGTCGCTTCCGGCCGCGCGAGGTGTTGAGGAAAATGACCTGGGTCGACGTGATTATCGATACCGGTCGTACCCACCAGATTCGGGCGCATGCGGCCCACATCGGGCATCCTGTCGCGGGCGACTCGCGTTATGGGAATGTCGATTCGCCCGCTTTAGCGCGTGCCGGTCTGCAAAGATTATTCTTGCACGCGGCCAGCCTCAGTTTTGACAGCCCGCGAGATGAGCGCGCTATCACCGTGCAAAGCCCCTTGCCGCCAGAATTGGTCAGCGTGCTGGAGAACCTGCGCTCACGAAGCCGCGGCCGCTAACGGTTCTCAGGGCAGGCTAAGTCCCTGCTCGCGGAGGCAGCCTGCCAGCCAAATTAGCGGCAAGCCCTGGATCGCCGTTGGATCCTGGCTTTCCAGCCGATCCATCAAAACGACCCCCAGGCCTTCGGCCTTAAAGCTCCCCGCGCAGTCATAGGGCTCTTCGCGAGCCAGGTAGCGGAGAATTTCGGCCTCATCCAGAGGGCGGAAATAAACCGTGGTGACATCCACATGGCTGCTTTCAGTGCTGCCAGCCGGTCCCATGACGCAGACCCCGGTATAGAAAACCACGGTCTTGCCCGAGCAGGCCAGGAGCTGTTTGACGGCTGTTTCCCGATTGCCGGGCTTGCCAAGAATCTGCGCCCCCAGGGCTGCCACCTGATCGCTGCCAATGACGATTTCTGGTCCGTCGGCGGCCGTCGCAGCCTTGCTCCGGGCCAGACGAATGGCCAGGTCACGCGGGTTTTCGCCTCGGCGGGGCGCTTCATCGACATCCGGGTTGTGGCACCTGAAATCCGGCAGCAGGCGCTGCAGCAGGGCGCGCCGGTAGGGAGAGGTGGAAGCGAGCACAACGCCTGGTTCAGGATCGGTCATGGCTGGGGCTATCTAAGCGACTCAAGTCACTGATTATTTTGACACAACAAATCCAGCGACATAAAATTGATCGCTTATGCTCGTTCCGCGCATTGAGGCAGGAAAGCTGGCGGATCTGGCCGCCCGGCGGGAAGTCCTGACAGCTAACCTGGGTCGGCAGCAGTTGCCGCGGCTGGCAAGTTTGCTGGCCGAAGATAGTGTGCCCTTAATTGATCTGTCGGTGAGCTTTGTGCCGGCTGACGAGGGTCTGGTGGCCCTTAGAATCCGGATGCAGGGTGATTTGCAGCTGGTTTGCCAGCGTTGTCTGGGGCCGGTGCCATGGTCAGTCAGGCTGGCAGTCAGGCTCGTTGTGCTGGATGCGGAAGAGGATGCTGAGTTACTCGAAGATCCGTTTGAGAGCGTGCTGACAGAACACGGCGTGCTGGAATTGCATCGGGTTATCGAGGATGAATTACTGGCTGCGGCGCCCCTGGCGCCACGGCATGAGATCGGCGACGACGCGTGTCGGAGCGATCTGAAAGAGTCATCGCGGGTTGGTAGCGACCCGCAGAGCAGTGATACGAGCCGACCCTTTGCCGGGCTCGCCGACATACTAAAGGCGTCGGAATCGGGTCGGACTGAATAAGGATTCGCGAGGAGACCTCGACATGGCAGTACAAAAGAGTCGCAAGACACCCTCACGGCGTAACATGCGCCGTTCACATGATGCGCTTAAGACACCGGCGGTTTCGGTTGACCCGACCTCGGGTGAGACTCATCTGCGTCATCACGTGAGCCCGGACGGCTTTTATCGCGGCAAGAAGGTCGTGAACACCCCGGTAGACGACATCGAATAACGGGAACTCCCGTCTATTCCAAGCCGCCAGGCGTTCCTTATTGCTGGTTTTCCGGCGAGCTGTGGCGTTGTAATTCTGTTTCTGCCTGCCCTTGGGCGGGGCAGGGCCACGGGGAATTTCTTGTCTAATAAGGTAATTATCGCTGTAGATGCTATGGGTGGCGACCACGGCGTCAGCGTCGCTGTGCCGGCAGCCCTGAGGCTGCTGAAGAAAAAAAACCACCTGGAGATCGTGCTGGTTGGGCAGCAGGCAGTGATCGATCAGACCCTCGACGGCGCTAAGCATGAGCGGCTGCATATTCAGGATGCCAGCCAGATCGTCGACATGGACGAACCCCCCGCCGATGCGCTGCGCAAGAAAAAAGATTCATCCATGCGGGTTGCCATCAACCTCGTCAAGGAAGGCAGGGCGCACGCCTGCGTGAGCGCCGGTAACACCGGTGCGCTGATGGCCACCAGTCGTTTTGTTCTGAAAACGCTGCCGGGCATTGACCGGCCTGCCATTATGGCTATCGTGCCGACCAAAATAGGTCGCAGCTACATGCTGGACCTGGGCGCCAATTCAGAATGTAGCTCTGAGCAGTTGTTTCAGTTTGCCGTCATGGGCTCGGTGGTGGTGAGCGGGATTGAAGGTCTTGAGGGCGAGCCCAAGGTCGGCTTACTCAATATCGGTGAAGAAGACATCAAGGGTAACGACACGATCCGGAACGCGGCCGTTCTGATCAGTGAAAGTAACTTGAATTACGTCGGTTTTATCGAAGGCGATGCCATCCCGGATCAAAAGGCCGACGTCGTGGTTTGCGATGGTTTTTCCGGCAATGTTGCGCTTAAGACAATGGAAGGGACGGCTAAGCTGGTTGCACATTTTCTCAAGCGCGAATTCCGGGGGACGCCCTATGGCTGGCTGGCAGGTTTTTTTGCCTTGCCTGTCCTGCGCTCCTTGCGCAAGCGGCTGGACCCACGACGCTATAACGGCGCCAGCCTGGTTGGGCTCAATGGTATTGTTGTGAAGAGTCATGGCGGCGCCGATGAGCTGGCTATGGCTCAGGCGATCAAGGTCGCCATGCTGGAAGTGGAAAAGAAGGTGCCGGAACAGATTCGTCAAGTGATGTCTGCGCTGGGGCACTGACCAATGGCGAATATGTATTCAAAGATTCTGGGCACCGGGCGCTTTTTGCCTGAGCGTGTGCTGACCAATGCCGAACTGGAGGGCATGGTTGATACCACTGATGAGTGGATTCAGGCACGGACGGGTATTAAACAGCGACATATTGCAGCAGACGGCCAGACCACGGCCGATCTGGCCGAAGGCGCCGCCCGTCAGGCCATGGAAGCGGCGGGTGTAACTCCCGCTGATATCGATTTTATTGTGGTTGGAACGACCACTCCGGATCAGGTGTTTCCTAATGTCGGTTGCCTGGTGCAGGACCGATTAGGGATCCATGGTTGCCCCGCATTCAGTCTGGAAGCCGCGTGCAGTGGTTTTATCTATGCCCTGAGTATCGCCGACCGTTTTGTTGCTAACGGCACCAGTCGATGCGCCCTGGTCATTGGTGCCGAGACTCTGTCGCGTATGACGGACTGGAACGATCGCACAACCTGCGTCCTGTTTGGCGATGGCGCCGGGGCCGCAGTCATTGGTCCGGCCACTGAACCGGGCATCATGTCGTGTCATCTGGGCGCAGACGGCCGTTACCAGGATCTGCTCTATCACCCGTATGGGACATCGAAGATCCAGAAACCGGACGACACAGATAAACCGTTTATTCAGATGCGGGGCAATGAAGTCTTCAAGGTTGCGGTGAAAACCCTTGAGGGCATCGTCGATGAAACCCTTCAGGCAAATGATCTGTCGCGCAGTGCCATCGACTGGCTGGTGCCTCACCAGGCAAACATTCGCATTATTCAGGCCACAGCAAAACGGCTGGAGATGCCAATGGAAAAAGTGATCCTGACTCTGCATGAGCATGGCAATACCTCGGCTGCATCAGTGCCTATGGCACTGGACACAGCAGTGCGCGATGGCCGTATAAAACGCGGTGATCTGCTGCTATTAGAGGCCTTTGGCGGCGGCCTGACCTGGGGATCGGCGCTGATCCGCTACTAATGATGGGGGCGTCTCGCGCCTTTACGCTGCTGGCAGGACCTGTCCTTGCTCTGTGCCTTTTCCTGGTTCTGCCCGATAAATACATTGGCCCCACAGGGACTGCCCTGATGCTATCGACGGCAGCCAAGGCGTCTGCCGCCGTTGGTTTATGGATGGCGGTCTGGTGGTTGACGCAGGCCATTCCGGTTTATGCCACGGCCTTGCTGCCCCTGATTGTATTTCCCCTTGCCGGCGTGGCACCCATCGGCGAGGCGGCTGATGCTTATGCTCACCCGCTGATTTACCTGTTTCTGGGTGGCTTTGTTCTGGCCCTCGCCCTGGAGCGTTGGAATGTTCACCGGCGGCTGGCATTGGCGGTATTGGGGCGAGTGGGGACGGAGCCTGCCGTCGTTATCGGGGCCTTCATGGGCATTGCCGCTTTTACCAGTATGTGGGTCACCAATACGGCTACCACCATTATGCTGCTGCCCGTGGCCACCAGCGTGCTGGCCCTGGTCCGGTCGGAGGAAGGCGAGAGTGAAGTTATTCATCGCTTTTCGCTGTGTCTGTTGCTTGGCGTTGCCTACGCGGCATCCATTGGTGGCATCGGCACCATCATTGGCACGGCACCGAATTTATTCGTTGTTTCCTTTATTGAGCGGCAGACGGGAATAGAAATCAGTTTTCTGCGCTGGATGGCTATCGGTGTGCCCCTGGTGCTGGTTTTTGTTCCTTTGACCTGGTGGCTGTTGGTGCACCGGATCTATTCCCTGCCTCGGGGCCGTTTTGCCGGTATGGGCGAGCAGTTGAAGAAGCTTCAGGGCCAACAGGGGCCGATGGATCGCGGTGCCAAATTGACAGTCACTATTTTTTGCCTGACTGCTCTGGCCTGGATTAGCCGCCCACTGCTCAATGAGTTGAGTGTCGGCGGCTGGCAGCCTCTGGCTGGATTGACCGATCCGGGTATTGCATTGCTAAGCGCGTTGGCATTGTTTGTCACGCCGGCCAACTTGCGCGAGGGCTCGTTCCTGATGGACTGGCAAACAGCAGCGCGCCTGCCGTGGGGCCTGCTGATTCTTTTTGGTGGCGGACTGAGTCTGGCCGCCGCGTTGGACGGAACAGGCTTCAGTGCCTTCGTTGGCAGCCAGGTCGGCGCGCTCGGGAGCCTGCCGGGGCCGGTGATGGTTTGCCTGGTCGTGGCCTTGATGATTTTCCTCACGGAATTGACCAGCAATACCGCCACGACGGCTACCCTGATTCCGGTGCTTTACGCCGTTGCGGTGGGGCTGAATCTGAACCCGGTTTTACTGGTGGTTCCGGCCGCTATCGCCGCCAGCTGCGCGTTCATGCTGCCCGTGGCTACGCCGCCCAATGCGATTGTTTTCGGCACAGGTCTGGTGACAGTTCCCCAGATGAGCCGGGCCGGCGTGCGATTGAACATAGTGGGCGTGGTCCTGATTACGCTGCTGGCTTATGCTGTCATTCAGCCATTGTTGAGGATTCAGCTATGAGGCTCAGCCGCCAGCTGGCCACTGCCCGCCACATTATGATTTCGGCTTTACTGGGAACGAGCCCGGTGTTTGCCGATGTCTTCGTTTTGCCTGCCGATGACGGTGCCGTGGGTGCTGTTAATCAGGTAATCGCCACGTATGAAGATACGCTGACGGATATCGGACGACGGCATGGCCTGGGCTATGAGGAAATTGTCCTGGCAAATCCGGATGTTGATGCCTGGTTGCCGGGTGAGGGTACGACAGTCAGGTTGCCCACGCGCTATGTCTTGCCCGACACGCCCCGTCGAGGGGTTGTAATTAACCTCGCCGAGTATCGGATGTACTACTTTCATGATGGGGAGGGCGAGCAGCTGGTCTCAACTTTTCCTATCAGCATAGGGCGGATGGATTGGGATTCGCCGCTGGGTCGGGCGGGAATTGTGGCCAAGGCCCGAAACCCTGCCTGGTACCCGCCCCAGTCCATACGGGAAGAATATGCAGCCGATGGGCGCAGCCTGCCGGCAGTAGTCCCGGCCGGGCCGGATAATCCATTGGGCGAGTTCGCCTTGCGTTTAAGTTTGCCGGGTTATCTGATTCACGGTACCAACCGGCCGGCCGGCGTGGGGATGCGAGTTACCCATGGCTGTATTCGTATGTTTCCTGAGGACATCGCCTGGTTATTTCCGGAGGTAGACGTCAAGACCTCGGTCCGGTTATTGAATCAGCCGGTAAAACTGGGCTGGAGTGGCGATGCTTTGCTGCTGGAGGTTCATCCGCCTCTGGAAGATGATGCGACCGGCCAGGAGCGAGGTCTGACAGCGATTACCGAGCGCTATGTGCAGTTAACCAACAAGCGGCCTGCGGTGGTGGACTGGACCCTGGTTGAGAAAGTTTATGCTGAGCACAGTGGCATTCCGGTGGTGATCGGTCAGGCGACCGCGCCGCAGGATGTCAGTACAGTGGCGTTGCGATCTCCCTGAGATATAGCCTTTGGTGTATCTGTCAGGCAAAAAAAAGCCGCGGCAACAGCCGCGGCTTTTTTCTGAACCAGCAGTCCTTACTTGGACTGGCTGCGCTGGAACATGCGATCCATCTTTTCGTTGGTCGCATCACAGCAAGACTGGCTCTGATTAGCTGCATTCAAAGCCTGGTTCGCAGTGCTCTGGGCGCCGGAAGCTGACTGACGAGCCTCCTGAGCTGAGGCACTGGCGGCATCGGCCGTGGAGTTTGCCTGGCTGGCCGTCGCAGAAACGCGATCAACCTTGGCATTCAGTTCGTCGACCTGACGCTGTAGTTCGGTGTAGCAACCACTCAGCATCATTACGGCAAGAGCAACAACGCTGGCACGGACCACAGTGTTTACTGTTTTATTCATCAACAATTCCTCGACTGAAGTTTTAATTACGCCTAATCAGAGTGAGCCGTTGATTATCGGTCCTCCCTAGACGCGGCAATGATGGCGTAAACATTGTTAAATCGCAATTAGTACAGCGGCTTCCATTGCTGTTTTCAGGGCTGTTTGATGAAGGAGGGGGGGCGGAATATTGACCCGGGCCCGGCCAGCCTTGGCCGGGGACAGTCATTCAGGGGCTGATTAGCAGGGCTTGAAAAACGCCGATAACTGTATAAGATCACAGTACTGGTTTTATAGACAGGTT
>JBPCXH010000100.1:0-3568 GCA_051008735.1 Gammaproteobacteria bacterium | reverse complement strand
TGGGGCGTCTGGCCGGCCCGGCGTTCCTTGCCGAATTTCTGGTCGAACAGTTCCATGCCCGGCATATTATTGAGCAGGGCCTGGTAGCCTTCGTCCGTCAGCAGGCCACCGCGATTGGCAAAGGGGTACGGTGCGGTGGCTTCGAACTCGTCACGCGTAATCGCTTCCAGGTTCTTGAAATTCAGGTACTCCATAAGTATTCCGCTCAGGCAGCAGTGGCCGCGGACTGGGCGAGCTCCAGGGCGTCATGCCGGACGTGATCGCGCCGCATTTCCTCGCGCACCAGGTCTTCTGTTACCGCCCCGTTTTCCAGGCACTCGCGAAGCAGGTTGAAGAAAAAAGCTTCCTGGTTCTGGTCCGGGTGCCGCTGGTAGCGACCCAGCAGGCCGTACTGGCCAAAAACCTTTGAGCGCAGGGCATTGAGCTGGGGCAGCAGGGGATATTTTTTCAGTTTGTCCGCCGGCGTGTAGTCCACCGGCAGTCCCGTCTTCCAGGGCTGTGTCCGGCGCTTGGTGTTGTGGAGCAGCTTGGTTTGCGAATCCAGGCGGTCGAAGTCATTCCAGCAGTCGTCAAGGACCCCGAGATTCTCCGGCGCTTCGTGGCCCAGGACGATCCAGTCCTTGTAGTCACGGGTAAACTCGAACAGTTCACCGAACTCCTGCTCGGTCTCCCAGTGTTTGAGCCGGCTGCAGTCCATCAGCATGACGCTGGTGGCAATCTGCCGGGATTTCTCAGCCTTCGCCGAGCGTCGGCGGCCCATCACGGCGGTTCCCTGCATATCAAGGCTCAGCAGTTCGTTGATATCGCCCACGGCAAATACATCCGGGTCGATGACCACGGCCCGACCCTGGTGCTGCATCAGGGTGGGCGGCAGGAAGCGCAGGGGTGTGAAGGATTGCAGGTCATCCATGTGCCAGACGCGTTCGACCCCGCCGCGCAGAAAGGTCTGGCCTTCGCGTTCGGCCAGAAAGGGGAAGTCCTTCACGTGCAGGATTTCCACGTCGAAGGAGTCCGGCGCCGACGCATTGCGTTTCAGGGAGTAGGCCGAGACCAGGGCCCCCAGCCACTGACGGTCGTTGGTCTGGATAAAGATTTTCGGCTTCACAGGGCGCACCTGGCCGGTCGCTCATCCGACTCGGCGTTTTCGGCTGAGGTGTAACCAAAGCCGGGATTCAGCTTTTCGTCCACCAGGGCATCGATTTTCGCCAGCTGGGCATCGTCGAAATAGTCCCGGTAGCCGCCCACTTTGGCCTTCCGCACCTTGAAAGACTCCGGGTTGTTCTTGTCCCTGGCCTGCACCCGGCTGCCGCTGCGCCAGAAGTAGTTCTCGCTTTCCATCTTGCGCAGGTTTTTCACGGAAGAAAATTCCACGGACTCGCGAATGGCTTCTGCATCGACGGTCTCACCCATAAAGTCCATGACCCCGGCGAGGAATTTCTCCGGCTCGCTGCGCAGGTCTTCATACCGCACCACGTGGGAGGCGGGGATCTTCGCCAGTTCCGAATTCCATTCATTCAGGTAGCGAATAATGCGCGGCAGCCCCTGGTGTTCATGCATGACGAAGTCAAACATGGAGATCTCTTCGCCGTGGGCCGGGTAGTTGTTCAGGGCCTTCTTGTAGGGCCGCATCCGGAATTTCCACTGGAAAAACTGGGACACGGCCACATCCTGGGGTTTGCGGACCAGCAGCAGGGTTCGATAGTCGTAGAAATCTTCACGTGTATCGCCATGCCCCAGGTATTGCCTGAGGTAGTTGTCATGGGTGAAGAATATCTTCGGCACCTGCCGGTTCAGCTTGTGAAAATTATCGAAGCCGAGAATGAGGCCGTCGGGCAACTGATGCACATTCTTGAAGTACCGGGAGATCATGACCCGGACCCAGGTTCGTCCGCTTTTGCCGTAGGAGGCGAACACGTAGTCGCAGCGCCGATATTTCCAATAGTCCTCGCGGCCCCGGCGCCAGCGCTCCAGGTCATGTCCCCGGGCCTCGGGCAGCACGGCGGAGGCCCAGCGCACGAACCATTTGGTCAGTCTCTTATTAATAAGGTGAAGCATCTGGGCCCGGCGCCTGGGAAAACAGCGCAACTCTAGTCGCAGATCGATGCCGGAGCAAGACGGGAAAACCGCATCAGCCCGCCAATTGCGAGGCTGCAGCGGGGCGCCACCCGGCCTGATTTAGCCTGCTTTGCGGGGGTGGCGGCCCCTGTGTCCGGGATTTCCGCCACGGGGTCCGGCCCGTCGTGAGCGGCCTGACGCGACCGGCGTCCCGGGCTCGATCCGTTCAAACATAGTCAGATCGTGACGCTGGCGGGCCTCGTCGGGCGGCCTGGAAGGATTCGCTCCGTGGCTTGCTGAGCCCGATCAATACGACTGCTGCCGGGACACGCATCACCGGCGGATTACGGGCAACAGACAATTATCAATACCCCGGGCAGATCGGACCACTAAGCTCATTGGCACGTCTTAAGCTGCATCCGGAATGGATGAGATCACGAGGAAAGGCCTATGAAGCTGATAGTTGCTGTGCTGTTGTTGGGCGTGATCTTTAGCATGGGGCGCGCGATGTTCCATATGGTGCAACCGGCAGACAAGCGGGCAGCGGGTGGCATGTCAAAAGCACTTGCCACGCGAGTGGCTTTGTCAGTTCTGCTGTTTGCCGTCCTGGGAGTATCATCGAAACTCGGGCTGGCCTGACGGGTGAGTGTCATGGCGAAACATCAAAGGCTGGTGACTATCGCCCCGGTATTCCTGTACTTCATAGCCGTCCTGATTCTTAGCTGCCTGGTCTCCATGATGATTAGCTTCATGGGAGGTAAGCATACGAGCGGGGACGGTCAGTTGTTACTGGGGGTGCAACGCGCGGGGAGTGTGGTCTGCCTGCTAATGGCCGGTTTCGCTTTCAGTGTTTTTCTCAGAGACGGTTTTGATGGTGCTTTCGCGCGACTCTGGCAGCATATTCCGGGCTGGCTGTTATTCGCCTGCCTGATCCTGAATCTGCTGGCCTTGTCGGGGGTGGGTGCTTACTGGCTGGTCGCCTCCGTACTCGATCCGGACAGCGATTCGGTCAATTACGTCTCGCTACTATGTTTGTCGAGTGCATCCCTGGCCTATTTGGCGGTGTCGGCCGCCGCCCATTTCCTGGCCGGTAAACCACCGTTCGATAAGTCTCGCTGGTAGCGTTTTTCGGGCGCTTTCTCATCACCCAAAGAAGGCCCCTTAAGGGCGTGTTTTGTTGAATGACATAAGCATGAATGCATGCTGCGTAATGTGACGCGAGTCGGCTACTTGTCTGCTTGGTAGGTCTAGATTTCCAGTCATTGTTGTTGTGTTTGGTGTCCAGAGAAATGAAAACGATTTATTCGTTCTGTAGCTTTGTGCTAATTGTTGTTCTGTCCCAGGTTCCGGTCCAGGCGCAAACGCCTGACGGCGAGACGCCGGCGATCGAGGACGTCTGCGATGGGCTGATCGGCGGTACGCCGGGCCTGTACGGACTGTGCGTCGCCTATTGCGAGGCCCAGGACCTGAATGAGTTCGATAAACGGCCGCCTTCAGAAAAGATTCTGGCAAA
>JBPCXH010000099.1:0-17195 GCA_051008735.1 Gammaproteobacteria bacterium | reverse complement strand
GGATTGAAGAGTCCCTGCGTACCGTGCGCAACGATGGAGTCTCCCATGTGCTTTGTTATCTGGATCTGGACCGATTTAAGGCTGTCAACGACACCTGCGGCCATCTGGCCGGTGACAACCTGCTGCGCGAGATCGCCGCGCTGATCAAGGATGAAGTGCGCGGCTCGGACTGCGTCGCGCGCCTGGGCGGCGATGAGTTCGGTTTGCTGTTGACTCGTTGTCCCCTTGAAAAGGCACGCCAGATCGCCGATGACGTGTGTACCGCAGTTCGTGATTTTCGCTTCGTCTGGCAGGACAAGATTTTTACTGTCGGTGTCAGTGTCGGCCTGGTGCAGATCGGTCGGGAAAGCGGCTCTATCAAAGACCTGCTGGCGGCTGCCGATTCGGCCTGTTATGTGGCCAAGCAGCAGGGCCGGGGTCGAGTGCACGTTTACTCCGCCAAAGATGAAGTGGCTGCCCGTCAGCGCGGCGAGATCCGCTGGCTGCAGCAACTTCAAAATGCGCTGAAAGACGGCGGCTTCGAGTTATTTACCCAGCCGGTGATATCCATGGCGGGCCGGGTGGCTGTGGGGCCGGCCGCCGAAGTCCTCCTGCGCATGAGTGATGATCAGGGTGCCCTGGTTCCGCCGGGTGAATTTCTCAAGGCGGCCGAACGCTATCACCTGATGGGGCAGATAGACCGCTGGGTTGTGCGCGCAACCCTCGCCGCCATCGGCCAGGGCATGATCCGTTTGCCGGATGATCGCAGCTGCAGTATCAATCTTTCCGGTCAAACGCTGGGGGATGAAAGCTTTCTGGAATTTGTCGTTGAATGTCTGGATCACAGTCAGGTCGAGCCGTCGAAGATCTGTTTTGAGATCAGCGAACGCGCGGTCATGTCTGACCTGAGCCACGCCCGCCGCTTTGTTGGCGTGCTGCATGGCATGGGTTGCTGCTTTGGGCTGGATGACTTCGGCAGTGGCATCGGCTCCCTGGCAAGCCTGCGCGAGTTGTCCATCGATTATCTGAAGATTGATGGTGCTTACACGCACGACCTGGCCAACGACAGTGTGAATCGTCAGGTCGTGGGTGCCATCACCCGCTTGTCGCGCACCATGGGCTTTCGCGTGGTGGCTGAACAGGTTCAAGAGCAGGCTGACTTTGATGCCTTGCGGGAACTGGAAGTGGACTTCGTGCAGGGTTACTTCGTCGAAAGGCCGTCCCCCCTGGGCAGCGGACAGACGCCGGCGCCCTAGACAGCCTGTCTCTCTCGCCCGGTGTCTTCCGGGATAGCACGCTGAAATCCAGTACGCATAGGCTGACCATTGCTCTTACATGTGTCTGTCCGGACCCTGACTGGCTGTTGTCGCTGGGAATCCGGTTTTTATTCTCCATCGGGTATCGTCTATGCTTGCTTAGACGTTAACAAAACCTGTAAAGGCACTTGCAAATGCGTTTAGCGATCCGAATTTCCACGCTCTTTTCTCTGCTTTTCATGGGTCTTACGGTGTTTGCATCATCTGCATCTGCCCAACAGGCCCCGCCAAATATCCTGGTGATCATGGCGGACGACGTAGGCTGGGCCAGCCTGGGTAGCTATCACCAGGGTGTCAAAAGCATAGAAACGCCTAACCTCGATTTGCTCGCGAGCCAGGGTGTCCGTTTGACTGACTATTACTCACAGCCCTCATGCACCGCTGGCAGATCCGCTTTTATTACCGGACAGCTGCCCATTCGCACGGGTATGCACACCGTTGGATTGCCCGGTGAAAAGAAAGGTTTGCATCCTGACGATCCCACCCTGGCGGGTTTGCTCAAGAATATGGGCTACGCAACGGGGCAATTCGGCAAGAATCACCTCGGTGATCTCAATGAGTTTCTGCCGACGAACAGGGGGTTCGATGAGTATTGGGGCTGGCTTTATCACCTGAATGCCATGGAGTACACCGTGGACCCGGATTGGCCTGATGATGAAGCATTCAATAAACAGTATGGGCCGCGAAATGTCATTCACGCTTATGCGACCAAAAAAGACGCGGGGAAAGTTGATGAACGCTGGGGGCCAGTTGGCAAACAGCGCATTGAGGATGACGGCCCTGCACCCCCTGAGCGACAGAAACAGCTGGATGATGAAGTGAGCGCCCATACGCTCGATTTCATTAACCGGGCGGTAAAGGATGAGAAGCCTTTCTTCGTCTGGATGGCCCCGGCGCGGGCCCATGTCTGGACCTACCTGAAACCTGAGTACGAAGCCCAGCTGGGCAATGGTAAAGGTCTGCAGGATGTCATCATGAAGGAGCTGGATGATAACGTCGGCAAGGTTATGGCGCGGCTTGATGAGCTGGGTATAGCGAACAATACGATTGTCGTCTTCACCTCGGATAACGGGCCAGAAACCATGACATGGCCAGACGGCGGAACGACGCCTTTCCATGGTGAAAAGGGAACCACTTGGGAGGGCGGCTTCAGAGTTCCGGCTATCGTTCGCTGGCCGGATAGCCTGCCGGCAGGCAAGGTCTACAACGGTATTTTTGACGGCATGGACTGGCTGCCCACACTGGTTGCTGCGGCCGGTGGTCCTGAAGATTTGCCGGCAGAGCTACTGTCCGGTTACCAGGGCTACAAAGTGCATCTGGATGGGTACAACCAACTGGATTTTTTGAAAGGTGAGGCTGGCAGTAATCGCGCCGAGATCCTGTATTACTCCGGGGCCTCGTTGCAGGCCGTTCGTTACAACGATTGGAAGGCGCATTTTGTGGTTCAGAATCACGGTTGGGGCGGTCCCAGCGAGAAGCTTAATGCCCCGCTTTTGTTTAACTTGCGACGTGACCCCTATGAAAAGGCGGCGCATGAATCAGGTATGTATACCAAGTGGATGGGTAAGAAAATGTGGACTTTTGGTCCGGCCAAGACGCTCATTCAGCAACATTTGCTGACCCTGAAGGCATTTCCACCCCGGGGGAGCGTGCTTGCGAATCAGGCCAGTATTGAACAGCAGGCGACCAGCGATGACGGTCTGGCTCAATGAGGATTGATCGCTGGTTCTATCGCGCATTGACCGGGAGGCCTTAAGAATGAACCGGGAAAGCTTGTTTTTACTGCTTGCGGCCGCGGGTCTGACGCCCATTGCGCTGTCTTACGGGGTGTCTCCCGCGGACAGTTTGCCCCTGTTGTTTGGGATCAATGCTGATACCGTCAACTCATCGCATATTTTTCGCGCGATCATGGGTCTTTACCTGGCGCTGGTGGGTTTCTGGATTCTGGGTGCCAGACGCCTGTCCCTGAGGCTGCCTGCGTTATGGAGTCTGACCGTCTTTATGCTTGGACTGGCTGCCGGCCGGGCTCTCAGTCTGGTGATTGATGGCATGCCGCATCCGTTGCTGGTTGTTTATTTATTGCTGGAGGTGGGCTTTGGGATCGCGGGCGCAATGCTGATTCGTCGCTCTGTGCGAGCGGGTTGATGTAAAGGTCTGCTTATATAGCCAGACCGGTTGTTTTTGACTCTCTTGTGAGTTGTCTGCTGACGACCAAAAAAAACCCGGCAAGTGCCGGGTTTTTTCGTTTCTTGCTTTTGTTTTTCGATTAACCCAGCAGGATGCCGCCGTACTGGACGAAAAACGGTGCGAACACCAGGCTGAGGATGGCTTGCAGCTTGATCAGGATGTTCAGGGACGGGCCCGAAGTATCCTTTAGCGGGTCACCCACCGTGTCACCCACGACGGCGGCCTTGTGCTCCTCAGAGCCCTTGCCACCGTGATTGCCGGCTTCGATGTATTTCTTGGCGTTGTCCCAGGCGCCACCGGAGTTGGAGGCACTGATGGCCAGCACGCCGCCGGCGATCAGAGAGCCTGTCAGCACGCCAGCCACCGAGGAGACGCCGAACAGGAAGCCCGCCAGGATCGGTGTACCTATGATCAGGACGCCCGGGGCGATCATCTCGCGCAGAGCTGCCTTGGTGGAGATGTCCACGCACTTCTCGTAATCCGGCTGACCCGTGCCTTCCATGATGCCCGGAATGTCGCGGAACTGGCGGCGCACTTCCTCGATCATGTCGAAGGCAGCCTTGCCCACGGACTTCATGGTCATGGCGGTAAACAGGAAAGGCAGCACCGCGCCAATGAACAGGCTGGTGTAGACCAGCGGGTCCAGCAGGTCCAGGCTCACCGGGTTACGGCCGGCGCTTTCCAGCAGGCTGTTTGAGGCGGTGATGAAGGCCGCGAACAGGGCCAGCGAGGTCAGGATGGCCGCGCCGATGGCGAAGCCCTTGCCGATGGCCGCTGTGGTGTTACCGGCGGAGTCCAGGATGTCGGTTCGACGACGGACTTCGCTTTCCAGGCCCACCATCTCGGCGATGCCGCCGGCGTTGTCCGCCACCGGGCCGTAGGCGTCGATCATCAGGGCGATGACCAGCGTGCCCAACATGCCGAGGGACGCGATGGCCACGCCGTACATGCCGGCCAGGCTCCAGGAGGTGGCAATGGCGATGGCGATACAGATGTAGGGCAGCACGGTGGATTTGTAACCCAGCGCCAGGCCGTAAATGATGTTGGTCGCCACGCCTGTCTCGGTGGACTTGGCCACTTCCTTCACCGGCCCGTATTTCTCGGAGGTGTAGTAACCGGTCAGCAGGCCGACCGCCAGACCGGCGATCAGGCCAGCCAGGAAGCACCCGTACACGCCCAGCTGCGTGTAGGTCTCACCGTTGAGAACGAAGTTCTCCGGAATCAGGTAGTTGGTGAAGAACAGCATGGCGATCGCCATCAGCACGCTGGAGTAAATCAGCAGCTTCATCAGGGCCGGGGCCACGTCTTCTTCCTTCTTCACCTTCACCAGCAGCTTGGTCAGCAGGCTGATCGGAATGCCCACGGCGCTGATCAGGATCGGGTAGAGCAGGGCGTTGGGGTCGCCGGCAAATGCGATTGCCGAGATGACCATGGCAGCGCAAGTGGACTCGGCGCAGGAGCCAAACAGGTCGGCGCCCATGCCAGCCACGTCACCCACGTTGTCGCCCACGTTGTCGGCGATGACGGCTGGGTTGCGCGGGTCATCCTCGGGAATGCCCTGTTCCACCTTGCCCACCAGGTCGGCGCCCACATCAGCCGCCTTGGTGAAGATGCCGCCGCCCACACGGGCAAACAGCGCGATGCTGGAGCCGCCCAGGCCGAAGCCTGCGATGACTTCCATCAGCACATACTTGTTGTGCTCACCGATGTCGGCCAGGACCCAGTTCATGAACAGGTAGATCAGCACCAGGCCCAGCACAGCCAGGCCCACCAGGGCGAAGCCCATGACCGCGCCGGAATTGATGGCCACCTTGAAGGCCTCTCCGATGTCCTGCTTGGCGGAGACTGTGGTGCGGGCGTTGCCCTGGGTCGCGACTTTCATGCCGATGTAGCCCGAGGCCACGGAAATGAAAGCGCCGAACAGGAAGGCAATGGCCGTGAACCAACCGCTGACGCGGCCTGTCACCTCGGTGTGGCCGGCGTCGTAGACGTTGTAGTTGACCAGCAGGCCAATCACGACCGCGAAGGCCAGCATGAAGAAGAACAGCACCCGGTATTCGGCCTTAAGGAAGGCCATGGCGCCCTTTTCGATGGCGCCGTGGATGAAGGTGAGCCGCTCGGCTTTGTCACCTTCCAGGCCCATGGTCAGCGGAACGCTGGTGACTTTCTTCATGTAAAAGAAGGCGATGGCCACGCCCAGCACACCCAGTGCCGTGCTGACCCAAATTGTGAATCCCGACATCTAGCTATCTCTCCCGAAGGGTCGTGGAATGATCGCGAGCAGGTCGGCGCCTACACTAGGCAACAGGGCAAGATTGCCAGACATGCTTGTCTCCTCCACGACAGGACAACAGCCAGACCCCAACTGGGCCGGCCATAAGTATCTGATTTAGTTTGCGTTATCTGCCGACAGGCAGAACCCCACACGCGAACCGCGGGCGATCATAGCACAAAGGCAGATGCCAATTTCTTGGCGACCGGGACGAGTTTGAGTTGTGCATAGTCCGGCAGTCCGTTGCGGTAGGGCGGATAGTCCTCGCCACGAATAAGGGGCTCCAGGTATCGGCGGCAGGCGGTGGTGATGCCGAAGCCGTCCTTGGTGATGTAGCGGGCGGGCATCATTTTTTCGCGGTTCGCGACCCGGCTCAAAGGGGCGCTGGTGATCTTCCACCGGTAGGGCTTGTCTGACGTCCGGGTGATCGCCGGCATAACGGAATTCTCCCCGGCCAGGGCCATCTCTACCGCGGCTTTGCCCACCGCGTAGGCCTGGTCCACATCCGTGGCTGAGGCGATATGGCGGGCCGAGCGCTGCAAGTAGTCGGCAATGGCATAGTGATATTTCAGGCCTAACTCATCGCGCACCATTTCGGCGATGACCTGGGCCGCGCCGCCCAGTTGCTTGTGACCAAAGGCGTCCACCGTGCCGGCATCGGCAATAAAGCGACCGTCTTTATATTGGGCCCCTTCACTGACCACGACCACACAGTACTCGTTGTCCCGGACGCATTGTTTGACGCGACGCAGGAATGCCGCTTTCTTGAATGGCACTTCCGGAAACAGGATCACATGGGGTGCCTGATTCGGGCCATTGCCGGCCAGTCCTGCCGCCGCCGCTATCCAGCCAGCGTGCCGTCCCATGACTTCCAGAATGAAAACCTTCGTTGAGGTGCGCGCCATGGAAGCCACGTCCAGGGCAGCTTCCCGGGTTGAGACCGCCACGTACTTCGCCACGGAGCCAAAGCCCGGGCAGTTGTCGGTGATGGGCAGGTCGTTATCGACTGTTTTGGGGACATGGATGGCTTGCACGGGGAAGCCTAATTTTTTTGACAGTTGCGAGACCTTGTAGCAGGTATCGGCCGAGTCGCCGCCGCCGTTATAGAAAAAGTAGCCGATGTTATGAGCCCTGAAAACATCGATCAGCCGCTCGTACTCCGCGCGATGTTCTTCAAGGCTCTTCAGCTTGTAGCGTGCTGATCCGAAGGCGCCGCCCGGGGTGTGCCTCAGGGCCGCAATGGCGCGGGCACTTTCCTTGCTGGTATCGAACATGTCCTCGGTGAGGGCGCCGATGATGCCGTTATTGCCTGCATACAGCTTGCCGATTTCGCTGCGATGCTGCCGTGCCGTCTCGATGACACCGCAGGCTGATGCGTTGATGACTGCGGTCACGCCGCCGGACTGGGCATAAAAGGCATTCGGTTTGGCCATGTCGGGATCTCTATTGAAAGTGCCGCGAACATACCACAGCAGTTTGCCGATCCAGAGCGTTTGACCTGCCCGGGCTCTGGCGTTAGCGTTATTTGCTTAGTTGGTTTTATAAGTTGCAGGGCATGCGAATCGTTTTCTTGGGAGCACCGGGCTCCGGCAAAGGCACTCAGGCCCAACGCCTGGTTGCTGACTTCGGGGTCGTGCAGATTTCAACCGGAGATTTGCTGCGAGCCGCCGTGGCATCAGGCAGTGAACTGGGTCAGCGGGCGAAGGCGGCTATGGACGCCGGCTCCCTGGTCTCCGATGACATTGTGCTGGGCATGATCCGTGAGCGCTTGCAGGAGCAAGACACTCAGGCCGGTTTTATTCTGGATGGGTTCCCGCGCAACCTGAGTCAGGCGGCTTCCCTGGATGAAGTGCTGGGGGAGATTGACCGCCCCCTGGATGCGGTTTGTCTGCTGGATGTGGATTTTGACATGTTGATGAAACGCCTGACCGGTCGGCGTACCTGCTCGGTGACGGGCAAGCTGCTGAACGTGTATTTCTCATCCCAGGATGAGCTGGACGCCTGCCAGGCAGCCGGTGGCGAGTTAATCCAGCGGGCCGATGACAATGAAGAGACGATAGGCAAGCGCCTTACCGTCTATCGGGAGCAGACCGAACCTCTGGTTGGCTTCTATCGCGACAGCGGTTTGTTGCGCGATGTCGCCGGCGAAGGTGAGATGGACGAAGTCTATGGGCGGCTAAAATCCGCTCTCGGCGTCTGAGGCAGACCGGGCGGCCGCGGCGTCGGCAGGGCTCAGACCGCTGCCAGTAAATGCTCGCCAATGACTTCCCGGCGCCACCCGGATGTCGCTCGTTGCTCCAGTTCGCCCCGCAAAATACCGGCCAGTTCTTTGCGCGTGGCCAGGACTTCGGGGGCGACACCCAGGCCTTCCGCATGATTACCCACCAGTCTGGCCAGGTTTTTGAGCGCCGCCTTATCGGGCGGTACCGGGCGCGCGGCCTGTTGCAGATCTACCTTGCCTTCGTTCAGGGCCGTATTTGCCTGGGCCAGCGCTGCCAGCAATGGGCCGCTTTGGCGGCGGGCAACGGCCGGCGGTAAATCGGGTATCCGGGCCAGATCGGCGGCATCCTCGGGGTCGGCCGTGGCCAGATTGAGCACTGCCTTGTCGGACAGCACCCACTGGCGCGGTCGATTAATACTGATTGCGCGTTCCTCTCGCCAGGCCGCGAGTTGCCGGGCGCGAACCTGCGCCGGCACCGGCAGAAAATGCAGACCGCCCAAGCGTTCCCAGGCGGCCATTGGGTCCGTGCGATACAGAGTCGGGTCCAGCATGGCAGCACTGTCTTCCGCGGCCCACTCATAGCGGCCCGCTGTCTTGAGTTGTTCTTCGAGCTGGTAATAAAGTTCCAGCAGGTAGACGACATCCTCGCGGGCGTATCGCAACTGGGTCTCACTCAGCGGGCGTTTGGACCAGTCTGTGCGGGTGGCAGACTTGGCGAGTTCTACACCGAGGATTTCCGCGACGAGTGTGCCGTAACCGGCTTGCGGAGGATGGCCCAGCAGACCGGCGCCAATCTGCGTGTCAAAAATCCGGTTGGGCAGGACTGACAAATTGGTTTGCAGGGCTTCCATATCCTGTTTTGCCGCATGAAAAAGTTTCAGTCCCGGGCTGTCTTGTAATAGCGCGATTACCGGCGCGTAGTCCGCTTCTGTGAGCATGTCGACCAGCGCATCCCTATCGGTGGCCGCCAGTTGCAGCAGGCAAAGCTGCGGCCGGTAGGTGTTGGTGCGATTGAACTCCGTATCCAGAGCGATAACGGCCTGGTCTGCAAAGCGCGTTTGCAGGGCAGTCATTTCGTCCGAGCTTACGAGGGGGACAGGGGTGCTTGCTTCAGTTGGCATAAGCGGCGAGTGTAGAGGATCATCCTTGCTTCAGGCCACGGTGAATTGATCTCTCTATCGACTGATGTACGAGCTATTTAAAGTTTTCGGCAGTATCGTGCTGCGACGACTCGGGCCCGAGGATCTGCCCTCGTCCGGTTTTCTCCTCGGCTTGACCGCCGCCATTTATGTGTTGGCCCAGATCCCCGTGGCTCTGCCCGCTTTTGGCACCGTCGGCAACGTAGCTTCTGCGCTGGCTGTCGACCTGAGCCTGATGGTTGCTTGCCTGTGGGCGCTGCTTCGGGTGACGGGCTATGGCAGCCGCTACCAGCAGACTCTGACAGCGTTACTGGGTACCAGTGCCTTGCTAAGTCTGGCGTCTGTTCCCTTTACCCTTTGGCTGTTGTCCTCAGCCGATGCACCCGTCGGCTCCACGGCCTTTCCTAACGCGATGATTCTGGCCATTATCATCTGGTCCCTGGTGGTGAATGGGCATATTCTGGGACGCGCCTTATCGCGCTCCTTTGGTATTGGCTTGTTGGTCGCAATCACCTATTTTTTCCTGCAGAGCACGCTCTTGTCTGAGTTTATTTCGGCGGATCCCTGATGCACATTCACATTCTTGGTATTTGCGGCACCTTCATGGGTGGCGTCGCCGCCCTGGCGCGTGCGGCGGGGTATCGGGTCACGGGTTCTGACCGCGGCGTCTATCCGCCCATGAGCGACCAGCTGGAGGCACTCGGTGTCGAGATTACCGAGGGTTATGGCGCTGAGCAGCTGACCCCGGCCCCTGATGTGGTGCTGGTGGGTAATGTCATGACTCGCGGTTTGCCGGTCATTGAGGCTTTGCTGAACAGTAGTATTCCCTATACCTCGGGTCCGGAATGGCTGGCGAGTAACGTATTGAGGAATCGCCATGTGCTGGCGGTTGCAGGCACCCATGGCAAGACCACGACTTCGAGTCTGCTGGCCTGGATTCTTGAGCACAGTGGACGTTCCCCGGGTTTTTTGATTGGCGGTGTCCCAACGGACTTCGGCGTTTCGGCTCGCCTGGGTGACGGCGAAGCATTTGTCATTGAAGCTGATGAGTACGACACGGCTTTTTTCGACAAGCGGGCGAAATTTTTGTTGTATCGACCCCGCACAACGATCGTGAATAACCTTGAGTTTGATCACGCGGATATTTATCCGGATCTGGCCGCTATTCAGCGTCAGTTTCATCAGCTGGTTCGTGCACTGCCGGGCGCAGGCCGCCTGATTGTTCGTGGTGGTGACGCGAATATCGATGAGTTGCTCGGACAGGGTTGCTGGACTCCACTGGAAAGTTTTTCCAGCGATCCGGTCGCCGGCGCCGACTGGACGGGTGATGCAGATGGCAAGGTATTCCGGCTCCGGCAAGGCGCGAAAACAGTCGGTGAAGTCGAATGGGGGCTCACGGGGAATCACAACGCTGAGAATGCGACAGCCGCGTTGCTGGCGGCCCGTGAAATGGGCGTTAGCCCGGCAGATGCACTGACTGCCATTGGCTGTTTTGCCGGCGTGAAAAGACGCCTGGAATTACTGGGAAATTTCGGTGGCGTGGCTTTATTCGATGATTTTGCCCACCATCCCACTGCCATTGCTCGCACTCTGGCCGGTCTGCGGGCGCGGGATCCGGACGGGCGTGTGCTGGTGGCCCTGGAGCCCCGATCCAACACCATGCGTATGGGTTTCCATCGCGAAGAGTTGGGCGCTGCCCTGGCATCCGCGGACCACGTGTGGGTGTTGCGTCCGCCAGAGCTGGATTGGGACATGGACGCTGCGCTGGCCGACTATCAGGCCATCGAGGTTTGCGACAGCGTGGCTGAGATTGTTGCCGGCGTTGGCCGGGCCGCCGTCCGTGGCGATCAGCTTGTGGTCATGAGTAACGGAGGCTTCGGCGGCATTCACCAGCAGTTGTCACAATCGCTGGACGCTCCCGGCTGAGTGTATAGTTGCCAGCGTGGTTGATCAGGCTAGTCAGATTGTGACCGATACCATCCCGCTGTTTCCGTTGCGGACCGTGCTGTTTCCCGGTGGCCCTTTGCCTTTGCGGGTGTTCGAGCCGCGTTATCTGGACATGGTCAGCAGCTGCATGAAAACCGAAACCGAATTTGGCGTCATGCTGATTCGCGAGGGCTCCGAAGTGGGCGAGGCCCGCCTGATGCAAGTCGGGACACGGGCACGAATTACCGACTGGTATCAGGGCAGCGACGGTATTCTCGGCGTCACCGCTATGGGCACCGAGCGCTTCACACTGCAGAGCGCAGAGCAGCAGGCCGATGGCCTGTATCTGGGCACGGTGACAGTATTGCCTCCCGATCCGCCGGCGCCGTTGCCGGAGGATTACCAGTCCCTGGCCAGCCTGCTGGAGGCGGTAATCGAGGATCTGGGTAAGCTGTATGAGCCGGTGCCCAAGCACTATGACGATGCCGGTTGGGTGGCTGCCCGCTTCGCCGAAATTCTGCCTATCGAGCTGGAGCAAAAGCAGCAATGCCTGGAGATGGAGAATCCCATCGAGCGGCTGGAGTTTGTTCGTCCGCTCCTGCGTTCAATCCGCCAGGAGCCATCACAGTAGAGCGCTTCGCAGCTGCCTGTCGCAAAGAGTAACAATGAGCCAGACACCAGAATTTAAAACCTACAGATGCCTGATTTGTGGTTATGACTACGATGAGCGGGTTGGCATACCCGAGGCGGGTATTGCGCCGGGTACACGCTGGGAAGACATTCCCTTGTCCTGGCGATGTCCCGACTGCGCTGCCGGCAAAGAAGACTTCGAAGTCGCGCTTTAGCGCTCGAGCCGGCGGGATGGGTAACCTGCCTCTTCCAGCATGACCAGCACACTGTCTTTGCCCAGCAAGTGGGCCGAGCCAACCACGATCAGGTAGTTGCCGCCGTCCTCGGCCAGTTCTTTAATCTGGACGGTCCAGGCTTGATTGCGATCAACCAGCAGGCGCTGATACACCTGCGGCTGATCGGCGAGAGAGCGTGTGGTCTCCCGCTCCAGGGTATCCAGATCGCCGTTGCGCCAGGCGTCAAGGGTGGCGTCGATGAGGATTTGCGCATCCCCCGCTTCCTCGATTGTGCTGAGCAGAAAATTTTTCTGTGCCCGAGGGGGCATGGAGTCAAGAGTCCCCAGCTGGTCCGCAAGGGTCTCCAGCCCGCGCACTGGCTTTGCGTCCTCCCGAGCTCGCTGCGACCAATGCTGCTCAAGGCCGAGATTGGGGTCCAGCCCCAGCTGTTGCAGGCGCATCTGTGTGATTTGCAGCGCTGCAAACCAGGGTTCGAAAGGCCGCAGCATGTCCAGTGGAATGTCCAATTCAGCCGCGCCGGCTTTGGCCTTGGCAAAGTCGCGTTGACCCAGCAGCGCTTCCAGGTCGCGTCCCTGGGGGTCAATAGCCAGTTGCGCGACGATGACCTGGCCCTGCATGGGGTCCAGGTCGTCCATGTCCAGTTCCATTACCAGCACATCGGCTTCGTTGTAGGCCTGTTCCATGGCTTCGGGTAAGGGGTAGTCGCTGGCGCGCAGAAAGTGAATGGAACCGAGCAGGCGAACCTGTCCGCGGGTGTCTTCCAGTTCCCATAGCGGAATCCCGCTGGCGGCCTGACCCAGCAGCAGGAATAAAAGCAGGGTCAGGCAGCGGCAGACGTTCACTCGTCAGACTCTAGCCACACAACCTCGGAGTCGATTCTTCCGTTGGCGTAAAGGTCGAGCCAACGAAAGCCCGGAGGCCGGTCATCCACTGCGAAATCGTCACTGTTAGGCAAAAACTGCAGGCAGGTGGAGGGTGAGCTCAGGTAGCGTACGCCCTGACGGTGACGATCAGAGGCCTGGTGAACATGCCCCCAGACGACGCCGCGCACGTTATTGCTGCGATCAATGATATCCACCAATTCATCACCGTTGCGCAGGCCCACCCCATCCAGCCAGCGGCTGCCCATGGGCAGTACCTGGTGGTGAACGCAGATCAGGTAATGGCTGCTCTCACCGTTGGCCAGTATGTCCTCCGTCCGAGACAGCTCGGCAGGAGAGAGCAGGCCGCCATCGTCACCGGCGCGATGACTGTCCAGCAGGATCAGGGACCAGTTGCCCAGTTGCACGTCGCCGCCGACCTGGAAGGGTGACTCAGCGAGTACATCGTGCATGGTTGCCGGCGCATCGTGATTGCCGGCCAGGCAATAGACAGGCATGTCATGGCCGCTCAGGAGTTCGTGCAAGCGCTCGTAGCCGCCGCGCGTTTCGTCCTGCACCAGGTCACCGGTGACCAGAATGGCATCTGGCCTGTCCGTGTTGCCCATGGCTCGAGAAAGCACGGCACGCATGGTTTCATCCGTGCACACACCGCGCATGCGCCCGGCGGGTGAGGCATGCAGATGGGTGTCGGTGATGTGCAGCAGTCGCGCGACGCGTTGCGACAAAGTATCGGTCCTGAGTCTCAGAGCGTCTTCAGACTATAGCGCAGCCGCGCCCGTCCGAGGGCGGGCGCAGGTCTCAATACCGATAATGCTCAGGCTTGTAGGGCCCCTCTACGGGAACGCTCAGGTAGTCAGCCTGGTCCTTGGAAAGCTGGGTCAGGTTCACGCCGAGCTTGGATAAATGCAGGCGCGCGACCTTCTCGTCCAGATGTTTGGGCAGGACATACACCTCGTTGCCGTACTGCTTGGCGTTCTGCCACAGCTCCATTTGCGCGATCACCTGATTGGTGAACGAGTTGGACATGACGAAGCTGGGGTGTCCGGTGGCGCAGCCCAGGTTAACCAGCCGGCCTTCTGCCAGCAGAATAATTCGCTTGCCGTCAGGGAAGATGACGTGGTCGACCTGATCCTTGATGTTTTCCCACTGGTAATCCTTCAGGCTGGCAACGTCGATCTCGTTATCAAAGTGCCCGATATTGCAGACGATGGACTGGTCCTTCATGCGCTCCATGTGGCTGTGATCGATGACGTTGTAGTTACCCGTCGCTGTGACAAAGATATCCACTTCAGGACAGGCCTGTTCCATGGTGACCACGCGGTACCCTTCCATGGCAGCCTGCAGGGCACAGATTGGATCGATTTCCGTTACCCACACCGTGGCGCCGAGACTGCGCAGTGACTGCGCGCAGCCCTTGCCCACATCGCCGTAGCCGGCGACCAGTGCGATCTTGCCGGCAATCATGACGTCCGTGGCGCGCTTGATGCCGTCGACCAGGGATTCGCGGCAACCATAGAGGTTGTCGAACTTGGACTTGGTGACGGAGTCGTTCACGTTAATAGCCGGGAAGGGCAGGTCGCCTTCCTTCTGCATCTGATACAGACGATTTACACCTGTGGTGGTTTCTTCAGTGACGCCACCGATAGCGTCATACAGGGCGCTGTAGAAACCGGGGCGCGTGCCCAGGCGTTGTTTGATGGATTTGAACAGGGCAACTTCTTCCTCGCTGCCCGGGTTGTCCAGTACCGACGGGTCTTTCTCAGCCTTGGTACCCAGAATGACCAGCAGAGTTGCATCGCCGCCGTCATCAAGAATGCGATTTGGCGGGGCATCAGGCCAATCAAGAATACGATGAGTGTATTCCCAGTACTCATCCAGGGTTTCGCCCTTGTAGGCAAATACCGGTATGCCACGCTCGGCAATAGCGGCAGCGGCGTGATCCTGGGTGGAGAAAATATTGCATGAGGCCCAGCGGACCTCTGCTCCCAGTTCGACCAGGGTTTCAATCAGCACGGCCGTCTGAATGGTCATATGCAGGGAGCCCGCGATGCGCGCGCCGGCCAGCGGCTTCTTGCCGGCGTATTCCTTACGCACGGCAACCAGGCCGGGCATTTCAGTCTCGGCGATGGCGATTTCCTTGCGCCCCCAGTCAGCCAGGCTCATGTCGGCGACTTTGTAGTCGGGCTGTATAACGTCGGCGGCTTTAGTGCTCATTGAGTTTTTTGCTCCAGAATAATTGGCTTGGCTCGGGTTGGCGCTGCCCTCAGGCAGCCGCCGCACCACGCAAGGCTTCTGCTCTATCAGTTCGTTCCCAGCTTAAATCCAGATCTTCGCGCCCAAAATGCCCGTAAGCGGCTGTGGGTCGATAAATGGGTCGCTGCAGGTTCAGCATTTCGCGAATCCCGAAGGGGGTCAGGTCAAAGACTTCGCGTACCAGCTGCACCAGCCTGTCTTCGGGCAAGGTGCCTGTGCCGAAGGTTTCCACGGCGATCGAGGTGGGTTCGGCGACGCCAATGGCGTAGGACAGCTGAATTTCGCAGCGGCGAGCCAGTCCGGCGGCCACCAGATTCTTGGCCACGTAGCGAGAGACGTAGGCAGCTGAGCGATCAACCTTCGACGGGTCTTTGCCCGAGAAAGCGCCACCGCCGTGGCGAGCCATGCCACCGTAGGTGTCCACAATGATCTTGCGGCCCGTCAGACCGCAGTCACCCAGCGGACCGCCGATTTCAAAACGACCGGTCGGATTAATGTGATAGCGGGTGTCTTTGCCGAGCCAGCCGGTCGGTTCCAGCACGGGTTTAATGATGCTTTCCATCACGCCCTCGTGGAGGTCTTCGTTGCTGACGTCCGGGCTGTGCTGGGTGGACAGGACCACCGCATCAATCGCCACCGGCTTCCCGTCTTCGTAAACCAGGGTTACCTGGCTTTTTGCATCGGGGCGCAGCCAGGCCAGCTCACCTTTTTTGCGGGCCTGCGCCTGCTGCAGCACCAGCCGGTGGGCCAGGGTGATGGGGGCGGGCATCAGCACGTCGGTTTCATCCGTGGCGTAACCAAACATCATGCCCTGGTCGCCAGCGCCCTGGGCACGTTCCTCATTGCGATCCACGCCCTGATTGATATCGGCCGACTGCTTGCCCAGGGCGTTCACCACGCCGCAGCTGGCGCCGTCAAAACCCATGGCGGAATCGTTATAGCCAATATCCAGAACCACCTCGCGCACCAGGTCCTCGAGGCCAAAGAAAACATCCTTGGCGTGAGTCTTGATTTCCCCGGCGAGCATGACGAAACCGGTTTTGACCAGGGTTTCCGCGGCCACACGTGCTGTGGGGTCTACCGCCAGGAAGGCGTCGAGGACGGCGTCCGAGATCTGGTCACAGACCTTATCTGGGTGGCCTTCGGATACAGATTCGGAGGTAAAAAGACTGCGGCTGCTCATGCTCGCCTACCTTGCTGGCTTTTAGGGAACCGGCGATTATAGCGAGGTCTATTAGTTCCTGCCTGAGTCTGTTGCGGCTACTGACTGAAAACGCGACAATGCGCGCCCTCCCGCCGCCACAATAAAGACAGGCGCCCCAGGCGCTGAGGCCCATGGCAACAAGACCCAGCAATGCAGTTTCCGCCCCGTCCCGGCGCGCCCGCGCGAATGCGCTGCGTGCGCTGGCGATGGATGCCGTTCAGCAGGCCAACTCCGGTCATCCCGGCATGCCCATGGGCATGGCCGATATCGCCGAGGTGCTCTGGAACGACTTTCTTTGTCATAATCCGGCCAACCCACGCTGGCCAGACCGCGACCGCTTCGTGCTGTCCAACGGTCATGGCTCCATGCTCCTTTATGGACTGCTGCATCTGAGCGGCTATCCGCTGGAGATGGAGGAGCTGCGGCGTTTTCGCCAATTCGGCGCGCGCACAGCCGGCCACCCGGAATATGACCTGGATATTGGTGTTGAGACCACCACGGGCCCACTGGGTCAGGGTGTTTCGAACGCGGTGGGTATGGCCCTGGCTGAACAGACCCTGGCCGCGGAGTTCAATCGCCCGGATTTTCCAGTGGTCGATCACTACACCTATGTGTTCCTGGGCGACGGCTGTTTGATGGAGGGTATATCCCACGAAGCCTGCTCACTGGCCGGGACCCTGGGCCTGGGCAAACTTATCTGCCTCTACGATGACAACGATATTTCCATCGATGGCGACGTATCCGGCTGGTTTGCGGACGACACCCCCGGCCGCTTTGCCGCCTATGGCTGGCATGTGGTTCCGGATGTGGACGGGCATGACCCGGAAGCCGTGCGACTGGCGCTTGAGGCTGCCCGGGCCGATGACCGGCCCAGCCTGATTTGCTGCAAGACAGTAATTGGCTTCGGCTCACCCAATAAACAGGGTACGGCGGCTACTCACGGCGCGCCGC
>JBPCXH010000098.1:0-16948 GCA_051008735.1 Gammaproteobacteria bacterium | reverse complement strand
AAGGCCTGGGACGAAGAGCAGCAAGCTTTTACCGATGCCTTCGAACGACCGGAACTGGACGCGAGCCTGCTGTTAATGCCCAGCCTCGGGTTTATCTCCGGTTCCGATCCACGCTTTCTGAGCACACTGTCGGCTATCGAAAAACAATTGCGGCGCGGTAATCACCTGATGCGTTATCACGCTGAAGATGACTTCGGCAAACCTGAAAATGCTTTCAACATCTGTACCTTCTGGTACATCGATGCCCTGGCGGCGGCGGGCCGGGAAGATGAAGCCCGGGAACTGTTCGAGTCAATGCTGGACTGTCGCAACAGCATGGGCCTGCTGTCGGAGGACCTGGATCCTGAAACCGGCGAGCTGTGGGGCAACTTCCCCCAGACCTACAGCATGGTCGGCATCATCAATGCAGCCCGACGCCTCAGCCGCAACTGGGAGGATGAGCTTTGACCCGCCTGGTTAATGTTTCCAATCGGGTTGCCCAGCCTCGCGGCAGCGGCACGGCCGCGGGTGGGCTGGCAGTGGGCGTGCTGGCCGCGCTGCGTGAGCACGGCGGCATCTGGTTTGGCTGGAACGGTCGCACGGTTAGAGGCGAGCCCGCAGGGCCTCACCTGGAGCAGGATGGCAATATCACCTACGCCACCATTGAGCTCAGCGAACGCGCCCACGACCTGTATTACAACGGCTTCGCCAATACGTCCCTGTGGCCGGTGTGCCACTACCTGCTGGGCTATTTTCGGTATGAGCGCAGGGAGTTCGACGAATACCGGCGCGTCAATTCCTTGTTTGCGCGCAAGCTGATTCCATTGCTGCAGCCAGACGACCTGATCTGGGTGCACGATTACCACCTCATTCCCCTGGCATCTGAACTGCGCCGCGCCGGGGTAACCAACCCTATCGGCTTTTTCCTGCATGTTCCGTTTCCCGCCCTGGAGATGCTGCGGGTCTTGCCGGTTTATCAACAGATATTGCGCGCCATGTGTGCCTACGACGTGGTGGGCTTTCATACACCACGAGATTTGCGCTGCTTTCGCGATGCGCTGGATGGTGAGGGACTGGGGGATGGTTCAGAGGCAGACCGGCGAAAAAACGGACATGGCACGCGGGTCCACGCCGACGTATTCCCCATTGGCATCGATTTAGATGAATGCCAGCAGCTCGCCACGCACACAGGTGAACAGGACAACGTCCGGCGCATGGTGAATCATCTCCACGGCCGCCAGTTGCTCATGGGCGTTGATCGCCTGGATTACAGCAAAGGTCTGGAAGAAAGATTTCAGGCCTTCGCCCGCTTGCTGGAAAATTACCCTGCCAACCGCAACCAGGTGTCATACATTCAGGTAGCACCGAAAACCCGCACCGGGGTTCGTGCCTACGATGACATTCGCGATTCACTGGAGCAGACGGCCGGACAGATTAACGGCCGCTTCGCCGACATCGACTGGGTGCCTATCCGCTACCTTAACCGGGCCTTCGACAGGGCGACACTGATGGCCTTTTTCCGGGAAGCAAGTGTGGGTCTTGTTACTCCTGTGCGCGATGGCATGAACCTGGTGGTAAAAGAATTTGTCGCCGCTCAACCGGCAAACAACCCGGGGATGCCTATCCTGTCGAGCCTGGCCGGTGCGGCGCACGAACTATCCGATGCCATCCTGGTCAATCCCTACGACATTGATGGCGTAGCCGACGCGATTCACCGGGCGCTGAGCATGCCCGAAGGCGAACGCCGCGAGCGGCACAGCTCCATGCTCGAAGTACTCCGGCGAAACGACATCACGGCCTGGCGCACGCGCTTTATTGAAGCGCTCCTGAAATCCCGGGAGCATATTAAGACGGCTGCCCCGTGAGCCTGCTTATTGCAGACATAGGCGGCACCAATACCCGCTGCGCCCTGGCCGGGCCCGACGGGCCGGAGCAACGACAGCACTTTAGCAATCAGGATTTCCCCAGCGCCGCCGCCCTGCTCGATCACTATCTGGGCAGTCTGGCAGTTGCCGATCGACCAAAAGCTGCCGCGCTGGCGGTGGCCGCTCCGGTTCGCAACGACACGGTGCAAATGACAAATCTGCATTGGTCCATTAATGCCGGAGAATTACGCACTGCGCTGGGGCTGCAGACACTCAAGCTGCTGAACGATTTCGAGGCACTGGCCTGCGCGCTGCCCGCGCTGAGCGATACCCAGGTGCACCAGATCGGTGGTGGCCAACCGGACCCAAGGGGGACAAAAGTCGTGATCGGCCCGGGGACCGGCCTTGGTATGAGCACACTGGTCCGCAATGCTGACGGCTGGCGCGCCCTGGCAGGCGAAGGTGGGCATGCCAGCCTGGCCGCCAGCAACGCGCAGGAAACGGCCATCATCAGCAAGGTTCGCGAACGTTACGGACACTGTTCCATCGAACGACTGGTCTCCGGGCCCGGCCTGAGTTTGATCCACGAACTGCTGCACGGAGAAGAGTCATTGCTGCCGGAACAAATAGGCGAATTGATCACGTCCGGCAATACGGCTGCCTGCGCCAGCTTTGACTTGTTCTGCGAGCTGCTGGGTACAGCGGCAGCTGACGCGGCCCTGATGCTCGGCGCCTTCGGCGGCGTCTATATCGGCGGCGGCATTGCACCGCACCACGACGAAAGATTCTGTGCCTCGGGGTTTCGCCGGCGCTTTACGGCCAAAGGCCGCTACGCTGATTATCTGAATGCAATTCCGACTTATTTGATCAAAGCGCCGGATCCAACGCTGATTGGACTCTGCACCCTGGCCGCAGATTAAGCTTCAGACTCGGCAGCATCAGCCAGTTCGCCCAGAAACTGCTCGAAGGCGCCGCCCACCACATCAATTTGCGCCGTTAGCCGGTGATCACCATCCACTAACAGCAGGCGTGAACGATTGGCCTGCGCGTAACGCTGGCTCCCCGCGCAGGGCACGACATCATCGCGCCAGCCATGCACGATAAACACCGGGCAGGTCGGCGGTGTTGCCGGAAGATGCTCTTCATAGCCGGGTAAATACAGCGCGGGCGCCAGCAGGAACAGAGCGCGAACGGGCATCTGCGCGGCGACGTGCAAAGCGACGAAGCCTCCCATGCTGCTTCCGACCAAAACCGGCGGCGCATCCAGTTGCTGACAGTATTCACGCAGTTTCGCGGCGCGCGCCAGGGGATCAGCCATGCCCTGATAGTCGAGAGACTCGACGGCCCAGTCCCGGGTCGTGGCCAGATTCGCCAGGTGTCGAATCTTTGTGCCCCAGGGTCCGCTTTCCTGACCGTGGGAGAAACAGACCTTGCCGATGCTCATGGGAATCCCGTCTTTGGACACGCGGGCCCATGCTACATTAGGAATGATGACCGCAGCAGGTTGGCAGTTCTGGATTGACCGCGGCGGTACCTTTACGGACATCATCGGCCGCGCACCTGACGGCACCGTGCATACACGCAAGTTTCTGTCTGATAATCCGGAGCAATACCCGGATGCAGCCGTCGCCGGCCTGGTTGAGTTACTCGCCACCCATGACCCGGGTGCACCCGTCGATGCAATCAAGATGGGAACCACGGTGGCAACCAATGCGCTGCTGGAACGACGAGGTTCCGCTACGGCTTTTGTGGTGACCGCCGGTTTTGGCGACGCCCTGCGAATCGCTTACCAGGATCGGCCGGACTTATTCGCTTTGCACATTCGCCTGCGCGAACCGCTGTACGCGACCGTGCTGGAAGTTGAAGAACGCGTTAGTGCCAGCGGCGAAGTCCTCCAAGCACTGAACGAGGAAACACTGGGCAAGGAACTGATCGGCTTACGTGAAACGGGCATAGACGGACTGGCGGTGTGCTTCATGCATGGCTATCGGTTTCCCGGGCACGAGCAACGCGTTGGCGAGATTGCCGCGGAACTGGGCTTTAGCCAGATCTCCCTGTCACACCAGACCACGCCCCTGCCGAAACTCATTAGCCGGGGAGACACCACCGTCGCTGATGCCTACCTGTCTCCCTTGCTCGGCCACTACCTCACGGGTTTTCGCGCCGCCCTGGCGAAAGCCGGCGTCCGGCCCGGGCGAATTCAGTTCATGCAAAGCAACGGCGGACTGGTGGCGGGGGAACTGTTCCGCGGCAAAGACAGCGTCTTGTCCGGACCAGCCGGCGGCGTAGTCGGCATGGTTGCCACCTGTCGCGAGGCCGGGGGCAACCGACTGATCGGCTTTGACATGGGCGGCACCTCCACTGACGTCACCCTGTATGACGGTGACTTTGAACGGGTGAATGACAATATTGTGGCCGGCGTGCGTCTGCAGGCCCCGATGCTGCGCATTCACACCGTTGCTGCCGGAGGCGGCTCCGTGCTGAGTTTTGCCCAGGGACGCTTTCAGGCCGGACCGGAATCGGCCGGCGCAGCACCCGGTCCGGCCAGCTATGGTCGGGGCGGACCCCTGGCCGTGACGGATGCAAACCTGGTGCTGGGTCGCTTGCTGCCGGAACGCTTTCCCCGAGTCTTCGGTCCCGACGCTGACGCGCCCCTTGACCGGGGTGCCGCCGCCGTGTCGCTGGATACCATCGCCGAGGAAGTCAGACTGACATCGGGCAACAAACTGTCAGCCGAAGACGTGGCCGAGGGCTTCGTGCAGGTGGCCGTGGACAACATGGCCAATGCCATCAAGACGGTGTCGACACAACGCGGCTGGGACCCGGCGGACTTCACCCTGTGCTGTTTTGGCGGAGCAGGTGGCCAGCACGCCTGCGAGGTTGCTGATGCATTGGGTATCCGACAAATCCTTGTGCATCCGCTGGCCGGCCTGCTCTCCGCCCTGGGCATGGGTGCCGCGCCCTCCCGCGCCTACCGCCAGGCAAGCGCCGATCGCCCGCTGGATAAAGCAGTCTTAACCTGGCTCGATACGCAGATACAAACCCTTGGCCAGGCCTGTCGCGAAGAACTCCTGCAACAAGAGGTGGAACAAGGAAGTCTTGAGCAGGTCACCACCCTGCTGCTGCGAGTGGCGGGTTCGGACACCACGCTACCCGTTACCTGGACGGGTGACCTGGCAGCCAGCGATGCTGCCTTCAGGCAACTGCATCGACAACGCTTCGGCTTCAACTGTGCAGCGGGTCCACCGTGGATTGAGTCCCTGCAGGTCGCCGTGACCGGTCAGGATGCCGGACCCGCGGAGCTGGCCGCGCCCCGTGCCGGAAAATCCGCGGCGAAGGCCGAAGCCACGAAGGTTTATTTTGCCGGCGACTGGCACACGGCCGAAGTCTGGGAACGATCCGCCCTGACCGAGGGCCAGAACATCCGGGGCCCGGCGCTGATCACCGAAGCGCACAGCACGACCGTCGTAATTCCGGGCTGGAGCCTCACGCAAAAGCCGGGCGGCATGCTGATGCTTAGCCCAAATCAAGCGGTCCAGTTGGGACGCCACGCGGGGCCACACCCCAACCCGATCATGCTGGAGCTGTTTAACAATCATTGCATGAACGTGGCCGAGCAAATGGGCGCCGTGCTGGAAAACACGGCGCACTCGGTCAACATCAAAGAGCGACGTGATTTTTCCTGCGCGCTGTTCGATGCGCGAGGGCAGCTGGTCGCCAATGCGCCCCATATTCCAGTCCACCTGGGCTCCATGAGCGAAAGCGTTCAGGCTCTGCTTGCAAGTCAGACCTTGCGGCCAGGCGACAGCTGGATGGTGAACGATCCTTACCAGGGCGGCACGCATCTGCCCGACATCACGGTGATCACTTCCTTTCATGTCGAGCCGGATGAGTCACCGATGTTTATTCTGGCTTGCCGCGCCCATCATGCGGACGTCGGCGGCATCACCCCGGGTTCCATGCCCGCTCACAGCCATGACATTCGCGAAGAAGGGCAGCGCTTCGCCGGCTTCCCGCTGGTGCAGGCGGGGGAACTCAAACATCGGGAACTGCTGGCCGCCCTGGCCGAAGGCCCGCACCCGGCGCGCAATCCTGACCAGAACCTGGCCGACCTGCGCGCGCAGCTGGCGGCCAATGAAAAAGGTCTGGCGGGGCTGCGGCAAATGCTTGACCACTTTGGCCAGCCCCTGGTGGCCGCTTATCTGGATCATGTGCAGGACAATGCCGAAACGGCGGTACGCGATGCCATTCGCAAGTTGGGCAGCGGAAGTGGCTCGGCAGAGCTGGATGACGGCGCGGTCATTCGCGTGCAGATAGAGACGGATCAGGCAACGGGTTCGGCGCGGGTGGACTTCAGCGGCACCTCTGGCCCCTCGACCGGCAACCTCAACGCCCCCCGCGCAATCGCCCGGGCAGCCGTGCTGTATGCATTCCGTTGCCTGGTCACCCGCCAGATTCCGTTGAACGAGGGCTGCCTGCGGCCCATCGACATTCATATTCCCGATCACACCCTGCTGTCACCTGATTTTCCTGCCGCCGTGGCCGCCGGCAATGTGGAAACCTCCCAGTGCATCGCCAACGCTTTGTTCCAGGCACTGGGGGTTCTGGCCGCCGGCCAGGGCACCATGAACAACCTGAGCTTCGGCGACTCGCGCTACCAGTACTACGAAACACTGGGTGGCGGTGCCGGGGCGGGCAGGGACTTTCCCGGTGCCAGCGGCGTCCACACCCACATGACCAACTCACGCATTACTGACCCGGAAATCCTGGAAGCCCGCTACCCGGTTTTACTCAGGGAATTTGCTATTCGGCGCGGCAGCGGCGGCGCAGGCGCACAAGCCGGCGGCGACGGGCTGCTGCGAGCCATCGAATTCCTCCACCCCATGCACATCGCCATCGTCGCCAATCATCGTCGTCAGGGACCACCGGGACTCGCCGGCGGGGCACCGGGCAAAGCCGGCATTAATATGCTGGTACACGCTGATGAACGCATTGAGTATCTGCCGGGCATTGCCGAGGCGAATCTGGCTGCCGGCGATCTGCTGATCATCGCCACCCCGGGCGGTGGCGGCTTCGGCCGACCGACCTCACAGAACCACTAAACAAAACTGGTTATCCTCACCGCTCGTGAATATTGAGATCGCACTGGTACTAATCATCCTCGGGGTGGCCCTGATTCTGTTCATCACCGAGGTGGTCAGAATGGACCTGGTTGCCCTGCTGGTGCTCGGTGCACTCGCTCTGACCAACCTGGTATCGCCCAGCGAAGCCCTGTCGGGCTTTAGCAATGCTGCCGTGGTGACCGTGTGGGCCATGTTTATTCTCAGCGAAGGGCTGACCCGCACCGGCATTGCCAGCGTCCTGGGCCGGCAAGTCATGCGGGTTGCAGGCCGCTCAGAAGTCCCGCTGGTTATCGTGATCATGATCTGTGCCGGCAGCCTGTCTTTCTTCATGAACAACATTGGTGTTGCGGCCCTGATGCTGCCGGTGGCCATGGAAATTTGCCGGCGCACCGATACGCCGCCGTCCCGGGTCCTGATGCCCATGGCCTTCGGCACCCTGCTCGGCGGTCTCACCACCCTGGTCGGCACACCACCCAACCTGCTCATCAGCGGCGCGCTGGCCCAGGCAGGCGAGCGTCCTTTCGCCCTGTTTGATTACTTCAGCGTGGGTCTGGGCGCAATGATTGCGGGTATTGTTTTTATTGCCCTGTTTGGCCGCCTGATGCTGCCCCGCACGGATCCTTCGGCCTCGTCCCAGCGCAGCCAGCGAAATCTCCGGGCGCAATATGGTTTGCAGGAAAGCACCTTTGCAGTGACGGTCCCGGCCAGTTCGGTACTCGTGGGCAAAACCCTGGCTGAAAGCCGTATCGGCTCGGCAGCCGGCTTGCTCGTCATGGCCCGCGAACGGGCAGGAAAAGTTGAAACCCTGCCGTCGCGCACCACGGATTTACACGCCGGCGACACCTTGCTGGTGCAGGGACGCCTGGGTCGCTTCGAGGAAATCCGCAGCTGGAGCGATCTGGTCATCGAGCGCGAAGCGCCCCTGATGGATGAACTGATGAGCGGGCGTATCCAGCTCGTTGAAGCCACGGTGGCCGAAGACTCGAACCTGGTCAAAGAGCTCCTGCACCACTCTGACTTCCGGCGACGCTTTGATGCCAGCGTGGTCGCCATACGCCGCAACGACCTGGTGCGGCGGGTCAACCTGGCCTTCGTACCGCTGCGCGCCGGCGATCAGCTGCTTTTACAGGGCGGCGATGACATCGTCGCCAACCTGAAGAAAAGCGATGAATTTACCGAGATCCGTGTCACCACGGAAGCCGATCTGAAGGATACCTATCGGCTTCAGGAAAGAATTTTTGTTGTCCGCATCCCTAAAGACTCGACCCTGAGCGGCTCGACCCTGGCCAAAAGCCGAATCGGCGATGCCTTCGATTTTCGTTTACTGGCCCTGTTCCGGGAAGGCAAGTTGCAGGTCATGCCCGATCCGGACGAGGCCTTACTCGGCGGTGACCTGTTACTGATCCAGGGACGCCCGGAAGATCTCGACGTGCTGCGTGGTTTGCAGGAACTGGAAATTGGCAGCGGCGTGCCCCGCACACTGAATGTCTTTGACTCGGATCGCCTGGCCTCCGTGGAAGTCACCCTGGCGCCCCAGTCACCCATGGCGAACATGCGGGTGGCGGATATTAATTTCCGCGACAAGTTCGGGCTGGCGCTGTCCGCGATCCTTCGCTCAGGCGAAGCAATCCGTTCCGACCTGGATAAACTGGAACTGCAGTTCGGGGACGCCTTGCTGCTCGTCGGACCGCGGCAAAAACTTGCCCTGCTGAATAACGAGCCGGGACTGCTCGTACTGACACCCCTGAGCGGGATGGTCACCGACACGCGACGTGGCCCGCTGGCTGCCCTCATCATGAGCGCGGTTGTTATCTCGGTGCTGATCGGCTGGTTACCCATTTCCATCGCTGCCGTCGTCGGCGCCAGCCTGATGGTGCTAAGCAAATGTCTGACCATGGAACAGGCCTATCGGGCCATTGACTGGCGCGCTGTGTTTCTTATCGCGGGTATGCTCCCGCTCGGAATCGCGATGCAGGAAACCGGCACGGCTGAATTGCTGGCACGGGGCGTGATGGACACCCTCGGGGACCTCGGTCCCTGGCCGGTGATCATGGGACTGTATGGCGTGACCGCCCTGGCGACCATGATCGTGCCAACCGCTGCACTGGTCGTGCTGATGGCACCTATCGTGCTGTCTGCCTGTGCGGAGATGGGCGTGATGCCGCAAACCGCGATGATGGCCGTGGCCATGGCCGCATCAGCGAGCTTTACCAGCCCCATTTCGCATCCGGCCAACATCCTGGTCATGGGCCCGGGTGGATACCGCTTCAAGGATTACATCAAGGTCGGCGCGCCCCTTACCCTCGTGGTATTCGTCGCCGTCATGCTTCTATTGCCCGTGTTCTGGCCCTTGGTGCCCGTTGAAACGGCACCGGCCGTGGGCGCGATACCGGCGCCCTGAACAACACTCGCCACTCAGGGCAACAGCAGGCTTGAACCTGTGGTGCGGCGCGCCTCAAGATCCTCGTGGGCACGCGCGGCTTCACGCAGGGGATAAGTCTGGTTAACAGTGACCCTGATCGCGCCCGCTTGCAGGGCGGCGAATAGTGCATCGGTTGCCGCTTCCAGATCTTCACGGGTACGAATAAAGTCAAAGACTGCCGGGCGGGTCAGAAACAGTGAACCGCGCCGGGCCAGCTCCATGGGCGAGAAAGGCTCCACCGCACCCGATGCATTACCGAAACTGACCATGGTGCCGTGGGTACGCAGGCAGTCCAGCGACTGGAAAAAAGTGTCTTTACCCACCGAGTCATAGACCGCCGCCACACCTTCGCCGTCGGTCAGGTCGCGAACCCGGGCAACAAATTCCGTGTCGTCAGCAGCAATGACATCGCTGCAGCCGCTGGCCCGGGCCAGCTCGGCTTTCTCAGCCGTGCTGGCGACGCCGATCACACGAGCACCCAGACTGGCCGCCCATTGGGCCGTTAACAACCCAACGCCACCGGCAGCGGCATACAGCAACACCGTATCGCCCGCCTGCACAGGATAACTTCGATGCAACAGATACCAGGCGGTTAAGCCTTTCAACAAACTGGCAGCGGCGGTCTGGTCTGTCACATCAGAGGGCAGTTTGACCAGCCGGTCGGCCGCGTACAGGCGTTCTTCGGCGTAAGCGCCGGGGGGCACACCCAGCCAGCCGACCCGGTCACCGACCTGCAAGCCCTGTACCTGGGAACCCACGACCTGCACCTGACCAGCGGCCTCCGTGCCCAGACCCGCAGGAAATTCCAGGGGATACAGGCCCGACCGGTGATAGGTATCGATGAAATTCAGGCCCACTGCCGTGTGCCTCACCAGGACTTCAGTCGGGCCAGGCGGGGCAATAGCCACCTCACGCCATTCAAGGACTTCGGGACCGCCAAAGCGGTCTATTTGTATTGCCTTGCCCATCAATTCGCTCCTTGGTGCTGTCAGCATGCGGCGCGTGAGTATAATCGCGTGCCCGGCGCGGCGTCGCCGTTCCCTCCTGCCTGCAGACCGAGTAAGTTCAACCGATGACTGACACCGTCGTGATCGCCGGCGCCGGCCACGCTGCTGGCCAAACCGCCGTTTCCCTGCGCCAGGGTGGCTTTGGTGGACGGCTCGTCATGGTCGGGGATGAAGCCTATCCGCCTTACCAACGCCCGCCCCTGTCGAAAAAATTTCTCGCCGGAGAACTGCCCCTTGAACGCCTGCTTCTCAGACCCGAGCAGTTCTACGCCAAGCATGACATTGAAATGCAACTCGGCACCCGGGTCAGCGCGATCCACAGGACGGAACATGAAATCGAACTGGATGACGACAGCCGGCTGAGCTACTCCAAGCTGGTAATCGCCACGGGCAGTCGCGTCCGCCGCCTGGAATTCCCGGGCAGTGATCTGCCTGGTGTGCATTACCTGCGCAACATCGATGATGTGCGCGCTATACAAACTCACTTCAAAGCCGGTGCCCGGCTTATTGTGATGGGCGCAGGTTATATCGGCCTGGAGGTCGCTGCCGTGGCCGTTCAGGCAGGACTGGATGTGATGGTGCGGGAAATTGCTGACCGGGTGATGGCGCGCGTCGTCTCTCCGGAAGTTTCAGCCTTCTACGGTCAGGTTCATCGTGAAGCCGGCGTCAAATTGATCCTGAACTCGCCGGCCAACTCCACCCTTCATGGTAATGGCCGTGTGGAATCGGTCCGCGACCATGAAGGTCAGTCCTGGCCGGCCGATTTCGTCGTCATTGGCGTCGGCGTACTGCCCAATGTAGAACTCGCCGAACAAGCCGGACTGGCCTGCGACAATGGCATCATAGTGGATGATTGCTGCCGCACCGAAGATGCAGACATTCTGGCAATCGGCGATTGCACCAGTCATCCGAACAGCATCCTGGGCCGGCAACTGCGACTGGAGTCGGTCCACAATGCGCAAGAACAGGCTAAGACAGCAGCGGCTACTATCCTGGGCAACCCCCAGGCCTATGCGCAGGTGCCCTGGTTCTGGTCCGATCAATACGACCTGAAACTTCAGATAGCGGGCCTGGCAACATCAGAATGTCAGCGAATCGTGAGGGGTGACCCGGCGCAAAGATCCTTCGCGGTGCTGCACCTTTTGGACAATCGCCTGCAAGCCGTAGAAGCCGTGAACAGCGCCCGTGAATTCATGCTGGGCAAGAAACTGATAGCAGCGGGTGCGCCACTGGATCCGCAAGCGCTGGCTGACAACAACTGCAACTTCAAGGAGCTTGCCGCGGCAGCCCTGGGGTGAATCTAGTTATTCTCCAGGCCCAGTTCCAGTTCGCCGGCACCTGGCGGCACTCTGTATTCCTGATAAATTCCTTCGGCCGCTGAAAGCCTCCCCCCAGCGCCAAGCAGGCGGGTCCTCTCCGACAGCGGGTGGGGACGCTCGGATAACTCAAAGCCGTCACCGGTGAACAAATTCCAGAAAAGATTTCCCAGCAGTGGAAGATGATTGTCCTGGCCGATCAGAAAAACGCTGCCATGCCCGGGCCAACCCAGATTCCAGGTGCTCTGCATATACAGCTGACTATTGAGCAGACTGTTTTCCGTGGCCGGTGCAGAGATCTTGATCGCCAGTGCCGAGTCCCCCGATTCTGGGCTGTCCAGACGCGCGACGCTGATCCGCACATGGCGCAAACTGGATTCTTCAAAGCCCCCGCCCAGGGAAGGCGCAAGACCCAGCAGCGCTGCCGGTTGTTCAGCCATACCCCGACTGAACACCTCGTCAATCTGCAGCACACCGGGCTTGTCAACGGACGGTGTGATTTTGGCCTGCAACAGGCCCAGCCCGCCTGCCAGCAGGAAGGCCAGGGTGACCAGGCAGCCGCACACTAAGCCTGCAAGTACAGTGATCTGGCGCATCAGGGGCCTCTCGTCGTCAGGGTGGACAACTTGATCAGGCCCTCACTGCGCTCGTCAGCTCCTGAATTTTTCAGCTCCCAGACTTCCGAGTAATCGCCGCTAAGCCCGGCAAACTCGCCGGACCCCTTTAACACGCGGCCCCGGCCACCGGGTGCGGGACCGGCACTAATACGATAGCGGTTGCCCGTGGCCCAGAAATCCGGTGCATCGGCCGCTGCCACCCAGCCTCCTCCACGCCTGACCGGGCCCATATCGGCGCCGTTTTCCTGAGACAGCAGCAAACTGCCCCGACTCGGAATAGCCAGAGTCCAATTGGATACGGATTGCATGCCGCCTCGTCGGCCCGGCATCGGCGCCGTCAGACGACTGGCCAGACCGATGACGCTGCCCTGCACGTCACGCAAGCGGAACAATTCCACGGCTGCGGGACCGGCCACATCGCCGGCCATCACAACCAGGCCCGCGGTATCACCCAATTGCAGACGAGTCGACTCCGAGTCGAGATTAAGGCGATCCTGGGGCCAGCGAATCTGAAATTCTTCGCCGCGCCCCCCGTTGTTCAGTGCTTCAATATGCGAAACAAAGCGCTCGTGGCGCGGCAAGGGGAACAGGGCGGCGAGTGCAACCGTCAACACGATGCCAGCGAGAAAACTAAACAGAAAGGTGCGCTTCACACGGCTTGCCAGATTGAATATTTATGCATACTAAACAAGTGCAGCCTTAGCCCACAAGCAAGCCCTTGGGCTCACTGAAAATAGCGCGCCAGATAAGCCTCAAAATCGAGGTCATCGCCTGCCTCAACAGCACGCTGCCTGGTCACCGAGTCAATACTCTCTTTCTTGAACTGCGCCAGTCGAGGGCTTAAATCAGGTGCCAGTGAGTGAAAATAGCTTTGGTAGTCAGAGGCCAGGTCCATGGCGTAACGAAACAGCGGTTTCCCGGTGCTACGCAATTCTTTTAACAAGCGGGCGGACGGGGTAGCTTCAGGATCATCGAGCCCTGCCATCAACTCCTTCACCGCCCCCGCGTAACCACACTCGTCAGCAGGATCAAAGACTTCGCACACGGCCAGCATTTGCTGACGAAGTTCCAGCCCCCAATCCAGGAGCGTGGCTGGCGCTCCTGCCCGCTGGAGTTGCAGGCCAGGCTCACGGCCACGTCGGGCAGTCAGCGCCTGGTTTTCAACATTGGCCTTGTGCTCCGCATCGTCAATGGGTGGACTGTCCAGTAGCAGGCAGGTCAGCAGGAAGACCTCTAGAAATTTTGCCTGGCGCTGATTAATACCCACCGGATCAAAAGGACTGACATCCAGAGCACGCAGTTCAACATATTCAATACCGCCTCTTTGCAGGGCCGCGGTGGGTCGCTCGCCACTCTCGGCCACACGCTTGGGACGAATCGTGCTGTAAAACTCATTCTCGATCTGCAACTGGTTAGCATTGAGCTGCTGCCGTTCACCGTCGGCAAAAACACCCAACTCTTGCCAACGCTCACTGGAGCTGCGAATCGCACCATCAAGATCTGCAACGTATTGATCCAGGCTGTTGGCAGAGACTCGCAGGCTTGCTTGCTGAGCATTGTGATAGCCCAGATCACTCATGCGCAACGAGGTTGCGTGGCGCCCGAACAGTGTCCCTTTATCCAGGCTCTCCAGATCTGATTCGCTGCCGGCAAGAAAACTTTTGCAGACCGCCGGCGACGAACCAAGCAGATAGAGTAAGAGCCAGTCCAGCCGGCGTACATTGCGCACAAGGTCCAGATAGGCCGCCGAACGGAATTCCTGCGCTGAACCGCCCACACCTCGCAGGTCCTGGTACAGCGGCCAGAAATTTTCGGGCACAGAGAAATTGTAATGAATGCCTGAGATAGCTTGCATGTAACGTCCGTATCGCGCTGCCAGGCCGCGACGATAAATCGTCTTCATTCGGCCGACATTGGAAGACCCGTAATTGGCGATGGGAATATCTGCGTCGGATCGAATCATGCAAGGCATGCTCATGGGCCAGAGCAATTCACCATCCAGCTGCATGCCGGCAAACTGATGCAGATCACAAAGAAACTGCACTGCGCCCCAGCAATCTGTCAGGGGCGGCGTAATGAACTCAAGCAGCGCTTCAGAGAAGTCTGTCGTGATGTGCTTGTTGGTGAGCGCTGAGCCCAGGCCCGGCGGGTGCGGCTGATCAGAAATATAGCCGTCACGGGTCACCCGCAGGCTTTCCTTCTCGATCCCCCGGCGCGCCCCGGCCAGCAAGCCCGGGTGCCCGGCGAGGGCCGCCAGCCGGCTGTCGAAACTCGCACTCAAGGCGTGGCCTCGGGTCCGCGGTCCCCGGTCAGACATAATTGAGGGCCGGCCGGGCAAACACCCATCAGAGCGCCATCCCGGCCTGCGGGACAGGCGCTGGGGAACACCGGGGTGTAGACTGAGGCCAAAATAATGATCCGTCTGGCGGCAAATTGCCGCCGGCAACGGAGGATAAAACAATGCACGTTAGCCGTCTGCTTTTCTTGCTGGTGATATTTCTTGCCGCCGACCCGGCCCTGGCGCTTCGCTGCGGTAACAAACTGGTCAGCGAAGGCGACCCCATGGCCAAGGTCCTGAATTTCTGTGGGGACCCGGTCTCGGTGCAGCAACGCACCATCGTCAGAAAAGGCATCCCAAGATCACGCATCAGGAATCGAGACCTCAACCCATTCGATGACGAGCTACTTATCAACACTCGTTCGTATGTCGAAGTTCTTGTAGAAGAATGGACCTATAATTTCGGCCCGCGGAAATTCATGCGGGTAATTCGTTTTGAAAATGGCCTGGTTGCCGATGTCAAAGAACTTCGCTCCGGCTATCGCGAGTAATAACAAAACTATCTACTAAATAGTCATCAGCCAGACTCCGAAGGCGGTAGTCTTTCAGAAAAGCACAATGACCTCCGAATTGAGCACAATCAACGTGCAGCGCAGTCGTACGCGCCACTCGCTGCAAGCCGACGATGGGAATTACCGGATCATCTTTGGCCAACAGCATCCGCGAAGGCACCTGCAGATCGGCCAGGCGATCCTGTGTGAGCGCATAGCCACGCAAGTAAGTCTGCAGATCGGGAAACCCGGCGTACTCGCGCACAAAAAAATCCGTCATGGCTGTGAGACTGCGGAAGCGACGCAGATCACCAAAGTCGTAGTCAGCGGGGAAGGCTCTGGCCTTGCGCAACATAGATGCGCGCCACTTGGCCAGAAAGTAACGTCGGTAAAGCTGCCAACCACTATCCAGTGCGAGCATGGTCTCGGCAGGGTCCAGCAGCGGGCAAATAGCCGCGACCTGCCGGATGCGCAGTCCGGCCGCTGGCGCTTTGGCGGCGACTCGCAAGGCGAAATTGCCGCCCAGGGAAAATCCGCCCAGAACCAGGGATTCATCGGGAAAACGCTGCTGCACCCAGCGCACAGCACCAACCACCTCGTCGAGCCGACAAGAATGAAACAACTCCCGGTTCAGGTGATGGGACGCACCGTGGTCGCGCAAATTAAGCCGCACAACCCGATAACCCGCTGCGCGCAAGCGGCTGCCCGCCGACAGCAGGTAGGTGGCATCGCCACTGCCTTCCCAACCATGAATAAGCACGGCCACGCCGGCCGCAGGTCGATCGGCCGGGGGCGGCGCATGGTGCAGCAGCAACCGCACACCTTGGCCGCAATCAGCAATCTCGTCACAGGAGGCAGCGAGCAGCGACGCTGCTCGCCGACGCACCAGCACGCGGCGAAGGGCACTGCTGCCCAGGGTCGACTGCAGATGACGACTCCGGAACAGGATGGGCGGCTTGAAATTCTGCATGAGGACCCAGTGCGGTACGCGAACGGAATAGTAACTGCAGCGGGGTCAAAATTGCGCCAGCAGTCTGTCAACTTGCCCGCTGATCCGCGAGTCGTGCGGCTATGAAGTCCATTCGATTGCTGCCGAAATACCTGTTGATCGGGGTCGTACTCGCCACACTGACGGCCGGCGTCACAACAACTATTCTCTATCTGGTCTATCGCGATGCGTTATTTCGGGTAGTCGATGTTGCTGTAGACACCAATCGAGCAGTGCTGACAGATCAGGTCAGCGGCACCGATGTCATGGCCAGTCTTGCTGCAAAGCTTGCCCCCGCCGTTGCGCGAGGCGACGCGAGAGAAATTGAAAAACAGCTGAAAAATGCTATTCGCGCTTCCGGGGCAGGCCTGATCCTGCTGCGCGGTGCGGACGGGAAAATCTTGCAGCATGTGGGCGATCTGGGCCTGGAGGCCGGCGTCGGCGGCGATGCCCAACTCGGCGGTGAACGCCTCACCATGAGCACACCGCTGATTCATAATAATGAGGCAGTCGGCACCCTGCTTCAGGTATTCGATGCCGGCGGGCTATTAGCCACCAATGTCGAACTGGGACGACGTCTGGCAACCATTCGTGAGCAAGCCCAGCGCACCGGTGTACTGCGGCTGCTTGGCTTTGGTGCCATCGGACTACTCACCATCGGACTGATCGCTGCCTTCATGGCCTGGCGGCAGGCCCGCATCATTCGAGTGCTGGTAACGGGTGCGGAAAAACTCGCCGAAGGTGACTACACCGTCCGGTTACCTGCCGAACGCAACGACGAACTGGGACAACTGGCCCGGGC
>JBPCXH010000097.1:0-6615 GCA_051008735.1 Gammaproteobacteria bacterium | reverse complement strand
GTCAAAGGCTACATGCAACACGAGCGTGAAACTCTCGAAGCCGTGGTCCAGGCCCGCAACGCGGCAGTCACCGGGCTGCGCGCAGCGTCGGCTGATCCCTCCAACGGCGAGGCCATCAAGGCGCTGGCCGCAGCCGAAACCACGCTGGGTGGGACCCTGGGCCGACTGTTCGCCCTGGTAGAAAACTACCCTGACCTGAAAGCGAACGAGAATATGCTGCGCTTCCAGGAAGAACTGTCCAGCACAGAGAACAAAGTCGCCTTCTCCCGACAGGCGTTTAACGATGCCGTGCTGGGCTATAACAATGCCTGTGAAACATTCCCCAGTAATATTGTGGCCAATACTTTTAACTTTGTGCCCGGTGACTTTCTGGAAGTGGACAGCCCACAGACACGTGACGCCCCGGTCGTTTCCTTCTAGCCCTCTGCGCTATCGGCCGCTCTCCACGGATGGATTTTTTCCAGGCGCAGATCGAATCACGGCGTCACACGCGCCGGTTGGTGGCTCTTTACCTGCTGGCCACCCTGGCCGTTGCCGCGGCGGTTACCGCGATTCTGGGCACCGCGCTGTGGTGGATCGACAGTAGCAGCCTGAATGGCGGGCCGGGCTGGCTCATCAGACGCAGTTCGACCCTGGCTGCCATCGCTGCTGGCGTAATCGCTTTCATCGGCATCGCCAGCCTGTACCGGATCCTGGCACTGCGAGACGGCGGTAGCCGCATCGCCAGGGAAATGGGCGCCACGCCGGTGCCGCCGGACACTCAGGACCCGCTGCGCAGAAAACTGAGAAATGTGGTGGAAGAAATGTCCATCGCTTCGGGTGTGCCGGTGCCGGAAATTTTCGTGCTGGAGCGCGAACCGGGTATCAACGCCTTCGCCGCCGGCTACGGGCCCGAAGATGCAGCTGTAGCCGTGACCCGCGGCACCCTGGAACAGCTGAATCGAGATGAACTTCAGGGCGTCATCGCGCACGAGTTCAGTCATATCCTCAATGGCGACATGCGTCTGAATATTCGATTAATGGGGCCGCTGTTCGGTATCACGGTCATTGGCCTGGTCGGTCGAAGCCTGATGCGCAATGCCCGCTTCAGCCGGCGTTCCCGATCACGCGGCGGCGGCGGTATCGTGATTCTTGCCCTGGGCCTGGCGGTGATCGGCTATGTGGGCGTCCTGTTTGCCCGCATGATCAAGGCGGGCGTCTCGCGACAGCGGGAGTACCTGGCGGATGCATCCGCGGTGCAATTCACTCGGCAGGCTGACGGTATCAGCGGTGCCTTAAAGAAAATCCTCGATCTGTCGGAACACTCCTATCTGCAGCGCGCTGAGTCGGAGGAAGTCAGTCATATGTTGTTTGCCCGCGGTGCCAGGCTGGCATCCCTGTTTGCCACGCACCCACCCCTGCCTCAGCGGATCAGCCGACTGGACCCGGCCTGGAAAACGAAAACTGAAAGCCAGGCTAAGAAATCCGCCGGCAGCGGAGCGGGCAGCCTGCCAAATCAAACCACCGCTTTTGCGCTGGCCCCGGCAGACCCTGTAACACTCGTTGGCAATCCTGGTCCGGAAGCACTGACAACCGCTCATACTCTGCATCGGCAATTGCCGCCGCTGCTGTATGACGCGGCCCACTCAAATCAGGGTGCTTTGCTGCTTGTTCCGGCCCTTGTTTTGCACCCGGACGCTATTCCGCGTCGCCAGCAGCTGAGTTACCTGCAAGGTCAGCTCGGCAGCTCCCGAACGGCCACTGTTGAAGAATTATTTGCCGAGGTGACTCAGGCAGGAAGAGCTTATCGGCTGCCATTACTGGACCTCTCTTTCCCGGCATTGCGCAACCGACCTGATGCGCAACTGGAATACCTGCAGGATCTGGTGAACACCCTGGTACATGCCGATGGCCGCGTGGAACTGTTTGAGTACGCGCTCGCTCGCCTGCTCGATACCGCGATCACTCGACTAAGACAACCAATCAGCGCAGTACGAGGGTCGAAAGCTTTATCCAGCGATAAACACGGCGATGATTTGCGCTTGCTGTTCGCCGCGCTCGCCGTGCAGGGGCATCCGGTAGCAACCGATGCCCGGACTGCCTGGGCTGCAGGACTGAACCGCATCTCTCCCGAACTGACCAGCGGCCGGGAAGCAGAGTTACCTATAACCCCTGGCACCAATGGCTGGCAAGACCGTCTTGATAAGGCTATGGAGAAGCTGCTGCGCACGCGTCTGAGTGACCGCCGCCGCATCATCGAAGCCCTGACCGTCACAACCCTGCATGACGGACGCATCACGGTTGAGGAAAGTGAATTGCTTCGCGTTGTCTGCGCCACACTGGACTGCCCTCTGCCGCCGCTTTACGCAGAGGCAGCACGCCGGGCCAGAGAGTCGGACTAGGGAGTCGCGTCAGGCAGACCCTCGGCGCTGAGAGTAAAACCCTGACTTTCCAAGCTGTCGACTACCCGCTGAGCATTTTCGTTGCCGGCGGCGGCCAGTTCAGCCGTGCCGCGCGCGATGGCCTGAAGTTGCGCCCGGACCCGGCGTGATTCTTCCAGCGCGCCCTCCTGACCGATGCGGAGCGACTCCAGGCTTTGCTCATCCGTCCACAGTTGGTAAGTCTCAAAACCGGCCATCGCAAGCAAACTGGAGAGCATCAGAAACAGAGGCGCGAATAGCGACGCACTACCGCGGTTATAGGCGGAACTCATTGGCCTGACTCCAATTGCTGTTCGGGCTGGATATTGAAGCTAATTCCCTGGGACTGAAGAAGATCGCGAATGCTTGCATCATTGTTTTGTACGGAGAGATTCGCCAGCGCCTGAACAATCTGATTATTCAGCTGACTGATTTCAACGGTCTGATTAATAAACTGCTGGCGGGCATTAACATCTGCCTGCGCCTGCTGGTTATTCAGGGATAAGCCGATATTGGCAAGCGCCAGCAGCAGGGCAATAACACCCAGAACGGTTAGCAGTAAAGCCTGCGTGGAACTGACGACCTTCGTTTCTTCTGCCATGACATACCTCCACCCCTGATAAGGGCGGCGCAGTATAGCACCGGCTTAGACCGGAAAAACTTCAGAACCAGAAGGAGAACAGGAACTGAACGACATCTGCCTCAAAGTCATAAAGGGGCTCTTCTCCCGGGTTACCCCCACCGTTGATGTTCCGAAAATCATCGTAGTCGAAGTAAATTCGATCGTAGAAGAGCTTGATGGAACCCTTTTCCAGAAACTGGTATCCGTCCTGCAAAAAGTCGTAACTCACCCCGAAGCGCAGGGTGTGACTGTCGAAGCTGCTGAGCTCCTTATCACGAGCCAGAAAGTTCTGGGCATCCTGGTAGGGGAACAAGTCGCTGTAGAACTCTGCGGAAGTCTGGGTGTAAAAACGATATCCCAGGTCCAGATTCCAGCCACCGATCGGCTGGGTGTAGCCAATCTCAGCAGTGTGCGCGTCAATGTCCCAGTCGTCAGTGAAGAATCGATAACCGCCGTGGACTGCCGCCCGGTAAGGCAGGAAGTAACGACTTCTAACAGCGACTGCGTTGCTGGTGCGAGTGTTCGGATAAACCTCCGGCTGAAAGCTGAAGCCGGTACCACTGGTGGGATCAAGGTAGCGAACTGAGCGGTAAGGATTATTGAGGAAGCCTTCATCAGTGATGACTTCGTAGTTCACGCTGGCCAGCATATTACGCGTGATGATCTGCGATATCCCCAGCCGATAGGACTGCTTGTCCGCATCTTCTTCGAAACTGGAGTCCGCGTTACTTTTAACCGTATCCGAACCTTTGCCGTAGCCCATGGTAATGGTGGTCAGTCCGCTGAAAACTTCCTGCGCAATACCAAAGTTGAAAGTGTTGGCCTGGTAATCGTCTTCGTCACTGTTGCCGTACGAAAAGGACATGATGGTGTCCGCCCGCAGGTAATCAAAACCCACGGAGTATTCCGTGCGCTCTTCATCATAAGCGCTGGCGGTGGTTACAACATCAATGGAGGCACTGGAAATGGTATCGACATAATAGTTACCGAATACCGAGAACTGCTGACCAAGCTGCTTTCGCATGAGCAATGAGGGCCCATCGATCTCGACCCCGCCGCCATTGTAGTAGTGATACAGGGCGTCGGCCCGATCCTCGGGCAGAACGCCGCACTGGACCCCAACTGAGAACAGCAGGAGCAGCGACAGCAGACCAGGCTTTTGCCTAGTTACAACCACAGCCACCCCCGGCACTGCCCGAAGCACCCCGGGCACCCTCACGCGCTTCATAAACGTGATTTATGTAGCCATTAGAGACCGGGTCACGATCAAAACTCATAATGGGATCAGCCAGTCGATCGCGCTCATAGGGCTTGACCCAGGGATCGACGCTGCTGCATCCGGCGCTGAATAACGCCAGGCAGATCAACAGACAAGAAATCCTGCTTATGCGCAACGGGCTCATGTGCGCTCCCGAACCAGCGAACGAATCTGATCCTGGTAGGTGTCTTCATAGCCTTCCTGATAGCCATGATGCAGAAAACGCATGTTGCCTTCGCGATCCACCAGCACAGTGCTGGGCATGGCGGAAACCTCATAAAGGTTGCTCACCTGGTTCTCCGGATCAAATAACACCGGGAAGGACACAGGTGTTTCCTCAAGGAAAGCCTCGGCATCCGTGCCGCCCTCTTCCACATTCACACCCAGCAAGGTAAAGCCCAGGGATTCATAGCGTTGGTAAAGCGCCTCCAGCAAGGGCATTTCTTTCCGGCAGGGGCCGCACCAGGTTGCCCAGAAATTAATCAGCACGACCTGGCCGCGCAGGTCGCTGAGGGTCACCGGCTGACCATCACGCCCAAGCAGCGTGAAATCAGGCGCCGGCCCGGCGACTTCACCGGCCTGGGCAGGCAAGACCAGCACCAGCAGGATCGCGAACACGATCAACTGGCGAAACTTGATCTGCAACTTGTTCATTTCAACTCCCGTTCAGTATCCAGGCCGCAGCGGGCACTCAGAAGAAAAAGTTCAGACCCATGCTGAACTCGATGTTGTGCGTGATTTTGCTGTCGCCGAGCAGATCGGAATCAAACATGTGATCACGTACGTCAAAATTGATGGCCAGGGCGTCAATGGGCAGCACCCGGTAACCTGCACCCAGAGTCACAGTGAAGTAGTCATCTCCAGCAAAATCTGTGTTGCCCACGCCACCGACCAGATACAGAGCGCTGTTGAAAGCCCAGTCACTGCCAACGAATGACTCTCCGGGTAACAAATTCAGACCCAGGGACGCGTTGTAGTAGGTGTAGGTGCGCTCGCTGTCCGTCAACAGCTGAGCGCCGCCACTGAGTTCTTCAAAGCTGGTCTTATCCGTATCTGTGGTGCCGTAGTTGGCCTGGGCAAAGAAATGTTCGGTCAGGTGATAATTCAGGCGCGCCCCATAAACCACGTTGGTACCAAAATCTTCAACACTCATGTAGCCGACGTAACCGCCCAACTCAAAATCCTGAGTATCAATCTTGGGCTCACTAATTTCCCGGCGCTCTACATCAGGATTAATCACAGGCAAGGCCGCATCGGCACTGTTGTCCGCGACCAGGTTATTGCGCCCACAGGCAGAGAGCACACACAGTGCTAAAAGCATTAGGCAGCCCTTCAAAAGAAGAACGAAAATCCGGCGGTCCATTGCGATATTTCCTCGTTGTCGTCCCTGCTGGTAAACACGACGTAACTTTTGTACTCAGCGCGGAGCAGGAACTGGCGGCTGAGATGTGCACGCAGGCCCAGGCCTGCGTGAGCGAGCTGATCAGTCCGATCATCGGAAGCAACCAGCGTAGATTTGGGATCAATATGAATAACGCCGGCACCCAGGGTGGCGTAGGGGGAGATACGCCAGTCAGGAAAGGCGGTATGGACGATATTGACGTTGGCCATCCAGCCATTGGAGAAATCACCGGTTATCCGCGAGCCCCACAGCTCCGCGGATAAGTTGGGTGTAAGCAGCCAGGCGGCATAGGCGGAAATAATGTCCGCGCCGTCAAAATCGCCGACCTGCAAACCGACCTCGCGCCGCCGATCCAGGAAGTCATCCAGATCGGGATTCTCGATTTTGGCCGGCCGGCCATCCGTCTGCACCGTGCGGGACATGGAGCGGGCATCGACCCAGCCCTCAACCCCACGCGCATCACGCACTTTGAACCAGTCAGTGCGCCGCTTGAGCACCTCGACTTCCTCACCTCGCTCCACCACATGGAAAATGGGGTAGCCGCCCCCGGGCCCGGAATGGACGTCCACATAGGGATCCGTCACCACCACCTGATAGGGCTGGCTGCGAGCCATCACAGGCGTCGCCAGCCAGAGGCTGCTAAGAACCAGGATGGAAAGGCATACCCGCATTGCTCAGTTAACCGGCACGTCGAAGGGGTTATTGAAGTACTGGCCGCCCACGTCTGCCCATTCGGAGACCAGGCGTAACTCGGCGTCACTCAACCAGCCTGCGTGGGTGCCACCGGCATCAAAGCGGTCGAAGAAGTCATCAGAAGCCCTGGCACCTGCCGTACTCATAGACGGCGGGCCCAGAGGAACAGTGACCTGAATCGGATCGCCCGTGTCGGGATCAATCCCCGGCACCAAACGATCCACCAGTATCCCGGCGACAG
>JBPCXH010000096.1:0-2581 GCA_051008735.1 Gammaproteobacteria bacterium | reverse complement strand
TTGATGACACGAGGCTCCGCATAGCGAAACAGCATGCCCTCGAATTCATCCATCGCGGTGACGAACATCAGGCCCTGAGATTGCTGGACTGGCGTGTCGGCGAAGTAAACGAGAATTCGCAGGCAGCGGTCTGCCGAAGTTTCCAGGATCAGGGTGCCGCTATCCATGCCGTCGACCCGCTCGGCGGGTTTGATAGCCTGTGCTGTGCTTGTCAGGCTCAGGCTCAGGGCCGCCAGCAGCCCGGCTAGCCGCCGGGTGTTCACTCGTCAGTTACCGTTAGCCGGCCAGCGAACTCGAATTCCCCCGGGGTCAGGGTGCCGGGCCCGTTTACTTCGGCAAGGGCGCCGGCGCAGTAAAACCGGCCGACCAAACGATAGTCCCGGCCGCCGGCAAACTGATTGACATCAATTCGGGTTGTGCGTGTCCAGCAACGTTCGCTATCACCGGTGTTAAAGAAGCGCCCGCTGCGTTGGTCAACGATGGTCAGGTTCGTTACCACTTCACGATCCAGAGCTTCCTCCAGGCTGCCTGCCAGTCCGAGCACAAACAGCGGGCCGGTGTCGCGGCTTTGTGGTTCGAACAGCAGTCGCAGGCCTGCGTTGTCCGGGCGCAGCATACCGTCGCACTTGAGTTGCTGCTGCTCCCAGTCGATATCTGCCTCAATATCGCCGTACAGCTGCCCTCGCAGGTACCCGCCGCCTTCAGGATCACAGGCGGGCAGTTCCGGTGGGGTGAAATCTGTCGCGGTGCCGTCGGTTTCAGTTCGCGGCTGCAGTGCAAACAGCAGAGCCAGGGACACGGTGACGCCCACGGCCATAACCTCGGTCAGGACGAGGAGCCAGGCCGGCGGGGTTGGCGACGAAGTGGGCAAATTGGTTTGCATGAGGATTAAGGGCGCGAAGCATAGCGCACAGCGCGGCAGCGCGGCGAAACCCTTGCGCCCGGCCCGTGCTCGTCCGATGATGGGGATATTCTCAGTGACTCAGGCAGATGCTGTCATGGCGCATGGAACCACGGTAATCGAATACGACATTTGCGCTTCGGACTTCGGGGACTGTTTGCTCGCCCGATCCGCGGACGGTTTTTGCTGCATAGACTTTAGTGATGCCGACCCGGCGGTCGCCGTCACGCGATTGCAGGCTGACTGGCCCGGGGCCGAGCTGCGTCGGGTTGATTTGAGTGATTGCGCCCAGGCGCTTTTTTCCGGCGGTGCCCAGGCCCCGCTCGATATGGCACCGGCCGGTACCCCCTTCCAGCAGCGAGTCTGGCGCGCCCTGCGCCGCATACCTCGCGGCGTGACGCGCACCTACGGCCAGGTGGCCGCCGATATCGGTCAGCCCCGGGCAGCCCGGGCGGTGGGCCGGGCCGTCGCCGCCAACCCGCTGGCCGTCCTGGTGCCCTGTCACCGGGTTTTGCCCGTCGCCGGCGGAACCGGCGGCTATCGCTGGGGAGCCGAGCGCAAATCAGCTCTCCTTGCCGCAGAGGCCCGGCGCTGAGCTTGTAAACCGTATTTGGGAATAATGGCCCATATAAGGTTGTCTGTAGAGCGTTTAGTTAAAATTGTGACCGTCGACGCAGCCGCTTCGCGTTAGCCCCTCTACGTTTAAGCGCTTCAACTCATCGCGCCTGGCGATGAGGAAGTGTGAGGACCTCGGTGTGGTTACGGTTACCCGGACACAACTCAATTCGGCATTTGCCGAGCAGCGCCAAAAGGGCTTCCGCCGGCTGAGTTTCGATCCATTTGTCGAGGAGGAATTCCGCCGGTCCTACGCCCTGGCCACTTCCGAGCGCGCGCGACTGCTGATTGGTCTGGCTGTCGCAACTCTGCTGGTAGTGATTGGTGCCAAGCTTGCCCAGCCCGGGCCACCCGACATGATGGTGGCTTTCCAGGTGGTCATCGCCCTGCCGATATTGCTGCTGACCCTTTACTTATCCCTCGTTCCTTCCCGGCACCGTCTTTACTTCTGGCTGCTTGCAGCGAGCCTGTTATTGCTTGGGCTGATGATTAACTCCGTGGTCACGCGTGCCTCCCTGCAAGGCATGCCCTATTACTTCGCCGCCACGATTGCCTGGCTATTCGTTGTCTGGCTGGTTTGCGGCCTGCCATTTCGTTCCGCCGCCCTCACCGCATTCCTGATTTCCGCCACCTACTTCTGGGGCATGTACCACTGGGATTTCAAGTCGCAGGAACTCTACTTTGCAACCGCAATACTCGGCTTTGCGAGCCTGATAGGAGGCTATTGCTGCTACCAGCTTGAACACGCCGTGCGGCGGTCATTCCTGGAATCCAAGGTTCTCGGTCAGCTGGCTGAGCGAGACGGCCTGACAGGTTTGTTTAACCGTCGCAGCTACGATCAGCATTTGGAGCGACTGTGGCGTCAGTCACGGCGTGAGCATACGCAGTTGACATTGATACTTATCGATATCGATAACTTCAAGGCTTACAACGATCTTTATGGTCATCAGGCCGGGGACGATGCCCTGAAGAAAGTTGCCGAGATGATAGGACAGGGCGCAAGTCGGCCCCTGGATATCGTGGCACGTTTCGGTGGCGAGGAATTCGCTTTGGTGCTTTATGGTC
>JBPCXH010000095.1:0-10874 GCA_051008735.1 Gammaproteobacteria bacterium | reverse complement strand
ACGGGAATCGGTATGGGCATCACCGGTGGCGTGGTGCAAATGATTTCACACGGCTTCATATCAGGCGCGCTGTTTCTGTGCGTGGGCATCATGTATGACCGTTTGCACACCCGGGAGATCGGGGCTTATGGCGGGGTGGTCAATACCATGCCGGTATTTGCTGCGTTCTTCGTGCTGTTCGCTCTGGCCAATGCCGGTTTGCCTGGAACATCGGGTTTTGTCGGCGAGTTTCTGGTTATCCTGGCGAGTTTCCGCGCCAACTTCTGGTATGCCGTATTAGCTGGCACAACCCTGATTCTGGGAGCGGCCTATACGCTCTGGATGATCAAGCGTGTGGTGTTTGGTGCCATAGCGAATGAGGGCGTTGGTTCCCTGCAGGATCTCAGCCGGCGTGAGTTCCTGATCCTGGCTCTGATGGCAGGCGGCGTGCTGTTGATCGGCCTGTGGCCGGCACCTCTGGTGGACATGATGTCTGCCTCCGTCGATAAACTCGTCATCCAGATCACCCAATCGAAGCTCTGACACCATGGCCTTGCTCCCCATCGAATACCTGCCCGCCCTCCCGGAAATTACGCTGGGCCTGGGAATCTGTATTGTTTTGATCGCTGATCTTTTCCTGCCGGCCAAGCTCCGGGATATCACCTTTCTGCTCGCAATGGCCACCCTGGGCGGCGCAGCCCTGGCGGTGGGTGAGGCCGGCACCGCGGGTTCCATCGTGACCCTGAGTGGCAGTTTTGTGAGTGATCCGCTGGCAGCTTTTCTCAAGTTGTTTGTCTTGGCGATGCTGGCAACGGTGCTGCTTTACTCGCGGGCAGACTTGCAGGATCGGGCGTACAACAAGGGCGAATATTACGTGCTGGCCCTGTTTGCCGGCCTGGGAATACTGGTCATGATTTCGGGTGCGAGTCTGCTGACCCTTTATCTTGGCCTGGAGATGCAGGCGCTGGCCTTATACGCGCTGGTGGCTTTTGATCGGGACTCGCCTGAGGCTGCTGAAGCGGCCATGAAGTATTTCGTGCTGGGCGCGATTGCCTCGGCGTGCCTGCTCTATGGCATTTCACTGCTCTACGGCGTTACGGGTTCTATTCAGGTCGTCCAGGTAGCCGAAGCGCTGGGTAGCGCCGAGCAGACAAGCGCCGCCACTTTGCTGGCGGTTGCGTTTGTAGTGGTGGGCATTGCGTTCAAATTCGGCGCCGTGCCTTTTCACACCTGGGTGCCGGATGTTTACCAGGGCGCACCTGTCAGCGTCACGCTGCTCGTCGGCACTGTTCCGAAGATCGGTGCCTTCGCCCTGGCGGTGCGAATTTTTGTCGAAGCGCTGGCCGCTTCAACTGAGGCCTGGGGACCCATGCTGGGTGCTCTGGCGGTGTTGTCACTGGCCCTAGGCAATATCGTCGCGATCGCCCAGACAAATTTGCGGCGGATGCTGGCGTATTCCACCATCGCGCATGTGGGCTTTATTTTCCTGGGGCTCGCGGCCGGCAGTCAGGACGGTGTGGAAGCTGGCCTTTTTTATACCGTGGTCTATGTGCTCATGGCAGCGGGCGCCTTCGGTATCGTCATTCTCCTGGGTCGACAGGGTGAAACAGCCGACCAGCTGGACGATCTGCGGGGCCTGAGTCAGCGCAGCCCCTGGTTTGCTTTGATGATGTTGCTGCTGATGATCAGCATGATCGGTGTGCCCCCTCTGGCCGGCTTCTACGCCAAATGGTGGGTACTGGCCGCCCTGCTGGATGCCGGTGATTTTGGGCTGGCAATCGCCGCTGTGGTGTTTTCCGTAATCGGTGCTTTCTATTACCTGCGGGTGATCAAGCTGATGTATTTTGATCCGCCCGCCGAGGCAAGCCCCCTGCGGTCCAGCGGCAGCCTGCGCCTGGTGTTGAGCCTGAATGCCTTGCTGGTGCTCGCTATCGGGCTTTTTCCGGAGTCTTTGATTGAGCTCTGCGCCCAGGCCCTGGCTTAGTTTCTGCTTCGCTCGTCCGCCTTGCGGCCATATCACCCTTGCGCTAAGATTGCCGGCTTGCGGATGCGGGGTGGAGCAGTCTGGCAGCTCGTCGGGCTCATAACCCGAAGGTCGCAGGTTCGAATCCTGCCCCCGCTACCAAACGCTGTTAGATATAGCCCCGCATGGGGCTATTTCTTTTTTGGGAGGTCTTCCGGTCGTCCTCAATAGAGGTCAGATCCGGTGGATCAGACAGGAGTGGGCCATAGGCCCATTTTTTGTATGCCTCAAAGAGGTTGATTGCTTGGCAGTAGAGCGAGAACAGGTGATGGCATTGCTGGAGCCCACGGTTGAATCCATGGGTTTCGAGCTGGCAGAGCTGGAATGCCGACTTGGACACGGCCGCGGCATGCTGCGGCTGTTTATTGACCGTGAGGGTGGCATAACGCTGGAAGATTGTGCAGAGGTCAGCAGACAGGTTGCCGCTGTGCTGGATGTAGAGGACCCGATTCCTGGTGACTATGACCTGGAAGTGTCTTCCCCTGGCCTGGACCGGAAGCTCGTCAAGCCTGTGCATTTTGATCGCTTCAGCGGCTGCGAAGTAAAGATCAGGTTACGCCGGATGTTGGGCGACCGGCGGAAGTTTCGCGGCACTTTACTGCGGCGTGATGGCAGCGATCTGGTGATTGAAGTAGATGGTGATGCGATGACTGTGCCCATGGATGAAATTGAAGTCGCCCGGCTCGTGCCGGACTTGTCAGAAAATGCTCCGGGCAGGACTCCCGGTGGAGCAGTGACGTCATGAACAACAAAGAAATTCTTATGGTCGTAGAGGCCGTCTCCAACGAAAAAGGCGTGGAGAAGGAAATCATCTTTGAAGCAATTGAGGCAGCCCTTGCTTCAGCGACCAAGCGTCGTTACGGCGAAGATGTCGACGTTCGCGTCGCAATCGACCGTGAAACCGGCGACTACGATACGTTCCGCCGCTGGATGGTGTTTGCGGATGAATCGACCGAGCTTGAGTTTCCGGAGCATGAACTGCGGATGATTGATGCCGTGGACTACAACCCTGACGTGCAGCCCGGTGAATATGTCGAGGAGCCTATCGAGTCGGTTGAATTCGGCCGTATCGGCGCGCAGACGGCCAAGCAGGTTATCGTCCAGAAGGTGCGCGAGGCTGAGCGCAAGAAACTGGTTGAAGAGTACGAAGGGCGTGTCGGTGAACTGCTGGGCGGGATCGTCAAGCGCGTTGATCGCAATGGCGTGTACCTGGACCTCGGCGGAAATGCCGAAGGCTTTGTGCCCCGCGAACACATGATTCCCCGTGAACCGGTCCGGCCGCAGGATCGTCTTAAGGCGCTGCTTTTCGAGGTGCGCTCTGAGATTCGCGGTCCCCAGATCTTCATGACCCGGACTTCGCCGGAGTTCTTGCTGTCCTTGTTTCAGATTGAAGTGCCGGAAGTTGGTCAGGGTCTGATCGAAATCCTCGGCGCTGCCCGTGATCCGGGCTTGCGGGCCAAAATTGCGGTGAAGAGCAATGACCGTCGGATTGACCCGGTGGGTGCCTGCGTTGGCATGCGGGGTTCCCGCGTTCAGGCCGTGTCCAATGAGCTGGCCGGTGAGCGTGTGGATATCATTTTGCACGATGAGAATCCTGCGCAATTTGTCATCAATGCCATGTCGCCCGCTGATGTCACCTCTATCGTGATGGATGAAGAAAAGCACAGCATGGATGTTGCTGTGGAAGAAGAAAAACTGTCGCAGGCCATTGGTCGCGGTGGTCAGAATATTCGTCTTGCCAGTGAGCTCTCCGGTTGGGAGCTCAATGTCATGACCGAAGGGGACGCTGATGAGAAAAGCGAATCCGAGGCCAAGGAGTTACTTGGCATGTTCATGTTGCAGCTTGATGTGGATGAACAGGTTGCGCTGATCCTCGTTCAGGAAGGCTTCTCGTCGATTGAAGAGATCGCCTACGTCCCGGCTGCCGAGCTGGTGGCTATCGACGAGTTTGAAGAGGCCATTGTTGACGAGTTACGCAATCGTGCCCGTGATGTTCTGCTGACCCAGGCAATCGCCAGTGAAGAAGAGATTGATGGTGCAGAGCCAGCGGAAGATCTCCTTGCGCTGGAAGGCATGTCACGCGAGGTTGCTTTTTTGTTGGCGGCCAAGGGTATCGTGACACGCGAAGATCTGGCGGAGCAGGCGGTTGACGAATTAATGGAAATCGATGGCATGGAAGAAGAGTTGGCCGGTGACCTGATTATGAAGGCCCGTGCACATTGGTTCGAAGACGACGAGCAGGTCGCGGGTTAAACCCGGACAGTTAGCGAGGCAAAGCGAATGTCGGATGTCACAGTTGCGCAATTCGCCGAGGTCCTGAAGGTCCCGGTGGATAAGCTCATGACTCAGCTGGATGAAGCTGGGATAGAAGTGAAAGGGGCGGATGACGTCATCAGTGACGACGCCAAACTCGAGTTGCTGACGCATTTGCGCCGCAGCCATGGTCGCCAGGAAGATGCTGTCGGCGCAGCACCTCGGCAAATTACACTCAAGCGGCGCTCCCAGAGCGAACTGAAGCTTGCTGGTGGGCAAGGTCGTTCCCGTACTGTCAATGTGGAAGTTCGCCGCAAGCGAACTTACGTCAAGCGAGATGTGCTTGAAGAGGAAGCGCGGCAGCAGCAGGAAGAGCTGGATGCCAAGAATCGCGCTGAAGATGAGGCTCGTCAGGCCGAAGAGAAGGCTGCGCAGCTCAAGCTTGAAGAGGCCGAGGCCCGGGTTAAGGCTGAAGATGCTGAGCGCGAGCAGGCCGAAGCCGACACTCGCGCTGCGGAAGAGACCCGCCAGCGCGAGGCGGAAGAGCAGCGTCAGAAAGATCTTGAGCGTGAACGGTCCGAAGCCAAAGCGCGGGAAGAGCGGGAAGCCAAAGCCAAGCGTGAGCGGGAAGACAAAGCCACCCGCTATGGGCGCAAAGAATTACATGTTGCCGGCGACGTAAAGAACCGGCGCAAGAAGAAGCGCACTCGTCGTCGTCCCGTTGCGGTCAATGTGGATACTCAGCATGGCTTTGAGCGACCGACAGAGCCCGTTACGCGGCAAGTGAGTATTCCTGAAACCATCGCCATTTCAGAATTGGCGCAGCAGATGGCAGTGAAGGGCAATGAAGTTGTCCGCCAGATGATGAAGATGGGCGTGATGGCCACCATCAATCAGTCCATCGATCAGGACACCGCCATGCTGGTGGTGGAAGAGATGGGGCATGAAGGCGTGCCGGCCGAGCAGCATGGGCTGGAAGAAGAAGTTCTTCAGGCGGCTGAGGTTACTGGCGAGGAAAAGCCTCGCTGGCCTGTGGTGACGATTATGGGCCATGTCGATCATGGCAAAACTTCACTGCTGGACTATATACGGCGCACCAAAGTCGCCGATGCAGAAGCAGGTGGCATTACGCAGCATATCGGTGCTTACCATGTGACCACCGACAAGGGAGAGATAACTTTCCTGGATACGCCGGGACATGCAGCTTTTACTGCCATGCGGGCTCGTGGTGCCCAGGTAACTGACATTGTGATTCTGGTCGTGGGTGCTGACGACGGCGTCAAACCCCAGACGGCCGAGGCGGTTCAGCATGCGAAAGGTGCTGGCGTTCCTCTGGTTGTGGCTGTCAACAAGATGGATAAAAGTGACGCAGACCCGGAGCGGGTTCGCAACGAGTTGGCTGCCCTTGAAGTTGTCCCGGAAGAATGGGGCGGTGAGCACCAGTTTGTGAATGTCTCAGCCAAAACTGGCGATGGCATTGACGGGTTGCTTGACGCCGTTTTATTGCAGGCCGAAGTGCTTGATCTGAAGGCAATCGATGAAGGGCCGGCTGCCGGCGTCGTTATTGAGTCCAGCCTCGAAAAGGGCCGGGGCGCTGTCGCCACGGTACTGGTTACCCGGGGTCAGCTGAAAACGGGGAACATGATCCTCGCTGGCGAAGAGTTTGGCCGCGTCCGCAGCATGCTGAATGAAACCGGCAAAGCCGTAACCAGTGCGGGTCCTTCCACGCCGGTTGCAGTGCTTGGCCTGTCTGGTACACCCAGTGCCGGAGACGATGTTCTGGTGCTCGAGAACGAGCGCAAGGCACGAGAGCTGGCGCAATTGAGGCACAGCAAATCTCGTGAAGTGAAACTGGCTCAACAACAGGCTGCCAAGCTGGGTGATGTTTTCAGCCAGATGGAAAGTGCTGACGCCATGTCTATCCAGTTACTTGTAAAAGCGGATGCCCATGGCAGTGCTGAGGCGCTTCGCGATGCGCTGACCAAAATCTCTCATGACGAAGTCCAGGTGCAAATCATCAGCAGCGGCGTTGGTGGAATCACTGAAAATGATGTGAATCTGGCGGCGGCTTCTTCTGCACCGATCATTGGATTCAATGTCCGTGCAGATGCTGCGGCACGTTCCGCGATCAAGGAGACAGGCGTCGAGGTTCGTTACTACTCGATAATTTACGAGGCTCTGGATGATGTGAGAGCCGCGCTGATCGGTATGTTGCCGCCGGAGATCAGAGAGGAAATTGTCGGACTGGCAGAGGTGAGAGAAGTCTTTACCTCACCCAAGTTCGGCGATGTGGCCGGCTGCCTGGTTATGGATGGCTACGTGAAGCGCAGTAACCCCATCCGTGTCCTGCGTGACAACGTGGTTATTTACGAAGGTGAGTTGGAGTCGCTCCGCCGCTTTAAAGACGATGTGAATGAGGTTCGGGCCGGGACCGAGTGTGGTATCGCCGTGAAGAATTACACGGATGTCAGGCCCGGTGACCAGATTGAGTGCTTCCAGCGCATCGAGGTGGCGCGCACGGCGTGATGATCGCGCCGTCCCACCTGGTACATTGTCATGGCGCGTGAGTTTGCACGCAGTCGCCGAGTCGAGGAGCAAATCCTCCGTATTCTGAGTCATGTGCTCAGGTCCGGTGCTCGGGACCCTGCGTTGCATCAGGCGATGGTGACGGAAGTTCGCGTGACGCGTGATCTGAGCGTGGCTTGGGTTTATGTGACAAGCCTGGATTCAGATGCCAGCCAGGAAGCATTACTTGAGGCTTTTCAGCGGGCGGGCGGTTTTCTTCGCTCCGCCGTGGCGGGTGCCTTGTCTGTCCGTCAGGTACCCGAATTACGCTTTCGATTTGATGACAGTCTGGATCGGGCTGCGCACATGGATTCCTTGCTGGATTCAGTGGTCAGTCGGGATCCGGATGAACCCAATGAGCCCACAGAAGATGGCAGCTAGAGGCCGCAGTGCCAAGCGGGTTGTCGATGGTCTGCTGCTGCTGGATAAGCCCACGGGTATGACCTCCAATGCGGCCTTGCAGCGGGTTAAATGGCTGTTCCAGGCGCGCAAAGCGGGCCACACCGGGAGCCTGGATCCCCTGGCCAGTGGCGTGCTGCCCCTGTGTTTTGGCCAGGCAACCAAGCTTTCTGCTTACCTCCTGGATGCGGATAAGAGCTATCGCGTCACGGCGTGTTTTGGTGCGCGGACGGATACAGCTGATGCCGACGGCCAGGTAGTCGAGCGCTGTGAACCGGGGGTCGTGACTGAGGCGCAGCTGCAGGCCGCAGTCGAGGGCTTGCGGGGCGAAATTGATCAGGTGCCCCCGATGTATTCGGCCCTGAAAAAAGATGGCGTCCGTCTTTATGAGTTGGCGCGGGCAGGCCAGGAAGTGGAGCGGCAGCCCCGACGGGTTACGATTCATGAACTGGAGATAGAGCACTATGATCCCCAGCGGCCAGTACTGACGGTCCGCTGCAGCAAGGGAACCTATGTGCGGACGCTGGTCGAGGATCTGGCAAGTGCCTGTGGCAGCCTGGCCCACGTCGAGTGCTTGCGGCGCAGCAGCGTAGGGCGTTTGACGGATCAGCAAATCTGGCGCCTGGACGAGATCGAGGCGGCTGCCGAGACGGGCGAGGAGGCGCTGCAGGCACTCTTGCTGCCGATGGACGAGGCGATTGCTCACTGGCCTGCCATTAAGCTGGGTGCCCATGAGGCTTATTACCTCAGGCAGGGCCATCCTGTCGCCGCAGGCGGCCAGGACAGGTCACCAGGGCGCGTTCGTCTTTATGGCGAGGGACAGGGCTTCCTGGGTATCGGTGAGGTGCTGGGGGACGGAAGGGTCGCCCCTAAGCGATTGATGGTTAACACAGATTCTGGTGGTTGAGACGGGTGTTTTTCAGCCCGCTCGGCCTGTACAATACGCCACGAAAATTCAGGGCAATCAATAAACTACAGACAGGAGAAGACAGGAATGTCTCTTGACGGAGCGCACAAGCGCAAGATTATCGAAGATTATGGCCAGGGTGACGCCGATACCGGTTCCCCCGAAGTGCAGGTTGCACTGCTCTCGGCCCGTATTACCGAACTGACAGATCATTTTGGTACGCATAAGAAAGATCACCATTCCCGGCAGGGTTTGCTGCGCATGGTTAACAAGCGCCGGAAACTGCTGGACTACCTGAAGAGCAAAGACAGCGACCGTTATCGTCAGCTGATCGAAAGGCTTGGTCTGCGGCGCTAGGCCCAGACCCTATTACCCCAATCCATATCGTTCCGGCTGCCGCAATGAATAGCGGCGGAGCGGCTACGTTATCTCCGAAAGGAATATTTACGTGAAATCCATTAAACGATCTTTTCAATACGGTGACCATGAGGTCACAATCGAGACAGGTGAAATCGCCCGTCAGGCCGATGGCGCCGTTCTGGTCAGCGTTGGCGACACCGTGGTACTGGTTACCGCCGTTGGCCGCAAGGAAGCCGACCCGGGCCGCGACTTTTTCCCACTGACTGTTAATTATCAGCAGCGCACCTACGCCGGCGGCAAAATTCCGGGTGGCTTCTTCAAGCGCGAAGGTCGTCCGAGTGAGAAAGAAACGCTGACGTCACGGCTGATTGACCGCCCGGTTCGTCCGCTGTTCCCCAAAGGCTTCAAGAACGAAGTGCAGATCGTTGCCACCGTGGTCTCTGTGGATCCTGACATCGACTCCGACATTCCTGCCCTCATCGGTGCATCCGCCGCCCTGGCCCTGTCCGGGATGCCTTTCGCCGGTCCGATTGGCGGCGCTCGCGTCGGCTATATCGATGGCCAGTATGTGTTGAATCCCGACGCCAAGAAATTGGAAGAATCGAAGCTTGACCTGGTCGTCGCCGGTACCGAAAGCGCTGTTCTGATGGTTGAATCTGAAGCTGACATGCTCTCAGAGCAGGTCATGCTGGATGCGGTGATATTCGGCCACGAGCAGATGCAGGTGGCCATCAAAGCCATTCAAGAACTTGCCGATGAAGCGGGTAAGCCTGCCTGGAACTACGAAGCCCCTGCGCAGGATGAAGAACTGATTGCCGCCGTTACGGCCGAAGCCGGCGCCTCTTTCCAGCAGGCCTATACGATCAGCGAGAAACAGGAACGCTATTCCCGCATTGGCGAGATCAAGAACGCCGTTGTCGAGAAGCTTGCCGGCGGTGAAGACGCCAAATGGGACGGCGGCACCGTTGCCGGCGCTCTGGGCAAGCTGGAAAGCCGCACCGTGCGTCAGCGCGTGATCAGCGGTGAACCTCGGATTGATGGCCGTGACACTCACACAGTGCGCCCGATTATCGTTCGCACCGGCGTGCTGCCGCGGACCCATGGCTCGGCCCTGTTTACGCGTGGTGAAACGCAGGCAGTGGTTGTCACCACCTTGGGTACCGAGCGTGATGCGCAAATCATCGATGCCCTGGAAGGGGATTATCGCGATCGCTTCATGTTGCACTACAACTTCCCTCCCTATTGCGTGGGTGAGACCGGTTTCATGGGTTCGCCTAAGCGTCGCGAGATCGGGCATGGTCGCCTGGCGCGCCGTGGCATTAAGGCTGTATTGCCCGACATGGAGAATTTCCCCTACACCCTGCGTGTGGTTTCAGAAATTACTGAATCTAACGGTTCAAGTTCCATGGCCAGCGTTTGCGGTACCAGCATGGCGCTGATGGATGCCGGTGTGCCGATCAAGTCGGCGGTTGCCGGCGTGGCGATGGGACTGGTTAAGGAAGGCAATGACTATAAGGTCCTGACCGATATTCTGGGTGACGAAGATCACCTGGGTGATATGGACTTCAAGGTTGCCGGTACCGATGACGGTGTCACGGCTCTGCAGATGGACATCAAGATCGATGGAATAACCAAAGAGATCATGTCCGATGCGCTGAGTCAGGCGCGTGATGCCCGGCTGCATATCCTGGCTGAAATGGCCAAGGGTATTCAGCTGCCTCGTGAAGAGATGTCTGAATGGGCGCCCACGATTATTACCCTGAAGATTGACCCGGAGAAAATCCGTGATGTGATTGGTAAGGGTGGCGCAACCATTCGTGCCATTACCGAGGAAACCGGGGCGACCATCGATATCGACAACGACGGTACCGTCAGGATCGCATCGGTTGAAGGCGCTTCGGGTCGTGAAGCCAAAGATCGTATCGAGCTGATTACCGCGGATGTCGAAGTGGGCCAGATCTATGAAGGGCGTGTTGCCAAACTCATGGACTTCGGTGCCTTTGTGACTATCCTGCCGGGCAAGGATGGCCTGGTGCATATCTCGCAGATTTCATCTGAGCGGGTAGAGCGTGTCAGTGACAAGCTGGCCGAGGGCGACATCATCAAGGTTAAGGTTCTCGAAGTGGACCGCCAGGGCCGCATTCGCCTGAGCATGCGTGAACTGACGGACGACGCCGCCTGAGTCGGAGCTGATCGAATATCGCCCCGCCGGGAATGGCGGGGCGATTCTTTCATCGACTTTCAGCCAGGCTTGTCAGCCCGAACTCGTTGGCGTGGCGTGGCTGCGATCGAGCAGCGCCTCACGAAATGCCTGATTTAGCCGTGCAATCACGGCCGGATCATTGCCTCGTGACTGCACGCGGATTATTTTGCATAACAAGTCCGGCT
>JBPCXH010000094.1:0-15613 GCA_051008735.1 Gammaproteobacteria bacterium | reverse complement strand
CTGGCCATCATTGCGCTGGCCGGTATTCGCGAGAAGCTGAAATACAGTGATGTGCCCGAGGGTCTGCAGGGATTGGGTATCACTTTTATCACCGTTGGCTTGATGTCCATGGGTTTCATGGCCTTCTCGGGCATTCAGCTCTAAGGCGCACGGGCAGACTATGCAGGAAATCACTCTAGGCGTCGCGTTATTCACCGTGGTGGTGATGCTGCTGGTGGTCTTTATCCTGGCCGCCCGGTCTCGGCTGGTGCCCTCCGGCGATGTGCAGCTATTGATCAATGACGAAAAAACATTGACGGTGCCCGTCGGCGGCAAATTGCTGTCGGCCCTGGCTGATGCCGACCTGTTCCTGGCGTCGGCCTGTGGCGGCGGCGGAACCTGTGCCCAATGCCGGTGCAAAATTATGGAGGGCGGGGGCTCGATCCTGCCCACGGAAACTTCTCATATCAGCAAACGCGAAGCCCGTGAAGGCGAGCGTCTCGCCTGCCAGGTCACGGTCAAGCACGACATGAAAATTGTTGTGCCGGACGAAGTATTCGGTGTCAGGCAATGGACGGCCAAGGTCCGCTCGAATAACAACGTCGCCACTTTTATCAAGGAGCTGGTCCTTGAGCTACCGGCCGGTGAGCCCCTCGATTTTCGCGCCGGTGGCTATATTCAGATCGAATGCCCGGCTTTCGAGCTTGACTTCAAAAATGTTGATGTCGATGAGGAATTCCGCGCCGAATGGGATAAATACAAGATCTGGGATCTGCACGCTTCCGTGACATCGCCGGTGGTACGCGCCTATTCAATGGCCAATTTTCCGGAAGAAAACGATATCGTGATGCTGAATGTCCGCATCGCCACTCCACCCCCGTCAGTCTGGGATAAAGCGCCGCCGGGTGCGATGTCGTCTTATATTTTTGGCTTGAAGCCGGGCGATACGGTCACGATATCCGGTCCCTACGGTGAGTTTTACGCACGAGATACGGACAAGGAGATGATCTTTGTCGGCGGTGGCGCGGGGATGGCGCCTATGCGATCACATATCTTTGACCAGTTAGGCCGCATGAAGACCCAGCGAAAATTGAGCTTCTGGTATGGCGCGCGCAGTAAACGAGAAATGTTCTATGTGGACGATTTCGACGGGCTGGCCGCCGAAAACGACAATTTCGACTGGCATGTTGCCCTGTCGGAACCTCTGCCAGAAGATGACTGGGATGGCTATACGGGCTTCATCCACAATGTGCTTTTCGCTGAGTATTTGAAGAATCACCCGGCACCGGAAGACTGCGAGTACTATCTGTGTGGGCCGCCGGTGATGAATGCCGCTGTCATTGATATGCTCGAGAATCTTGGGGTTGAGCGTGAGAACATCATGCTCGACGATTTCGGCGGCTGATTATGGCGGTATTCGCACTTAGCCTGGTCTTGATGCTGGCAGCTGTGCTTGCCATGGCTGTCGGTAAATTGCTGGGCCGAAGCGGCATCCGCGGGGGTTGCGGGTCGCTGGCCGGCGTAGACGGCGGGGAACGCTGTGCCTTGTGCACCCGGCCTTGCAGTAAGCGTCGCACCGGGAAGGACTGAATTATCGCCTCCTTCCCGCAACAGGAAATCGATCAGGCTGATTGATAAACAAGGGGGTTCGGTATGCCATTACGCAAAGTTCTGGTTCGTGAGTACATGGCGGCTAATCCGGTTACGGTAACGCCGGACACGCCGATTTTGCAGGCAATTCATACGCTGATCGAACATCGAATTTCCGGACTCCCGGTGGTGGACCTGCGCGGCAACCTGGTAGGTATGCTGTCGGAATCCGACTGTCTTCCTATTGCCGTCCAGGCCAGTTATCACGGCGAACTGGGTGGCACGGTCAGCGAGTACATGAGTCAAGAGGTCAAGACGGTAGATCCCGACGACAGCATCGTTGAGCTGGCCGAACGTTTCATGCGCAACAAGCTGCGACGTTTTCCAGTTGTGGAACGCCAGCGGGTAGTGGGCCAGATCAGTCGGCGCGATGTGTTGCGTGCCATGGAGTGCCTCTACTGAGCTCTTACTCGTATTGCCGGCGGCTGGGCTTGCTGCTACTGCTGTCAGGCGTGCTGATATCGGTGTCGTGGGCGCAGGCTCTGAGTCAGCCGAGGGTTGACACCAGCCGCGCCCAGATTCTGAAGCAGCCTGGCCCCAAGTATCCGCGTGATTCGAAGAAGCGGGGCCAGGAAGGCTGGGTCATGCTCAGCTTCATGGTGAATAAGAAGGGTGGCGTTACTGACGCTCTGATCGAAGATTCCAGTGGTGTCACCGCTTTTGAAAAGGAAGCCTTGAAGGTTGTCAAAAAATGGCGCTATGAACCGGCTACCTACGATGGAGAGCCGGTGGAGCAGCGCCAGACGCGCCTGGTTCTGACCTATGCCATGGATATACCGCGACGTGGTGCCGGTTTGCGCTTTCGGGAGGGTTACAACTCCGTGCAGGAGCGGCTGAGCGAGCAGGACTACGATGGGGCGCAACGTGAGTGGCAGACGCTGGCAGATTTCAACGGCTGGAATCTTTATGAGACCGCGCGTCTGTGGGCGCTTTATGCCCTGGTGGGGGAAGCCCAGGGTGACAATGCGCAGGCCCTGACTGGCCTGTTACGGGCGACACGCGGTGGCGGCAGCTACCTGGAGAAAGATTTCTATGCGGCGGCTCTGCGCAAGATGTTTGTTCTGCAGTTGCGGGCGGACAATCGTGCCGGTGCGCTGGTGACCTATGGACGGCTGGAGCGTCGCTCCGGTGCACTGGATGGTTTTGAGCAGCTTACCGAGGCCGCCGTTACCCTGAGGGAGCGCCTGCAGGCCTCAGAGGTTCTGGCGGCAGAAGCACGGGTAGAGGTTATTGCCGGCAAGCCCTTCTGGACCCGTCGACTGTTGCGCCGTGACGTTGAGTTATTCGATATCCGCGGCAAGCTGGAGAGTATCGATTTTCGTTGTGATTGGGGTCGAGTGAAAGACAAGGCCGTGACCGGTAAGCGCTGGCAGTTGCCCCGAGAACTCGGGGATTGCGATGTTTACGTCTATGGACGCAAGGGTTCGCGTTTCAGTCTGCTGCAGTTTCCCGCCGTCCCGGAAAGCTGATTGCCGGGTCTGACTGACTGAAGTCAGTCATCCAGAGACCAGGTAAATGACAGGGTTACCAGGTTCACGTCGTAGCCGCGCCAGTTGGCGCCGCTGGCCAGCAGGTTATTGACCGTGTCGGGCTGCACACCGTCCAGAGTCCAGTCGTTCACATCGTAGTCTTCAAACAGATAGGCCACGCCGACGTCGACCTTGTCGTTGACCTGATAGCGCAGGTCCAGTTCCACCCGATGGCGGGTGGTATCCAGGTCCGGGAAATCCGAGCGCAGACCGCTGGTGTTATTTTCGATCTCACCCCTTGTATCGATGTAGGTATAACCCAGGCGGCCACGAACGCGCTCGAAGATCCGCGGTAAGTTAATGCTGACACCGGCGATCCAGCTCTCATCTTTCTGGTTGGCCGTCCAGTCCGCGGCGCTGAAAGACTGGCTGCCAAACTGGGTGGTCTCCAGTTCGTCGTATCCAAGCTGGCCCGTGAGCACGATGTTGCGGCCGAGTTGCAGGCCCGCGTCCAGTGTCACATTGCGATATTCGCCTTCATCCAGGCCAAGATCTGAATCATCGTAGTCGTCCTCGGCGAAAAGCCCGGTGAAGGTAAGATCCAGGCGTTCCGCCGGCTGCAGGGTCAGACTGAGTTCAAGGCTTTCCCGGTCGCGATCGGCAAAATTGTATTTTCGGAGCAGCGGGTTCTGCGGTGGCTGGGTCGCGCTAACGGGCTCATAATCATCACCGTCACGAGTGGCGTAGCTGTATTTCAGACGCAGATCAGCGGCATCCAGTCCGTTGAGTCTGAGCTCGCCCCAGGCTTCATGTTCCTCAGTTTCATCAACCTCGGTGAAGTCGCGCTGGTGATTGTCGTACTGGTAGCCGAGTTGGCCACTGGTCCCGAAGGGAAAGCGATAATTGCCTGACAGCGCCAGACGATAGCGTTCGTAGCCATAGGGCAGGTTATCGCGGGGCTGGATGGCGGCAATGCTGTCAGACACGACATAGTCCCAAGTATCACGGGGCGTATCATTGTCGCGCTCGTCATAGACAAATTCCCCGCGCAGGCGCAGTTTCGGCAGCGGGCGTGACGAGACCCGGACATCAGCATAGAGAGTGTCCACCTCGCCATCGAAGCGTGTTCTGGGCAAGGCACCGCCGGCCAGTATCGGGTTGACTGTATAGGGCAAGACACGGTCGTCCTGTTCCATTTTGCCGGCTGCCAGCCGGCCCGAGATGCGGGTGCGTTCCCAGCCGTGGTAGTCACCGGAAAGCGTCAGCTGCTGGAATTCGTTATCGGGTTCCAGGGCGGCACTGCCATCGTCGGCTCCCGGCGCGGGTGCCGTGAACGGATTCTCCCAATCCAGGCGGCTGGCATCATTGCTGTAGAAAGAACCCAGGTAGCCCAGTCGGGCATTCCAGGTGTCGGCGGCGTAGCTGACGCCGGCTTCTACGGTATCCGTTTCGTCATCCACGGGTCGCAGCATCGTGGTCGCCAGGGTCTGGAAGCTGCCCGCCCACAGTTGGCGGCCATCTCGTTCCAGGTGTCGATAGTCCACGTCATAGCGCAGTCGCGGCGACTGGATAAAACTCAGCCCGGCGTTCCAGGACTCAAGATCCCACTGGGCATCCGCCCCGCGCAGACTCGCATCCAGGGCCGTCATGCCGGCGGTGTTCGGCGCCCGCACCCAGCCGGCAGGCAACACCTGATTCGCGTTACCCGGGCTGTTGTAGACCGTCCGGGAGTTTTCAAACAGGCGTCGCGGCAGTTCGTCGTAACCCAGGCGCAGGTCCAGGCGACCCTGCCAGCCACCTTCCAGGTCGAGCTGGCGTGAGTCAAGGCCCAGGTCCTGACCTTCGGCACGCCAGCGCATGGCATCCTCGCCGAAGTAGTCGGCCGTGAAATCACCGACCAGGAAGGCGCCGTCATCGTCCAGTCCGGTGTAATCGCCGAACTTGAAGCTGTCGTCAGACTGGTAGCCGGCGCCGGCGGTTGATTTCAGTTTCAGGCCCTGTGGGTAGGGGCAGTTGGCGCATTGCCAATCCGTTGGCCGGGCGTCGCTGGCAAAGGCCGTACCGCTGATCATGAAAAGCAGCAGCCACAGACCGATGAACATAGCTTTCAGGGAAGGAGCCATGGTCAGCGCATCTGGGTAATGCCGGACGGGTGGTTCGACCCGTGCACCTGGGCATGGCAATTCAGGCAGCTGCCACCCAGCAACAGCGCCGACGGCGAGCCGCCGGGCAGGCCTCCGGCGGTCAGACTCAGGCTGGGGTGCCCGGCCTGGGAGTGGCATTGCTGACAGAGCAGGGGCGCCCGGCGTGTCAGCATGGCCGGGTGGTTAGAGCCGTGGGGCGCATGGCACAAAGAGCAGTCTTCCGTGACGGGCTGGTGTTCGAAGGCAAAGGGCCCGCGCTTCTCTGCGTGACACTCATAGCAGGTTTCGTTCAGGGTCAGGCGTTTCAATGAGCCCTGTGTTGCTGAACCGTGGGGGGCATGGCAACTGCTGCAGTCCATTTTTCCAAAGCGCACCGGGTGCGCGTAGGGCTTCTGGGCCTGGCCGCGCTGCCGCTGATGGCAGTCATAGCAAACCTCCGCCTGGGTGGCCTCGGCCAGGACCGGGTCTCTGGCCAGATGAGAGTTGTGGCAGGACGCACAGCTTAAATCCTGGGCGGCGTGTTCCCCCGCATGCCATTCAGCGCCCACCGGGCTGTTGTGACAATTCAGGCAGGCGGCATTTTGTTCATCCACAGGCGTGAGGGCGCCGTCACCGAAAGTGATGATGGACTCACGGCCACCCATGGGGTGGCGGCCCTGGGCGCCGTGGCAACTTTCGCATTCGAGTTGGGCAAAAGGCGTGCGGGCATCGCCGCGTTCGCCGTGAGGACTGGCGAACACGCCCTGCAATTCCGGCTGCCGGTGGCAACCCAGGCAACCGTCTGCCCCCGCCCGGCTCAGGGCAGGCGCTTCGGATTCGTCTTCTTCGGACCAGCCGGGGCCGGTCATCAACAGGCTGGCCAAGGCCACCAGCATTAGGGCTAAAGCCTTCACTTACAGTCCGTGTAGCTCGCCTACATCGGCGCTGCGCCCGGGACCATGGCAGACGTCGCAGGTCTCTATGACGGTACCTTCTGACTGGGATATCAGTGTTCCGTCCTCGGTCTGCACAGCGTCGAAAGCACCGCCGAATTGTTCCATATGAGCGACGGCAGCCGGACGGTCATGGCATCCCCAGCAGGCGGCAGCGTTGGGTGTGATATTTAGATCGTCGTACGGGTCATCAATGTCAGCGGCGATATCGATCGTTGCTGCCAGGGCAAAAGCCCCGACGGGATAGTAGGTATTGGACAGGTGGCAGCCCTCACAATTCGCCAGATTGCCCGGATACACCACTTCGCCGAAGTCCGTCGGATTGCCCCCGAAGCCATACAAGACAAAGGCATTATCGCGGTCTTCACCTCGATGAATTGCGTGAACCATCGTCTTGAACTCGATGGTTTCTTCATCCTTGCCGTCCAACGAGTTGGAGCTGTCCACGCCAGCTTCAACCCGTTTGGCAATGTCGGTGGCATTGGAGTTATGGCAGGTCACACATAATTCGATGTTGTCCGTGCGGTTGGACCCATGGAAGCTGAGTACACCATGGCAGCCATTGCAACTGTCGATACCGACGATTTGTCGCCGGTCTATGGGCAAGCCGTCCGTAATGGCGTAACCCAGGGATTGACCGGCGATGGGTACGTTATTTCCATCCACGCTGCCGCGCGCCTCCGCAGCTGCCGTGCCCGATCCCTCGACAAAGGCCGGAATAGCATCGGCGGAAGTCACGGTAAACGTGCCATCCAGATTATCAACACCATCGCTTTTCACGTTCAGACGGAATGGCTGGGCCGGTGTGCCTGAGGCGGAGCCGCTGCCGCTGCCGGTGTTGTTGATGTCGAAATTATCCCAGGCGATGTTGACCCGCAGGCTATTGATAGCCGGGTCGTTCAGGATGTCGTAGGGCGTGTCGCCGTTGGTTGGGTCGGTCACCGAGACCGTTGCCACGGGGAATTCTCCCGGCGCGGTATTCACGACTTCAAGCAAAGACAATTCAAAAGCGGCCGAGGCTTCCTCGCCGGGAATCACGTGGGCCTCTTCAACCCCGATGCTGCGGCCCGGGCGATGGCAGTTGGTGCAGGAATCATTGCCGGCACTGATGCCACTGCCATGATTCTCTCCGGTTTCAAAATTGACATCGTCATGACAGGAACCGCAGCTTTCTGCCGTGGGAACACTGATCCAGTTCCCCGCATCGGGCGTGGCCGGGTTGTTTTCGTCATGACAGCCCCGGCAATTTCGAATGTCCTGCGGATAGACGACTGCTGAATAATCGTGGGGTGAGTCATTGAAGCCGTAAATGACGTACTCGCCGCCAGCGATCACGCTCGGCAGGTTTTCCCCGTAATGAATCTTGTGCGCCATGACTTTCATATCCACCGTATTACCACTCTGGGCATCGGTGGAACCGGGGTTGTGGCAACTCATGCAGCTTTGCACCGAAAAGCGCGCTCCGCCATGAAAGGCCAGCTGATCATGGCAGGCGTTACAGCTCGGGTCGGCCACGATTTCACGGGTGAACAGGCCTGCCGTGGCCCCGGTGGCGGGCACAAAGTCGTAGACGGGATTAATGACAGGTGCAAAGCCCCGGATCTCGAAACTGGCTCGATGGGTCAGATTACTGTTGAAGCTTACGCCCGGAACATTGGCCACATCCGTTGCGTAGGTGTAAAGATAAGTTCCGTCCTCATTATCGACCAAGGTTCCTGAGGCGCCGTTTTCTGTGGTGGCCTGTACCTGGTCCTCAGTGCCCGGACCGACTCCGTTCGCTTCCTCTATCTTATTGATATAGCTCTGCCAGGCGCTGGCGTTGCCGTCGGTACCCGGTACCAGTTTGGCGATAGTGAAACTGATAGCGCTGGCCGGCAAGCCGACGACCGGGGTGTCGCTGCCATCTGCCAGGCTAAAACTCATCACGGGTGGGCTGGCAATGGTCACCTCGCCAATGGTGGCTTCCAGTTGGGCCGCATCTTCAATATTGACCGTCGCCGGCGTGCCGGGCGGTCCGGGGGCGCCGTCGTTACCGTCATCGCCGGAGCAGCTGGCCAGGCCAAAGGCCACCAGTGCGAGCAGGCCGATACGTGGCCAATTGCCAGCTACGCGCATGAATCCCCCGATCATCTGCATTGGATTAACGTCTTGAGGCGTATTTAATGGTGGCAGGATATCCTCCCGGGTTGGACCGGGGCAAATACCTATAGCCGTTTTACGAGGCCCATTTTGCTTGTCAGAGCGACCACGGTATGACGGCCATCGCGAAGTTTCTTGGCGCCGGCATGCGGCACGCCAGCCGGCGCGCCCTGCAATTCGATGAAAAGCCGGCCGGCTTGCCGGCCCCCGTCCCCGGTCATCGCTATCTGCTGTACCTGCATGTGCCCTTCTGTGAGTCTCTGTGCCCGTTCTGTTCCTTTCATCGTGTGCAGTTCAGGTCTGCAAAGGCAAAGCCCTATTTCGAAGCCCTGCGCGCTGAAATTGACCACTATGCGGCCCTTGGGTTTGAGTTCGGCGAAGTCTATGTCGGGGGCGGTACGCCCACCGTTCTGCCTGAGGAGCTGGCGCGGACCCTGGGCTGGCTCCGCGAGCACTTTGCCGTCACGGATATCTCCGTTGAAACCAACCCGAACCATTTGACGCCCCCGGTGATACAGGCATTGCAGGCAGCCGGGATAACCCGGCTGTCGGTCGGCGTGCAATCCTTTGATGATGAATTGCTAAAGCGCATGGGGCGTTATCAGGCTTATGGATCTGGCCTGGAGATAGCGGAACGCCTGGCTCGCGTCCAGACGGCCTTTCCGACGGTGAACGCCGATCTGATCTTTAATCTCCCGGGCCAGAGTGCTGACAGTTTTGCCCGGGACCTGGAGATCCTCGCGCAGGAGGTGGGCGTGGCGCAGGCTTCTTTTTATCCCCTGATGGTGACTCCGTCGACGCGCGCGCGCATGCGGGCGGAGATGGGGGAGACGCAGGCAGACAGTGAGCAGGCCCTCTACCGGATGATTGAGTCAGGCCTGGGCCAGGCATATCAGGCCTCTTCAGCCTGGTGCTTTTCGCGTGGCGCCGCCCAGGTGGATGAATACGTTATCGCGCATGAGGACTATGTGGGCGCCGGCAGCGGCGCCTTTGGATACCTGCAGGGCCAGCTGCAGGCCAACACTTTTTCGCTCCGTGACTACCAGGCCCGGGTAGCTTCCGGACAAACGGGTGTGACGCACAGTCGCGAATTCTCGCGGCGCGAGCAGTTGCGTTACCACCTGCTGATGCGCCTGTTCGGTCTGCATCTGGACAAGGGTCTGACGATCGATCGGTTTGGCGCTGCTGCCTGGCGGAGATTAGCGCCCGAGGTGGCGGCTCTGAAGCTGGCAGGCGCTGTCCGTGAGCAGGATGCAGTCTTGCGCCTTACCCCCCGGGGGAGGTATTACTGGGTCGTAATGATGCGAGAATTTTTTTCCGGCGTTAATCGATTCCGTGAAGTGATGCGCGAGCAGTGGCGCAGTGGTGGCCCCATGAGGACACCGCTGACGCGGAAAGGGAGAGATCTATGACTGACAAGGACAAGCAAGCGGGTGGTCTGTGGCGGCGTCCGAGTGCCCGTTGGGCGCTGGGCATCCCGGTGGGTGCACTGCTGGCTTTTTTTGCCGGTGCCATCGCCCTGGGCTCATTTAACTGGGTAATTCATGCCACCAGCACGACAGATTTTTGTCTGACGGCCTGTCATTCTCACACCCTGTTCGTGAAGCCTGAATACGAGGCTTCAACCCATTTCAGTAATCGATCCGGCGTGCGTGCTGAATGCGCAGATTGTCATATACCCAAAGGCTGGTTTTCGGTGGTTGCGATGAAAGTGGCCGTGTCGGGCGACATCATTCCGGAATTAATGGGCAAGTTGAACACGGAAGAGAAATGGGAGGCTCACCGCGGTGAAATGGCGGAAGATGTGTGGGCCCAGTTTCGGGCTAATGATTCCCAATTTTGCCGCCACTGTCATGACCCGGCGTCGATGAATTCGGAGAAACAGTCACCGATGGCGGCGAGGATACATGCGTCTCTGGAGCCGGGCGGCAAGACGTGTATTGATTGCCACCGCGGTATTGTCCACGCGCTGCCGCAGGCGACAGCCAGCAATTGAAGCAGCCCGCGGCGCAGAGCCACGGGCTGCCCGGTTGTCCTACATATTGGCTTTTGCCAGGAAGGCCGCCAGGTCAGCAATATCCTGATCGCTGACGTTACCGACGTCCGGGTGACCGGCCACTCCGCCCGAAGCAACCTTCTTGATCGCGCCGTTAAGGTCGGCCTCACTCAGGCCAGCAAAGTCTGCCGGTGTATGACATGCGGTGCAGGCTGCAACTTTCTTCTCACCGGCTGCTGCATCCCCCGTCGGGGCGCCACCACTGTGACCACCGGCCAGGGCCAGGGATGCAAAGCAAAGGCAGGCAGGCGCTGTGAGCCAGGCCAGGCGTCTTGTCGTCGTCATGTTTAACTCCCCTATGGATCTTTGGATTATAGCCCCTGCGGGCATCGTGCCTGCATTGACCACTCCTGCTTGTCTTCGCCAGCCATCAACGGCCGGATTCGGATCCGTGCCAAGTCGTGCTGTGTCAGAATAGCGCGCTTTTCTGGCCGCCAGGATCTGGCGCAGCATGTTTCGTGGAGGCAGCCAATGAATATCGTGATTACCGGCAGTACCAAGGGTATCGGGCTGGGCATGGCCCGCGAGTTTCTCACGCGTGGCCATGATGTGGTGATCTCAAGCCGGCGAGCCGATGCCGTGGATGCCACGGTCACGGAGCTGCGTAAGGAATTTCCGGACCGCAAGATTGCCGGTCAATCCTGCGATGTTGCCGAGTACTCGGCGGTAGAGGCCTTATGGGAATGCGCCAGTCGGGAACTCGGGCAGGTCGATATCTGGGTCAACAATGCCGGTCGAGACGGCATTAAGGCGCCGTTTTTCTCCTTGCCGCCGGACGATTTTTCGCTGACCGTCCAGACTAATGTGATCGGCATGATGAATTGCTGTCGGGTTGTGATTCCTGGGATGTACAAGCAGGGCAGCGGCAAAATCTTCAATATGGAGGGTTTCGGCAGCAATGGTCAGGTTCGACCGGCTATCGCTCCTTACGGGACAACCAAGTATGCGGTTAAGTATCTGACCAAAGCCCTGGCCTTGGAGCTGAAAAATACGCCCGTGCATATGTGCTATCTGAGCCCGGGTATCGTCGTGACGGATATGTTGGTGCCGCCACCGGATCAACGCGGCGAAGCGTGGGAGCGGAGTAAAAAAATTCTGAACATCCTGGCCGATACGGTTGAGACCGTGACGCCTTTTCTGGTGGAAGGCATGCTCAAGGCAAACAAGAATGGGGCCGCGGTGCGCTGGCTCACGCCGGGCAAAGTGCGGCGGCGCTTCGCCACCAGCCTTTTCCGCAAGCGCGATATCTTCGGGCCGCTGGGTTTCTGATCCGGTCTAGCGCTGCGGTTCGAAACGCAGGCGAACGCTGCTGCGTACCTGTTCGACAACGCCTCCGACCGTGGGTGGTTTGAATCGCCATTTTTCCACGGCATCCACAGTCGCTTGATCAAAAATTTCTGCCGGCTCAGAGTCGACGATCCGGATATCTTGGGTGGAGCCATTCTGGTTGATAAGAAATTCCACCTTCACCCAGCCATTGGTCCGGCGGGCCCCGACGCGACGGGGGAAGCGGGGCTCTACAAAGCGTTCGAATTCCAGTTCAGCCATGGGTACCTGCCTGGGTCCGGCAGGCACCGGGACCGGGGCAGGTCCGTATTCCGTCGTTGGTATGAGCGTCGCCGGGTTCGGCCTGGGTGGGCCCATGGTGGCCGGCATCGAGGCTAATTCGCCGGCCGCAGCTTTATCTGGGCTGGCTAGCATGGACCCCGCCGCGGGCGTATCCAAGGCCTGTGCGACCGGCGTATCGGCCAGTGCGCCACTTGTCTCCTTGGTTTGCCCTCCGGTATCGACGCCAAAGCCGACCAGTTGCGACGAAGCGGGTGCTTGTGCAGGCCCGGACACCGGCGAAATAGCCTGCGCAGCATTATTGGAAGCCAGTTGAACCTGAGGTGCCGGCACGGTTGCAAGCAATTCGGTTGATGTGTCCGGGGTGGGCGGTTCGCCTGTTGCACCCGGGCCCTCGGTGCTGATGCGGGTCGCATCCGGTTCCCGGGCAGCCCGGTCCAGAGACCGGTCAATCGGCGTATCACCTTTGTCTGCGGCTGCAGTTTCAGACGCGGATGAACCCGCAGTGCGGTTGCCAGTCGTCGTTTCACTGCTAACACCACGCGGTGGTATTGCAGAAGTCGGCGCAACGGAAGATGGCGGGCGAGTTTCGGGGCTAGGCCTGGTCACGAGTGCCGGGTCCGGAGCCTCTTCACCGCTGAGCCAGAAAACCGCAGCCACGCCAAGCAGCAGCAGGGGTGTCGCTCTCAGCGCCACTTTTCTGAAGCGACCCGGTCGGGCCTGAGCAGGGAGATATTCCGGACTGGCAGCCTCGACCAGGGGTGAACTGCCTGTCGTCAGCGCAGCCGGATCGTCCGGGCTCAGATCAGTGGACGTGGTGAGCGCCTCTGGCCCCTCCGGGCGCAGTTCAGTTGGCGAGGTCTGCATGGCCGGATTGTCCGGGCCCAGATCAGTTTGCGAGCCCTGCGTCTGCATTGGGCTGCTGGAGTCCGCGGGTTCTGGCGACCCTGCAACGGGTTCGTTAAAGGCCGCCAGGAAGCTTGCAACATCAGGGGGTCGTCCTTCACGCCTGAATGCAAGGGCAGCCTTCAAGGCCTGCCATTCGTTGTCATTCAGGCTATCCACGCGTTCCGGTTCACAGCCCCCGGTCTCGGCTTCGATAGCGGTCACCCGACCAAAGGCTCGTTTTCCGGCCAGGGCTCGATAGGCCAGCAGGCCGAAGGAGAACAGGTCATCCAGCGGCGTTGCTGCCTGGCCCTCCAGTACTTCACAGCTGCAGAAGGCCGGTGTCAGGGCATTGAGCTCACTGACATCGTGGATCGCCGCTGCTGCGCGGGCAATACCAAAATCCAGCAGCTTGGCCTCTCCCTTGTGGTCGACAAAGACGTTGCCAGGCTTGATATCCGCGTGTACCACGCCCCGTTCGTGCGTGTGCAACAGGGCAGCGCCAAGGCCCTGAATGATTTGTCTTGCCTGGGCTTCTGGTAAAGGCTGTTGTGGGGCGCGATCCATGATGTCGACCAGGGATTCACCTTCCAGCCATTCCATCGTGATGAAACAGCGCTCGCCACTGTGGTCAAAGTCGAAGACTCGAACGACGTTTTGATGGTCCAGCTTTCTGCTTTGGGCAGCTTCGCTTTCCATGCTGGCCAGGGCCTGAGGGTGTCCAGCGAAATCCTCGCCGAGGATTTTGATGGCTACCCACGGATCGGGAGCGCCTGAGTCCTTCTTGCGTCGATCCAGGGCCTTGTATATGTCCCCCATGCCACCGGTCTTGGCCCGCGACACGATGACGTAGCGATCGCCGAGGAGTTTCCCGGGTTCCATGGGGCCGGCTGGCGGTTTGGCCTGTGCCGCATAGACTGGGTTGTCCGGCACGGCCGGTGGAGCGCTGACTGGCAGCGGTATGGCCGAGGCCGGGTAGACATCGCTGGCGTTCGGCCGGCCCTGACGCTTGCTTGGCGTAACCGAGGAGTCTTCAGACCATTCCGTGGGCTCGTCTTCGGAGATGGCCTGGTCAATCTCGGCCGTAATGCGCTCCCAAACCTGCTCAGGCAGCATGCCGGCCCGCAAGGCATCGTCCAGCTTTTCCTGCAGATCATCAGCGCAGTTAAGGTCATCTTCGAGGGCGCTGCTGACGCTTGCCAGCAAAACTTCAACATTTATGCGGGCGGCCAGGAACTGCTCCAGAACCTGTTTTAGGTCGTGGGTTTTTTGGGCGGAGCCCTCCATGTCGTTTATCGCGACCATAGCGTTCCGAAACGGCCGCACAGGCGGCGCCTATAGTAAGAGGTTAAATAGTATCGATCAGGGTTAACTAAGGAGTGTCACTGATTCACGTTATCGATGCACTGGGGGTGCGAAGACGTAGTCAGTCAGCTTTCTATTTCACATAATGTAACGATGTTTGTTCACAGTGTGTGCTGCATCAAATTCGTCTCGTCATGCTAGCCTGATGCAGCGTTTTTACCATATGTAATTTCTTAATGGTTGATAAAACAGCAACACAAACAATGCATGGGCTCTGGGATTTTTCTGTTTCGCTCTACGGAAAATCCGATGTTAAGGAAGCTTGCCTTGAGTTGCAGGATCGTTTCGGTCTGGACGTGAACTTGCTGCTGTTTGCTGTCTGGTCCGCCGTCGCCGGACCCGGTCGACTGGATGCTGAGCGCTTTCGTGATTGCCTTCGCTTGACCGAAGCCTGGCAGGCAGAAATGATTCAGCCACTGCGCAGCTTGCGGCGATCGTGTCAGGTGGAATTGCCCGCCGCACAAGGTGCCGATACAGCGGCCCTGGGTGATCGATTGCAGGCTGCGGAACTGGCGGCCGAACGGCTGGAGCTTGATCTGCTGGCCGGCTGGGCGGCTGAGCAAATGGGGCGGCGGGCCGATGAAGAGATCGGCGCCAGTGCTGCGAGTAACCTGGTGGCTTATCTGGCGGCCGCTGGCGTGGCGCCGGCAGATGCGGCCGAACCCATGCGCCGGATTCTCGCCGCGGCGGTGCCGGCCGTCAGACCGGTTTGATAGCCATCACACCGCAATTCTCCCGGCCATCCATGCGGCCCATGCCGGAAAAATCACTGCGGTCAATGAAGCTTGCTCGCTGCACCTGAAACCCGGCTTCCTCGCAGATCCGACGCAGCAATTCAGTGTCCAGCAAGTTCATGAAGGGTGGCCCCTTGATGGGCCGATCAGCTGGAACCTGGGGCAGGTAGTTCTCCAGCGCGATCATCAGGCCGGGCCAACGATCACCCCGTGCCCGTCGTGCTTCGAACACGGGAATAAACTTTCGCCAGATTCCGTAGGGCGTGTCGGCAACCAGGTAAAGGCGACCGCCGGGTTGCAGCCAGCGAAACATTTTTCTGACTGAGGCATCCACGGCGCTGCCATCAAGAAAGTGCAGCACCCGGGAACAGAGCACCGCACCAAAATGGTCCTCGGGAAAGTCGACGCCGGGCAGCGCGCCCTGAACGCACTCAAGGCGGTGTCGCTGATCTTCCGGGGCGCTTTCCCGGAGTATGTCCAGATGTCCCTGGTCCAGGTCACAGGCAGTAACGCTCGCGCCGGATGCCAGGGCGGGCAGCGATGCCACCCCGTAAGCACAGCCGACCTCCAGCACCGGGGTATCGAGCCTGGCCGCGTACTGGATATAGTCATCCGCAAATTCATCCAGTACCTCAAACATGAAGCCGGTGCCATTCAAGGTCGGGCGCATACCGGAATCACCCCAGCCCTTGGG
>JBPCXH010000093.1:0-4833 GCA_051008735.1 Gammaproteobacteria bacterium | reverse complement strand
CCAGCAAATACAGCGGTCCACTAATGATCTCTCCTTCTGCCGCCAGGGCCGTGGCCCGCGCGCCGAACATCAGCACCGGCAAACACAGAGGCAGCACCAACAGGGCCAGCAGGCCGCCCGATTGGCGGACCCCCGCTGTCAGCGCAGCACCTACGGATCCCAGCAGACTCAGGGTGGGTGTGCCGAGCAGCAGAGTGGCGCACAGCGCCCAAACACCATCAGCAGGCAAATGGTAGGTGACAGCCAGCACCGGCGCCAGCAGCACCAGCGGTAAACCGCTCAATAGCCAGTGGGCGATGGCCTTGGCCAGCATCACCAGGGGCAGCGGATGCGGGCCCACGACCAGCTGTTCCATGCTGCCATCCTCCAGATCCTGACGAAACAGGGCATTCAGGGCCAATAACATGGCCAGCAAGGCACCTATCCACAGGACCCCTGGTCCCAGATTCTGCAGCACCGCCCGCGCCGGTGATAAAGCCAGGGGGAACAGCGCCGTCACAATGGCGAAAAACATCAGCGGACTGGCCACATCGCCCCAGCGGCTGAAGCCCAGGGCCAGATCACGCCGAATTATTGCCAGCATGGCCGTCGTGGTCCTCATTCCGCCACCCCAAGCTCAAGGCGGCGCAAACCGGTCCGTTCACGCAGGTCGTGATGAGCGGCAATAACGGCCAGCCCGTCACCTGACAAATGTTGATCCAGCCGATCTTCCAGAAATTCGCGCCCTTGCCCATCCAGATTGGTGAACGGCTCGTCCAGTATCCAAAGCCGAGCCGGCAGCATCAAAGCCCGGGCCAGTGCACCTCGCCGCTGCTGACCCGCCGAGAGGTGCCGCACCAGGCGGTCGGCACTGGCGGTCAGGCCCAGTTGGTCCAGCAGCGGCAGCCAGGGTTCACCGGCCAGGCCGGCCAGTCGCCCCGAAAAGGCCAGGTTGCCCCGCAGGCTCAGGTCCCCCTTTAAGCCCGTCTGATGACCGCAATAGGCCAGGGCGAGCCCGAATTCGCTGCGCTGCGCGGTGGTTGCCTCCCCGGACCAGCTCACCCGTCCGGTTTCTGCGCGCGTCAATCCGGCCAGCACTCGCAACAGCGTGGTCTTACCGGCGCCATTGGGCCCTCGCACCTGCATGACTTCACCTTGCGACACGCTGAAGCTAAGCCTGTCAAACAAGCAGAGTTCACCGCGCCAGAGCGTGAGATTTTCAGCCTTCAGATTGGACAAAGTAAAACCGCTAAATAAATAATAATTACAATATGTTATAGCATATAATTAAGATGGATTGTCGGCAAAGCTTTACATGCGTGTTTTGCAGGCCTAAACTGGCTAACAAATAACAAGTCTTCTTAGAAGATGACAATAAGTGGTTGTTCTGCCATGACTGAACCAGCACGCGTCTCAGGCGCACAAGACTACCTCCATCAAGCCCTCTCTGACGGCATGCCCTTCGCTATTGTGACGGGCGGCGCGGACAGCGGGAAGTCGATGTTAATCCGCCGCTTTCTCCAAAGCTCGGAAGTTAGCCACTGCGTGCACCTGGCTGCCGCGACAGGCGATCAGCGATCTTTCCTGGAGCGCGTCCTGGAGCAACTGGGCTTTGAGCCCTTCGAATCTTCCTGCGATGAAATGCGCAAGCTCCTGAACGTATTTGCCCAGCATGAAATGGGCCAGGGCCGGCACACGGTGTTAGTGCTGGAAGATGCCCAGGATTTCGGTCCACGCGTACTGGAAACCGTGCAGCAACTAGCAACCGAATGCAGCGACGGACAACACGCTATCAGCTTTATCCTGACTGGCAGCTCTGACCTGGAGCGAATTCTCGATTCCGAGGGCATGGCAGACATTGCCGACCAAACTCAGAGTCGCTATTGCCTGGATGATCCGGAATCCGAACCGGGGGATCCGGCTTTGCCGCGGCCCAAGCTGGAAATCATTCTCCGGGGGACCCAGATTGATCGATGCACCCTGGAAGAGTCCCGGATAATGATCGGCCGGCACGAACGCAACGATATCAGCCTGGATAATCGCTTTGTCAGCCGGCATCACGCTTTGCTGGTCAGCCGGGAAGACGCCATTTACGTGGTCGACCTGCAGAGCACAAATGGCACTTACGTTAATGCCACCCCGGTTACCCGCCATGCCTTGCGAGACGGCGATGTCATTCAGATTGGCAATTACCGGCTGCGCTATTGTGAGCCGGAAGGCGCTGAGCGGCCTCTGCCCACTGACGATATCGGGGATCACGCTGATACCAGCATGATGGGCCCCCGGGCGATGGCCTCTTAAGCTAGCTCTGCTTCAACACCGGCGATTTTCAGACCAGGTCCATGAGCCGGGCCCGGAAAATCTGTGTGACGACCACCAGCATGGCTATGCCAGCCATCACGACACCCACCGTCCCCCAATCCCACTCGTTAAGCACATAGCCCAGGGCCAGTGCGGCAGCCGGCGGATGTTCCGTACCCGTCAGTACCATCAAGAAAAACGCCAAACCCATGGCCACGGCGCCACAGACCAGCTGTGTCAGCCGGAGGTCCAGTCCAACTCCACCCGCCAGCCAGCCAGCAGTCCAGGACAGCAGGCAGCCCACCACGGTGCCGACGCAATAGCCACCCAGCATGTAACGCGGCTGCGACGGGTAGCTGCGGGGTAAAGCAAAAGCGATAAATGCGCTGGCGCCCAGAGATGCAATCAAGACCGTGTGGGTAACAGAATCCAGCACCAGCAAGACTGCCAGGATGGTGATGACGGATAACAGGGTCTGCAGCAAGTAGCGCCGCTTATTGTGGATAAATTTACTATCCACCACACGCCAGCGTTCCGACGCGCGAGCAATTTTTTTGCCAAGGCTTTCCATTATTATTTTGCCATTGTCTGCCGGATTGCGACCTTTAGTTGAAGTGGTGCCCGGGGCCGGACTCGAACCGGCACGGAGTTACCTCCGAGGGATTTTCTTACCCACTACGACTTTCGCCGCTGCCTATGGCATTTGGGGTCTGGACTTTCTCTTCACCCTATACCGGTTTGCCGATACTTAGGCGGGAGCCGTCAAGTCTCTACACTTTCCGCGGCGCTGCCGCCGTCGGCTTAGCTCGGGATTGCCACCGCCCAATCGCGCTGAGGTTTCCCCGACTTTGACTCCATTCACGCCGGCCGATTTCCGACCGGGTGCTCAAGTTTTTAAGTCCCTTGCGTCTACCAATTTCGCCACCCGGGCAAGCGGGCATTGTAGGCGATGGCGAGCGAGTGTGCTGCTAGTCTGCCGCGGGGGTGCTGGTAGGTTCTGAATCGGGGGGAATACGCACAAAGCGAGCTGTGGCTGCGCAACTTCGCTGGGCGAAGTTAAAACGCTGCTGGAACTGATCAGTGACGTTTCCAGTACGTTTCTGGTACTCGATCTCTTCCGGCATGCGCAGGTCCACCGTGGCCCTGGCAATGCACAGGCAAAACTCTGCATAGTGCGCCGGCACCATGCCTGAAAGCTCCCTGTCAGCATCGTTGGTCAGGCAACGGTTCTCAAACTCTGTCACCAGGTCAGAAAAGCCCGGCTTTACCCAACTGCCCGCCCCCTCGTTGGTCATGTTACCCGCCACGCCTTCGGAGTAGGCAACGTAGATCCCATACGGGGGGACAAATAGGGCCAGCAGGCCCTGGCCCATTCCATCTTTCTGATAGGCCAGACTGGCGCCGTAGAGCCAGGTAACCAGCAGGATGCCATTGAGCATCCAAACGATTGCCGACCAGAATGATCCTTTCTCAATACTCATGCCCTTAATGCTGGCACAAAACGGCAACAAGTTGGGTGGCGCCGCGTCAATTTATCCGTTGCGGCGGATAGAGTCGGTCTCGGCCGATTGCAGTAACCCGGTGCCTGCCCGACTAAACGCGCCCCATAGAATCGCCCCCGTCAGCAGCATGGCCACATCGGCGAACAAGCCGCCGAACCACGTATAGACCATTGCATCAAGCAAGGGATAGGAGGCAAACATGGCCAGGTTGGCCAACGCGAATCCCCACCGCCCCCACCGGTATAAACGGAAGATACCCAGGCTCCCCACGATCAATGCCAGCAACAGGATGATCATCCAGATTTGCAGCAGCCATTCACCAATGCCTGTATGCGCGGCCGCCTGCAGCTGCTGCCAGGCCAGCAAATCTGGCGGCAGCTCAGTCTTTAACCACAGCGATGCGACGACATCCAGGGTGCCCACCAGCCAATAAAGTACAACCAGCGTCCTGAGTTGGGCAGAAACTGTCATTAGTGTCATTTTCAAGATGGTGAGTATTCAGTATAGGCTGGTGATCGTCGCGCCAAGCTGCGTCCCGTCTCGCCCGGAGAATCCCACGATGGTAGAGACATTGTCTGCCGTGCACTATCTGCGCTATGGATTGATCGCTTTGATCATGATTGGCGGCAGCGCCCAGGCCTTTGACCTGGCAATCCACAGCAGCGACTTTCAGCGCACGCCGGTGTTCAGCGACGTAACGACCTTTGATTTTCTCATTAAGGTAGATGCCAACCTGGCTCCGGGCGTATACAACAATCCCGCGCTATTCGAAGTTAGCTATCGGGTCTCCGGCACCCTTGTCCCCGGAACGCCGTCAGGTTTCCCCGCCTTCGCCCTGGAACGAATCATTGATGGCACAGAGTTCTATGCCCAAGGGAGTTCTTTGCGTTTTGAGATATCTCCCACGGCTGTCCTGACCGACGGCTTACAGGCTGCGGAACTGGTCGGAGCTGACATAGTTTTCACTTTTAACGGGCGGGAAATTGATACCGGACGTTTTCATCCGGCCTTGCTGGAACTCCGTGCCGATGGCACCGGACGGGTTCAGAAC
>JBPCXH010000092.1:0-4849 GCA_051008735.1 Gammaproteobacteria bacterium | reverse complement strand
CAATATCTGTGGCCTTGCTGGACCAGGGCGAGATCGTCCCCAGCCGCGGCACGATGAACACATCCAGTTCGGCTGACGGCGCTTCGTCGATGGCCGCGCCGTAGTCAAGCAAAGCATCCAGATTGCGGCGCTCAGTCACGCTCAATGCCGCAGTCAGCTGAACCAGGTGCACATACTGTGCATGCACCGCCGTACAGGCCGGCACAGCCGACTGCAGCTGTTGCAATAACCGGGTGCGCTGAAATGCAGACAAGGCCGCCGGACCCGACAGTTGCAGAATGTCCTCGGCGCGGCGCGAAGCTTTAGAGACAGGCACGCTCAGTTTTCCGTCAACGGCCTTTGTCGCCGCCCGGCCCACCCGGCGTATAGACCGGCATGGGAAACTGAGTCACATTGCCTTTGTCGGCATCGCTGACTTTACTAACGCCCTGTTTCTCCACTTCATCGATGCGCAAGATTGCATGGACGGGAATGTAGGTACGCTTGACCCCGGCGAACTCATCCTGAATTTTTTCCTCGCCCGGATCGATAACCACAGTTGTTCGCTCGCCGAATACCAACTCCTCAACCTCAATGAAACCGAACAAGTCACCGTGCGAAACACTGCGGGCATAAATCTCGTAGACCTTGCCTTGATTGAGAAACACGACTTTGTAGAGACGACTGGCTGTCATCTGTAAACACATCCCGGGATTATTGTTAAACGGAGGCCTAAAGACTGGGCCGGTAACCGGCTCAAATTATAGCCCAGTCGCCGCAGGCGGTATTTTGTGAACTAGCGCCGGGCGCACTGGCCCCACCGGCGGCATCATGCCCTTCAGGAGGCCGACTATCTGTTGGATAGGGCCTGTCGTCTGGAATGGGATGGAGACCCGGATGCCGTTGCGCCTGCAAATCGTCAGCGATAACGCCCACTTGATGGGCGATGAGCAAGCACGTGATTTCGTGGCCTGTGGCGGCACCATCGGCCGCAGCCTGGACAATGACTGGGTGCTGCCCGACCCGCATCGTTACGTCTCTGGCCGGCATGCCCTGATAGATTTTCAGGGCGGCGCCTATTACCTGGTGGACACCAGCCGCAACGGCGTCTTTGTTAACGGCGCCGATATCCCGGTTGGCAAAGGCCACCCCCAGCGCCTTTTTGACGGCGATCGGATTCGCATCGGTGAATTTGAGATGGGCGTGGAGCTCAGCGAGGAAACCGACGGTGCCGAAGAGGACGGCATGCGTGACTCCGTGGTCCGTGCCCAGCAAGTGCCTGAAGATTCCTCGGTCGAGCTGGCCCTGATGGATGCCGACAAGCTGGTCGAATCTGACGCTCTGGAGCGCCATCTGGCTCAGACCGAAGGCTCGCAAAAGGTGAGTCAGCTCAGCGAGGTACTTCCCATGCCGGGGCTGGGCGCCCCCGGACAGGACCGGGCCGCTGCTATCCTTCTGGAAGCGGCGGGGCTGAATGCCCGGGATCTGGCCGGCACACCACCGGCAGAAGTCCTGCGCACGGCGGGGGAACTGCTGCAGGTGATGACCACCGGACTGATGGAACTGCTGCGCACCCGCACCCAGACAAAAGAAGATTTTCGCCTGCCTCAGACGCTTATTCGCCGGGAACAGAACAACCCGCTGAAAATCTCACCGGGCGTGCCGGAAGCCTTGAAGTACATGCTGGGTGATCGCAGCGACTCCTACCTCCCCGCAGAAGACGCCGTGAAAGCCAGCTTCAATGACCTGCAGCAGCATGAACACGCCACCCTCAAGGCCATGTCCCAGGCCGTGCAGGATTACGTGGAACGTTTTGACCCGGATGAACTGCGTACGCGCTTCGACCGCGGGCTCAAACGCAATAGCCTGCTAGCCGGTGCGAACAAATTGAAGTACTGGGAACTCTACGAAGAGACCTACCATGTGCTGACCTATCATGAAGAAGGGCGTATGCCTGAGTCTTTCAGCGAAGAATTCACTCGGGCCTACGAGGCCGAGATCAATAGCAAGAAAGCCAGACGACGCGCTGGCTAGCGGGGGCCCGGCCCGGCGGCCTCTCCTGTACTTGATAATCATTCTCATTTAAGCTCATCGCCATTGCGGGCACGGTTTGCCCGGCTGGACTGTATGACGCTGGACAAGCTGAAAAATGGCGAACGCGCCACGGTCAAGGCCGTAAGCGGCGAAGACCCCCTGGCCCAGCGCCTGATGGCCCTGGGGCTGCTGGAAGGCACAGTGATTCAGGTCACGCGCCGCGCTCTTGGCGGCGACCCCATCGAAATCGAAGTCATGGGCTCGGCCCTGTCCCTGCGTCGGGATGAGGCACGCCGCGTATCCGTAGGCAGCGCGAGTGGCTAGCGCCAGTGCGGGTGACGCCCCAGTCGTTGCCCTGATCGGTAACCCCAATACCGGCAAGAGCACCCTGTTCAACGCCCTGACCGGGCTAAAGCAGAAAACCGCGAACTACCCTGGCGTTACCGTGGAACGACACTCCGGTGTCTTGCGCCAGGACGGCCGGGAATTGCACCTGGTCGATCTGCCCGGTGTCTACTCCCTGGCAGCCCAGTCACCTGACGAAGCCATCGCCGTGGATGCCCTCCTGGGCCACGTGGAAGACCTGCCGAAGCCGCAGGTCATCCTGGCCGTTGCCGATGCGACCAATCTGCGCCGCAATCTGTTCCTGGTTACGCAGTTGATTGAACTGGGCCTGCCCGTGGTGCTCGCCCTGAACATGTCAGACTTGTCGGAGCGTCAGGGCATCAGCCTGGATCACGATGCCCTGGCAAAGTCCCTGGGTATTCACGTGGTGCCCGTTGCAGCAGCCTCGGGCCAGAACCTGGAGCAACTGCGCGGCGCAGTCTTTGCAGCCATCGGCAAATCGGCATCGGCAGCAGAACCGCTGCTCCCGGCGGTTCATGCCGGCGCCCGGCAGCTGACGGAGAAACTCCGGGACCAGGGCTCGCACTTGAGCGCCTATGAAGTTGAACGCGCCCTGATTGATCGCGGCGGCATCGCGGAAAAGCGGGTGAGCCTGACGGCCGACCCTTCCATCATTGAAGAAATCGAAGACCTGCGCTCGCGACTGGCAACAGGCAGTTCACTGGCCGCCCTGGAAGCCAAGGCTCGCTACGACAAAATTCATGCGCTCATGGATGGCGCGGAATCCCGAGTCCCTCAGGCACGCACCCTGGGCGACCGACTCGATGCCATCACCAATCAACCGCTGATCGGCTCACTGCTATTCCTCATCGTCATGGCGGCTGTTTTTCAGGCTGTTTTCTCCTGGGCTGCGCCAATGATGAATATCATTGATGGTGGCGCAGCAAGCCTGAGCAAATTCCTGATGACGCAGCTGCCAGCCGGGGCCTTATCCAGCCTGCTGGTCGATGGTGTCATAGCCGGCGTGGGCAGCGTTATTATTTTTCTCCCCCAGATTCTGATCCTGTTTGCCTGCATTATTTTCCTGGAAGACTCCGGCTACATGCCGCGGGCAGCTTTTATGATGGACCGACTCATGCGCAGCGTCGGCTTGTCGGGACAGTCTTTCATTCCCATGCTGTCGAGTTTTGCCTGCGCAGTACCCGGCATTCTGGCAACAAGGGTCATACCCGAAGAGCGCGACCGCTTCGCCACTATCCTGGCCGCACCCTTCATGACCTGTTCAGCACGGTTGCCGGTTTATGCTTTGCTGATTGCTGCTTTCGTTCCGGAGCAATACTTTCTGGGCGGCCTGATCAATCTGCAGGGCCTGGTGCTGTTTGGTCTTTATCTGCTGGGCATCTTCGGCGGCATTCTCACAGCACTGTTATTGAAACGCACTGTCCTGAGCGGGCCCACACCCACTTTCCTGATCGAACTGCCGCCCTATCGACTGCCGAGCCTGAAAAGCATGGGCATCAAGCTACTGTCCCGCGCCAAAATTTTTCTGGTGCGGGCCGGGACAGTAATTTTCACCGTCGCTGTCCTGATCTGGGCCCTGGCATACTTTCCGCGTCCACCTGAAATTGCAGCAAATTTCGACACTCAACGCAGCGTGGCCGCCATTCAGCTCAGCGGCGAAGCACTGGATACGGCCCTGGCCGGAATTGAGGAGCAGCAGGCAGCGGCCTATCTGGAACAGAGCCTGCTCGGACGCATGGGTCAAAGCGTCGCCCCGGTGTTTCGCCCCCTCGGGTGGGACTGGAAAATTACAGCCGCCGTTATCGCCAGCTTTCCGGCCCGGGAAGTGGTTATCGCCGTGCTGGGAACCATATACGCAGTAGGCGATCCGGAAGCCAATGAAAACGCCCTGGTGGGGCGCCTCCGCGATGCAAAGCACGCGGATGGGCGCCGGGTCTTTAACCTGCCCATGGTGCTGGGCCTGCTGGTGTTCTATGCCTTTTGCCTGCAATGTGCGGCCACGGTGGCCGTCATCGGGCGGGAAACCCGCAGCTGGAAATGGCCCGTGGGCGCATGGTTCTATATGACCGGCCTGGGCTACGCAGGCGCGCTGCTGTGCTATCAGTTATTGTGATCTTATGAGTCCCGGCTGGCAGGAACTGATCGCGCTGACCCTTGTGGTGGTCGTGGTGGGCTTTGCTTTGTACCGACGCTGGCGAAAGCCGGCGCAAGCCAAATCAAGTTGCTGCTCAGAAAAAGACGACTCGGACGAGAAAACCGTGCACTTCTATCGGCGTAATTCGCCTTAAGCTCTGCCTCAGGGCCCAAGGTCGTCAAGCAAAACCAACTCCACTGCATCGGTTGTACCTGTGTCGACAATCACTATGCCCGACACGTCTCCTGCAGCCAGTGCGGCATCCACCGGGCCTGCCAGCAATGTGCTGGGTGAATTGGCCCGCGTGACATACACGTCATAGGCATCGACCAAAGG
>JBPCXH010000091.1:0-36312 GCA_051008735.1 Gammaproteobacteria bacterium | reverse complement strand
GCTGACCTCAGGCGTTGAGGTCAGGAATCAGCTGGCTTTCCAGCCGCGTGATCTGGTCGCGCAGGCGAAGCTTTTGCTTCTTGAGTCGGCGGACCCTGAGTTGATCAGCGGTGGCACTCCTGGAGAGCTCCATGATGGCGAAGTCGAGATCGCGATGTTCGACGCGGAGTTCTTTCAGGCGGGCGCGGTTACTGAAAATTTTTATATCGATATTTTCGGTCATTCCAGAAGCCTGGCGCATTTATCTATGTTAACAGCAAAGGCGATGGACGTCTTTACGGCGCAGCGGCAAAGCCGACCCAATCGTAGCTGGTGTCTGCAAAGACCAGGAAATAGGGGTTCAATACCTCAGCGCGGGTGTTGTAACGAATCGGCTGGCCTTCCAGGTCAACGACCTGTCCGCCGGCGCACTCCACCACCGCCTGGGCGGCGGCTGTGTCCCACTCCGAGGTGAGTCCCAGCCGCGGGTAAATATCGGCGGCGCCGCTGGCCACCAGGCAAATTTTCAATGAACTTCCCATGGGCACCATTTCATGGGGTCCCAGGCGTTCCAGAAACAGCTCCAGGGAGGCACCCCGATGGGAACGGCTGCCCACGACACGGACTGGCTTGGCCGCGGGTTTTTGGGCGGTAATGGCGCGTGTTTCGCCATTGGCCTCGCGCATGAAGGCGCCCATGCCGCGGCAAGCGTAGTAGTCCTCGCTCCGGGCAGGCACGTGGACCACGCCCAGCACGGTGTCGTGGCCCTGAATCAGCGCGATATTGACGGTGAACTCACCGTTTTTCTTGATAAATTCCTTGGTCCCGTCCAGCGGGTCAACCAGCCAGAACTCATCCCAGTCAGCACGATCGGCAAACTCGATGTCTGCTGATTCCTCCGACCAGACCGGAATACCGGGTGTGAGTTTGGCCAGTTCCCGGCAGATCAATTCATGGGCAGCCTTGTCGGCGGCCGTCAGGGGCGAATGATCTGACTTGGTTTCCACCTCGAAATCCGATTCGTAGATGGTCATGATTTCCTGACCGGCCGCGCGGGCGATGGCGACGACAGGGTCCAGCAGTTTATTGAGTTCCAGTGCCATGGCGAGTCCTTACTCGATTGGGCGCCTGTTGCGCCGTGGGCGGGTGGCGCAGTATAGGTGAGCTATGCACGGAAACCTACAGAGCGACCCTGTCCTGAACTGGGCTGAATGCGACACCGTATTGCTGGATATGGACGGGACCCTTCTGGACCTGTCTTTCGATAATTATTTCTGGCGCGAGCTGGTGCCACGCTGCCTGGCGCGTCGTCGCGGCCACCGCCACGAACAGGCCAGGGAAGAGTTGTTCGCCCTTTATGCAGGCAAGCAGGGAACCCTGGACTGGTATTGCCTGGATTACTGGACCGAGGCTCTGGACCTTGATCTGCGCGCCTTGAAGGCGGCCAGCAGTCAGCGCATCCGCTGGTTGCCCGGTGCTCGTGAGTTTCTGCAGGCATTGATGGGCAGCGGCCGACGGCTGGTTCTGGTGACCAATGCTCACGGCGAGACCCTGCAGATCAAGCGTGGCGTGGTTGGTCTGGACCGCTTCTTCGATCTTTGCGTGTCCTCCCACGATTTTGGGCATGCCAAAGAACACACTGAATTCTGGCCGCGACTGCACAGGCATCTTGATTTTGATCCGGCCGCGACGCTGTTCGTGGATGACAGCCTGCCCGTGCTGGGCGCGGCAGCTGCCTTTGGTATACGGCATGTGGTGGGCGTGCGCCGCCCGGATACTCGCCAGCCGGCCGTCCTTCTAAAAGGGCATACCACCGTGCATGACGTGGGCGAGCTTAAGGCGGGCCTGGTCGTTACGGATTGAGTCTCTTTGCCCGGTCAGTTGCGCCGGCGCCGGCCGCGGTTGTCGCCACCGCCGCCGGGACCGCCGCGCCGCGGGCCGCCGCGAGCACCGCCAGAACGGCGCCGGGGCGCCGGTGGTGGCCGGGTGATATCCGGCAGTTCACCGGGAGCATAGCTGCCCACCGGAATCCGGTGGGAGATATATTTTTCAATTTCCGGCAGCGTGAAGGCGTAGGTCTCGCAGGCAAAGCTGACGGAATCGCCCGAGGCACCCGCCCGGGCCGTACGACCGATCCGATGCACGTAATCCTCGGCTTCGTGGGGCAGGTCGTAGTTCACGACATGACTGACCTCGGGCACGTGCAGGCCTCGCGAGGCCACGTCCGTGGCCACCAGCACCGGCAAGTCGCCGGACTGAAAGTCCCGCAGCATGCGCAGACGTTTCTTCTGGGGCACATCACCGGAAATAGCTTCCGCCGAGACACCATTGGCCTGCAGCAGTCGCGCCACATACTCGGCGTCCCGCTTCATGTTGACGAAAATCATGGTGCGTTTGGCCTCCATGTTCTCGAGCAAGTGCAGCAGCAAAGGCGCCTTATCTTCGTTCGCCGGAAAATAGACCACCTGGGTAACCCGATCCACGGTCATCTTTTCCGGTTCAATGCGGATCAGTTCCGGCTCGTTCATGTGCTCGTAGGCCAGTTCCAGTACCCGCTGGCTCAGGGTGGCGGAGTAGAGCAGGTTGAGGCGCTGGTCCGGCGGCGGCAGGCGACGCAGGACATAGCGAATGTCCGCAATAAAGCCCAGGTCAAACATTCGGTCGGCTTCGTCCAGTACCACGACCTGGGCAAGATTCAGGCTGAAGACCCGCTGTTTGAAGTAGTCAATGAGCCGCCCGGGTGTGCCGATGAGCACATCGATACCAGCCCCCACCTCATCCCGTTGCTTGTCATAATCTGAGCCGCCATAGACCAGACCAAGCCGCAACCCGGTGCTGCCGCCCAGGGTGACGGCGTCGGCATGAATCTGCACGGCCAGCTCCCGGGTAGGCGCCATGATGACCGCTCGTGGGCTGCTGATTTTGGGTTCCGACTCAAGGGGATGCTTGAGCAAATGATTAAACGTGGCCAGCAGGAAGGCCGCCGTTTTGCCTGTGCCTGTCTGGGCCTGGCCCGCAATATCGCCGCCTTCAAGGGCGCGCGGCAGGGTGGCTGCCTGGATCGGGGTGCAGGCCGTAAATCCAGCAGCCGCAACGCCTGCCTGCAATTCAGCAGGCAGATTCAGGCTGGTGAAAAGGACCTCGGATTCTGTCGTCATGGATTAGGGTGCCTCAGGGGGGATCCGGCGTTGGCGGAATACTTGCAAAAAGCCGCGAGACGTGTCCAAATTGGACTCACTCGCTGCGGTCGCTACCGTCCGCGCCAAGATCACTACCCGCACTGATCATGTCAGAAGGAAGCTTCAATAAAGCTTCTGCGTAAAGCATTCAGTCGCCCGCGCACTGGGGGCGGGGCGACATGATGACACCAGTAGACGCTCCTGCGCCAGTCGTGCGGCAATAATCAGAATCTGACTCCAAATAAGCACACCCGTTGGAAACACCAAGATGAGCATAGTTCACGTCAGCGATGACACCTTTGAGACAAGCGTAATCCAGGCCGACAAACCTGTCCTGGTGGACTTCTGGGCCGAGTGGTGTGGGCCCTGCAAGATGATTGCGCCCATTCTGGAGCAACTCGCCGGGGAATATGAAGGTCGTCTGGAGATCGCCAAGCTCGATGTAGAGGCCGCGCAGAGTACGGCCACGAAATATGGAATTCGCAGCATTCCGACATTAATGCTGTTTAAGGACGGCGTGGTGCAAGCGCAGCACGTCGGTATGTTGTCTAAAGAGCAGCTGAGTCAGCTGCTGGATAAAAACTTGTGAGGGGATACTTGGGTAATTCAGCACGCGGCCGCTCGAAACCAAATTCGCGCGGCAACAGGGGCGACGGGGGCATGAAGAAAAAATCACGCCGCCGCCGTAATGATCATGACGAACATGTCACTTTTAGTGAAGATGAAGTCATTCGCCGTGAGGAGCTCGCGAAAGCCGAGAACCTGATGAATCTGACGGAGCTGAAGACTCAGCCCGTGTCAGAACTGGTCAAGCTCGCCGAGACCCTGGGGCTGGAAAGCATGGCCCGGTCGCGCAAGCAGGACATTATTTTTTCTGTTCTGAAGGCGCATGCGGCAGGCGGCAACGATATCTACGGTGACGGTGTGCTGGAGATTCTCCAGGACGGCTTCGGCTTCCTGCGCTCCGCCGATGGCTCTTATCTGGCCGGCCCTGACGATATTTACGTCTCGCCCAGCCAGATTCGGCGCTTCAATCTGCGCACAGGTGACACGGTTTCCGGCCTGATCCGCCCGCCCAAGGAAGGCGAGCGCTACTTCGCTCTGCTCAAGGTCAGCGAGATCAATCTGGATCAGCCGGAGAACGCGCGCAGCAAAGTGCTGTTCGAGAATCTGACGCCGCTATTTCCGAAACAGCGGCTGCAGCTGGAGCAGGGCAATGGCAGTACCGAGGACCTGACGGCCCGGATTATCGACCTGGTCGCGCCTATCGGCAAAGGCCAGCGCGGTTTGATCGTCTCGCCGCCCAAGGCCGGTAAGACCATGCTGCTGCAGAACATTGCCCTGTCGATCACGGCGAATCATCCTGAGACGTACATGATTGTGTTGCTCATCGACGAGCGGCCCGAGGAAGTCACTGAGATGCAGCGCACCGTGCGCGGCGAAGTGGTCTCCAGTACCTTTGATGAGCCGGCCAGCCGCCATGTGCAAGTGGCTGAAATGGTTATCGAGAAAGCCAAGCGACTCGCTGAACACAAGCTCGACGTGGTCATCCTGCTGGATTCCATCACCCGACTGGCGCGCGCCTATAACACCGTCGTGCCGTCGTCCGGCAAAGTGCTGACCGGTGGTGTCGATGCCAATGCGCTGCATCGGCCCAAGCGTTTCTTCGGCGCGGCCCGCAACATTGAAGAGGGCGGCAGTCTGACGATTCTGGCCACGGCACTCATCGATACCGGCTCGAAGATGGACGACGTGATTTACGAAGAGTTCAAGGGTACAGGCAACGCCGAGATCCACCTGGATCGCCGGATTGCCGAGAAGCGGGTTTACCCGGCCATCAACATCAACCGTTCCGGCACCCGGCGTGAGGATCTGCTCACTGCGGAAGAGGAACTGCAAAAGATGTGGGTATTGCGCAAAGTTTTGCACCCGATGGACGAACTCGCGGCGGTGGAGTTCCTGCTCGGCAAGATGCAGGACACCAAGACCAATGCCTTGTTTTTCGAGTCCATGAAGCGCTGAGCTGGCTCAGCGCCTGGTCCGCTGGGCCCGGTGCTGCTTACTGCCTGGCGGAGTTTTCACGAGCGACGGCTCGATAACCAATGTCATCCCGGTGGTAGGCATCCTGCCACTGAATCTGGCGTACCAGTCCATAAGCTTCTTGCTGAGCCTGTGCGGCATCTGCTCCCAGGGCGACCGCGCACAGCACCCGGCCGCCGCTGGTCAGCACCCGGTCACCTTCCAGTCGTGTGCCCGCGTGAAAAACTTTCAGATGTGTCGGCGGCGCGCTCGGCAGGCCCTGAATCTCGTCACCTTTTCGGTAAGCATCCGGATAGCCGCCGGCTGCCATTACCACGCCGAGGGAAACACGTTCGTCCCATTGCGCTGTGGCGCTGTCCAGTTGACCGTCAAGCGCTGCGTTGATCAATTCCACCAGGTCTGACTGCAGTCGGAACAGGATGGGCTGGGTTTCCGGGTCGCCGAAGCGGCAATTGAACTCCAGCACTTTGGGTGTGCCATCGGGCATCACCATGATGCCGGCATAAAGAAAACCCACATAGGGATAACCGTCGGCGGCCATGCCGGCCACGGCTGGCTCCATCACCTCGTGCATGATGCGTGCTTCAATCTCAGGCGTAACCACCGGCGCGGGTGAGTAGGCGCCCATGCCGCCCGTGTTCGGGCCGGTGTCACCGTTATCGCGGGCCTTGTGATCCTGGGAGGTCGCCAGGGGCAGAATATTCTTGCCGTCCACCAGGGCAATAAAGCTCGCTTCCTCGCCCTGGAGGAATTCTTCGATGACAAGCTGCGCGCCGGCGTCGCCGAACTTTCCTTCATCAAGCATGCTGCGAATGGCGGCTTCGGCGGTTTCCAGGTCATGGGCGACGATGACGCCCTTACCGGCGGCCAGGCCATCGGCCTTGATCACGATGGGGGTGCCGCAGCGATGCAGGTAGGTCAGTGCCGCTGCTGTGCCGCTGAAGGTGGCCGACGCGCCCGTCGGGATGTCGTGCCGGAAAAGGAATTCCTTGGTGAAGGCTTTGGAGCCTTCCAGTTGTGCGGCCCCTGCGCTGGGACCGAAACATCTTCGCCCGGCACTTTGAAACAGGTCTACCACGCCGGCTACCAGGGGGGCTTCAGGGCCAATTACCGTGAGGTCGACGTTTTCCTTCTCGGCAGCAAGCAGCAAGGCAGCCGGGTCTTCGGCGGGGACCGCCAGGTTTCTCACGCCGGGCTCCAGGGCTGTGCCGGCATTGCCCGGGGCAACAAGCACCTCCGTGACCTGCGGTGATTGCGCCAGCTTCCAGGCCAGGGCATGTTCCCGGCCACCGCCACCCACGACCATCACTTTCACATGCGACTCCTCGTCAGTGGCGAAAATGTCGCGTGCCGGTAAAGATCATGGCCATGCCATGTTCATCGGCCGCGTCGATCACTTCCTGGTCCCGCATGGAACCTCCAGGCTGGATGACCACGCCGATGCCATATTCGGCTGCTGTGTCCAGACCGTCCCGGAACGGAAAGAAGGCGTCAGAAGCCATCGCGGCTCCCTTGACCTGCAGCCCGGCATCGGCCGCTTTCATGGCGGCGATGCGAGTGCTGACTACCCGGCTCATTTGACCGGCGCCCACCCCCAGGGTTGCGCCATCGTGGCAATAGACAATGGCGTTGGATTTCACAAAGCGCGCGATCTGCCAGGCCAGCAAGGCATCTTCCATTTCGCCGGGGCTGGGTTGACGCTGAGTGACAACTGTCAGCGCGCTGGTATCGACGGGGGCGATATCTTTGTCCTGGACCAGGATGCCTCCCTCAATTTGCTGCACACGCCAGCCGGCTGGCGTCCGGGACAAGGGTCCCGTGGCCAATACCCTGATATTCGGCTTGTTGGCAAAGGCCGCCAGGGCGCCCTCATCAAAATCGGGCGCCACGATCACTTCCAGGAACTGCCGGTCCACAATCTCTGCCGCCAGTTCGCCGTCCACCGGTTCATTGACCGCGATGATGCCACCGAAGGCAGAGGTGGGATCCGTTGCGTAGGCCTTGTCATAGGCCTCACGCAAGGTCTTTCCGAGCCCGACCCCGCAGGGATTGGCATGCTTAACAATGACGCAGGCGGTGCCGCTGAGCGCCTTGACGCACTCCAGTGCCGCATCGGCATCGGCCAGATTGTTGAATGACAGGGGTTTGCCCTGATGCTGCTGCGCGCTGATCAGGGAGCCAGGCGCTGCCTGAGGCAGACGGTAGAGGCTTGCTTGCTGATGCGGGTTTTCCCCGTAACGCAGCACTGAGTCACGACGCAGGCCGATGGGCAGTTCTTCGGGGGGTTGAGTATCCGCCTGATCCTGCTGCAGATAACTCCAGATGGCGGCGTCATACACGGAAGTGTGCGCGTAGGCCTTGGTGGCCAGGCGTCGCCGAGTGCTGGCCGATAATGCGCCTTTGTTTGCACCCAGTTCATCGATGATTTGTTCGTAGTCAGCTGGATCAACGGCCACCGTCACGAAGGCGTGATTCTTGGCCGCGGCCCGAATCATCGCCGGCCCGCCGATGTCGATATTTTCAATGGCCTGCGCATCCGTGCAGTCAGGGCGTGCCACGGTGGCCTCGAAGGGGTAAAGATTAACGACCAGCAGATCAATGGCCGGAATCCCGTGCTCGCTCATGACGGCATCATCCTGATCGCGTCGACCGAGCAGGCCACCGTGAATGCGCGGATGCAGCGTTTTTACCCGGCCGTCCATGATTTCCGGGAACCCCGTGACATCACTGACAGGCGTGACGGGTATTCCAGCGTCGGACAGGCTGCGTGCTGTGCCGCCCGTCGAGAGGATTTCCACACCCTGTTTGGCCAGAGCCTGAGCCAGGGGCAACAGACCCTCCTTATTGGAGACGCTTAACAGAGCGCGTTGAATTTGACGCATAGGAACGATGCCCGGATGCCGTGTTGGCTCAACTGCGGAGATGATACTGCTTGAGTTTCTTGCGCAGGGTTGCCCGGCTGATACCGAGGATTTCCGCGGCACGAGTCTGATTGCCTTCGGTATAGCCCATCACCGCGTCGAACAGTGGTGGCTCCACTTCACTGAGCACCAGGCCGTAGAGTTCAGCAGGCTTGTGGCCATTGAGGTCCTTAAAGTAGCGATCAATCACTTCACCCGTAAATTCACGCAGCGGACGCTTGCGATGACTGGCTAACTTTCTGGAAGTTTTTCGTAGGGTCTTAGTGCCCGAGATTCTTTTGGAATTGGTCGTCGCCACTACACAAGCACCGGGGGGGGTTCAGCACCGGCGGCGCGTCCCCCCAAAGATCGCAGCCAGCAAAAAACTTTCTTGTTATTTGCATCTGTTCTTCGGTGGTCGTGGCTCTGACGACACGTTTGCGAAATTTCTCTCCGCAAGCGATGTCCGCGACATACCAGGCAAGATGCTTTCTTGCCACCCTCAAGCCGGTTTCTTTTCCGTAAAAACGATACATGGCATCAAGGTGGCCGAGGACTATATCACTTCTTTCCTGCGTCGAGGGTGACGGCAAAAGAATTTTTTTCTCCAGGAAAGTATTGACTTGTTCGAACAACCAAGGCTTGCCGCGTGCCCCGCGACCAATCATCACGCCGTCTGCACCTGTGCGTTCAATAACCTGCGCAGCTTTCTTCGGATCGTTAATGTCACCATTGGCGAACAAGGGAATGGAAACGGCTGATTTAATTGCAGCGATGGTTGCGTACTCCGCTTCACCTCGATACGCACACGCGCGCGTTCGACCGTGTACCGCCAGGGCCGCAATGCCTGATTGTTCCGCAAGGCGCGCAATCATCACGCCATTACGGTTAGCTGTATCCCACCCTGTACGCATCTTCAAAGTGACGGGAATACTGACAGCTGCCGTTACTGCGCTAAGGATTCTGGCTACCAGCTCCGGATCCTGCATCAGGGCTGAGCCGGCCAGTCGCCGACAAACTTTTTTTGCTGGGCAGCCCAGGTTGATATCGATGAGGGCAGCACCCAGTGCTGCTGCGCGACGCGCGGCTTCCGCCATCATCGCCGGCTCGCTGCCTGCAATCTGCACAACGTGGGGCGCTGGCTCGGTGCCGAAATCAAGGCGCCGCCGACTTTTTTCCGTCTGCCATAGCCGCACATCCGCGGTGGTCATTTCGCTGGCGGCCAGGCTGGCGCCCCAGGCCCGGCATAGCGTCCTGAACGGTGCATCCGTAATGCCGGCCATGGGGGCCAGTAGCGCCCGTCCGGGCAAAGCCACCGGACCGATGTGCAGGGGCTCGTTCATGGTTGCAAGGGTCGCTCGGCCCGCTGACATTCAAGACCGCTCTGGCGTCTGGGCAGGCAAAGGTCCACCTCGTAGCCGCGCGCGGCCGTGCCCGGATCAGCCAGGCTCAAAACTACCGGAATACGTGTGCCCGGCGGCACAATGGGCGGCAACTCCGCGGCCAGATATTCAGCGGGTACAAAAACACGGCTGCCTACGATATTGGCCCACTGGTCTCGCAGGGTGACGCGCAGCAGGGGCAGACCAACCGGATGGGCGCCCCCCACTTCGACGGCGGCTTTTATATCCAGTGCATTGGGGGCCGTGCCGCCCGCCAGCGCTTCACTGCGCCGCACCGAGAATGCCGACAAAGCCCATTCCGGATAAAGACGTGTATCCAGCCGCGCGTAAAAGTTGCGGACTTTTTCTCCGTAGCGAGGATCGGCCGCCAGGCTATCGCGCGAATAGTGCATCAGCTGGGCGCCGAGGGTGGCGCACAAGATCACCGCGAGGCTGGCCCAGCGCAGCCGATGGCGGGGTGTCGGTTCTTTTTCTTCTTCCTCTGCTTCTACTTCGGCTTCCAGGTCTGTCCAGGGAGGCAGATTCGTTTCCGCCGCAGTCTCAGGAACAAAAGTAGACAATACGATCTCTTCATGACCTATTTTACTGTCCCAGGCATCAACTTCATTTGTATCTGTATCCGGCAGGTCTGTAGTCCCTCCGTCGGAGGGCAGGTCGTTGCCTGCATCACGTTTCCATGAGTCCTCGACATGGACCGGCTTGGGGTATTCCCCGGTGGGGCCATCGTCGACCGCTTCCACTGCGGAAGACTCCGATTCCTCCTGTTGGCTCGACGAATCGTTCGCCGCTTCGCCGGGACGAGTGCTGTCTTTCTCATTGACACCGATTTCTGACAGCATGGATTGCCATTCTTCCGGGTTGGCAGTGATGGCCTCCAATTCGCCATCCAGGGCGATGTCCCCGGCGACGGTGCGCGCCTCGATGAAAAATTCAGACCAGGTTTGCTCGGGCGCGTCGAATTCGAAGGACTCAAGACCCTTGTCCTGCGGCTGGATGTCAGGTGTTGCTGACTCTTCAGTCGACGTCTGTTCAGTTTCCGCATCTGCCTCGTTCTCCGGCAGCTCGTCCGTCAGGTATTGCATCGCATTAAAAACGTGCGCGCAGTTACCGCACCGCACGTCGCCCTGCGCGACGCGCAGTTGATTCGCGGTAACCCTGAAAACGGTGCCGCACTCGGGGCAGCGTGTGAACATGGCAGGACCTAGTCTGTTGGTCGTGTTTCGCGCGCGCGGCCTGCTAACAGGATCCATTCACCCTGTTGCTGCTGTGCTGCAAACTCGATCCACGGCGAGAAGCGCTGGCGGACTGCGTCCGCCTGTGACGGCAGAATACCGCTCAGGGCAATCTCAGCACCAGTCCTTAATCTCGCGCATAAGATCGGTGCAAGTTCGATCAGGGTGCCGCTGAGAATGTTCGCGACCAGGGCATCCACCTTCAGATCAGGTGCCAGTTCCTCCGGAGCAGCAATAAGCACGCGGTCGGCAACCCCATTGGTGGCCGCATTCCGGGCGCAGGCGTCCAGCGCCTGGGGATCGATGTCTACGGCCCAGGCTTCCCGGGCACCCAGCAAAACGGCGGCCATGGCCAGCACGCCTGAGCCGCAGCCAAAATCCAGAACCCGACCGGCGCAATCGAGCCGCGCAAGCCATTCCAGGCACAAGGCTGTGGTGGGGTGGCGTCCGCTGCCGAAGGCCAGTCCCGGTTCCAGCCGGACCACCGCCCGGGCATCAGCCGGTGCGCTGGCATCGGTCGGCAACAGCCATAAGCCGTCGCCAAAGCGCATGGGCTTGAGGGCCGCGCGAAAGTCACCCACCCAGTCCCGGTCAGCCAGGGAAGAGAATTCCATGGGCGGGGCATTGGCCGGGGCAACTGCCAGGCTAACCCACTGGCGAACCTGGTCGGGTGGCGTGGCCGGGTCCAGCAAGGCGCTCAGACACACTTCCTGCCACAGAGGCGTTGTTCCCGGCGCCGGCTCCAGGATGGGTTCATCGCCGGCATCGCGATACTCAATAGCGGCGGCACCCAGTTGCAGCAGGGCGGCTTCCACGGGCGCGGGGTTCAGTCTCCCCAGTTCGATACGAACCTGCAGCCAGTCCACCGTCGTCAGTCGCCAGGCTAAATGCCGAGCCGTTTTTCCAGATAGTGAATATCTGTGCCGCCGGCCTGGAACGCGGCGTGCTGGCAGATTTCCTGATGCAGCGGAATATTGGTCGTGATGCCTTCTATCACCATTTCCGACAGGGCCACGCGCATGCGGGCGATAGCTGACTCCCGAGTGTCCCCGTAGGTAATCAGTTTGGCGATCATGGAGTCGTAGTTCGGGGGCACTTCGTAGCCGCTGTACAGATGGCTGTCTACTCGCACGCCGGGGCCGCCAGGAGGATGCCAGAGACTGACCCGGCCCGGAGAGGGTACGAAAGTCTTCGGATGCTCCGCATTGATACGGCATTCAATGGCATGCCCGCGCAGCGTCAGGTCCTCCTGGCGTATACCCAGGGGCTCGCCGGCGGCAATCCGCAGTTGGGCCTGCACCAGGTCCACACCGGTAATCATCTCGGTCACGGGATGCTCTACCTGCAGGCGCGTGTTCATTTCGATGAAATAAAACTCGTCATCCTGGTAGAGAAATTCGAAGGTACCCGCGCCGCGATAGCCAAAATTCAGGCAGGCATCTACACAGCGTTTACCAATGGCCGCGCGCTGGTCCGGCGTGATGCCGGGTGCCGGCGCTTCTTCCAGTACTTTTTGATGCCGGCGCTGCATGGAGCAGTCACGTTCGAAAAGATGAATGGCATTGCCCTGGCCGTCAGCCAGCACCTGGATTTCGATATGCCGGGGTCGCTCCAGGAATTTTTCCATGTAGACCACGTCGTTGTTAAAGGCGACGCGGGCTTCCGAGCGGGTCAGGGTGATGGAGTTGATCAGGGAGGCTTCGGTTCGCACCACGCGCATGCCACGGCCGCCGCCACCGCCCGAGGCTTTAATGATGACGGGGTACCCGATCTCCCGAGCCATGCGCAGATTTTCTTCGGCATTTTCGCCCAGGGGTCCGTCCGAACCGGGCACACACGGGACTCCTGCCTCCTTCATGGCAGCGATGGCGGCGACTTTATCCCCCATGATCCGGATCACTTCCGGGGTCGGGCCGATAAACACAAAGCCGCTATCACCGACCCGCTCCGCGAAGTCGGCGTTCTCTGACAGGAAGCCGTATCCCGGATGAATTGCCTGGGCGTCGGTGACTTCTGCGGCCGAAATAATGGCCGGCATATTCAGGTAACTCTCCGTGGACGGGGCCGGGCCGATGCAGACTGATTCATCAGCCAGCAGAACGTGTTTCAGGCTCTCGTCCGCCGTGGAATGCACGGCAACGGTCTTGATGCCCAGTTCGTGGCAGGCACGCAGAACCCGCAGTGCGATCTCGCCGCGATTGGCAATCAGAACTTTTTCTAGCATGCGGGCTTCTCGATGCGCTTAGTCGATGATGAACAGGACTTGACCGTATTCCACCGGCTGTCCGTTCTCGACCTGGATGGCAACGATGCGTCCCGAGGTCTCTGCCTCGATGTTGTTCATCATTTTCATGGCTTCGATAATGCACAGGGTATCGCCAACTGCGACTTCGTCGCCGACGTGTACATAGGGCTGGGCATCGGGTGAAGCGGCTGAATAATACGTGCCCACCATCGGTGCCAGAACTTCGCTTCCCTGGGTGCGTTCGGGGGCGGGGCTGGCGGCTTCGGGCGCCGCTGATGCGGGCGCGGTCGCAGGCGCAGCGGCTGCGGTCAGCGGCGCGGCCGCTACTGCAGGTGCTGTGTACTGCATGCCGCCGGCCGGATACCGGCTTATGCGGACGCTTTCTTCACCCTCGGTGATTTCTATTTCCGCGATGCCGGATTCGTCCAGCAACTCGATCAGCTTTTTGACCTTGCGGATGTCCATGCTTAGTTCCTCTGCTCAGGCTTGCGGCGACTACTTAACATGCTCGTGAGCGGCTTGCAGTGCGAGTTCGTAACCCAGCGCGCCCAGCCCGGTGATGGTGCCCAAAGCAATGTCTGAAAAATAGGATTCACGGCGAAAAGATTCGCGTGCGTGTACGTTACTAATGTGAATTTCGATAAAAGGTATGGCAACAGCCAGTAAGGCATCGCGCAGGGCCACACTGGTGTGCGTCAGCGCGCCGGGATTAATCAGGATGAAGGCTGTATTACCGGCAGCGGCCTGCACCCGGTCAACCAGGTCCGATTCGGCGTTGCTTTGCAGGCAATCCAGCTGGTGACCGAGGCGGGTGGCCTCGTCGCTCACGCGGGCTTCGATATCTGCCAGGGTGCCGGCACCGTAGACTGCGGGTTCCCGGGTCCCCAGCAGATTCAGATTCGGGCCATTAAGTAGTAGCAGGCGCGCCATGGCTGGAAGTTCTTTTGAAGCAAGATGGCGGCGAGTTTACTGATTTTCGCGGCTAAATCCAGACAATTAGCTACCGGGGAATCTTTCTCTGGCCGCTTCCACCGTCAGGCTTCCGGCGCTGATCTCACGGATCAGGCCGGCCAGACTGCGCAATTCCTCGACTTCCAGTTCGCCCGCTTCCATGCCGATGACAGCCCCGTCGGCGGCTATCAGAATGGAAAAGGGCAGGGCGATGAACTCCGGGCCGAAGCTTTCAGCCGCGGCAATGGCCTGCTGCTGCCCCACGAGAATGGGATAGCTAATGCCGGCTTCGATAATAAAGCTCTCTACCGCCGGGGCCCGGTCCACCGCAATGCCGATAACCTTCAGCCCGTCCGGACTTTCCTGGTGCAGGGTTTGCAGCAGGGGCATCTCGCGCAAACAGGGAGCGCACCAGGTGGCCCAGAAATTCAGCAGCAGGGGCTGCCCGGACCATTCGCGAATGTTCCGCTCCCGGCCGTCCAGATCAGTCAGGGTAAAGTCGGGCAATTCGTCGACAAGCTGCCCGGTTGCTGCAACGATTTCGGCGGGCGGTGTTTCACTCCAGAACCACTGGCCCGCATAAAAGCCCCCGAGGGCGAAGCAGCCCAGGATGGCCGTGGTGCGAATAATCCGCAGCAGGCGTGGTTTCATCCGGACGAGCCCAGCGCCGAGCTGGCGTGGGTCGCGAAATCTTCCGCCGGCATATAGCCAACGACCCGATAGGCTTCGCGTTCTTTTCCGTCGCCGCTATAAAAGACGATGGTAGGCGGGCCGAAGATGCCAAAGTACTTAAGCAGTGCCTGGTCGCGCTCGTCGTTGGCAGTCACGTCAGCCTGCAGTAACAGGGTGCCGTCCAGGGCTGCGTGCACGCGCTGATCGGTAAAGGTATAGCGCTCCATCTCTTTGCATGACACGCACCAGTCCGCATAGAAATCCACCATCACAGTGCGGTTGCTGGCGCTTGCCTTGGCCAGGGCTGTCTCCAGATCCGCGACGGATTTGATGCGCTGAAAATCCAGGTGTTCACTGCCGCCGTCGCTCATGGGCGAGCCGGCAAAGCGCAGGGGCTGCAGCGGGTCGCTGGCCCCGCCCAGGGCGCCGATCAGCAACGCGGCGGCGTACAGGGCGGCAACCAGGCCGCCGGCTTTGCCGAGCTTTCGGCTGATCGGGGCATACGGCAACAAGCGGGTGAAGGCGCCCATGAACACCGCGGCTGTGAATAGCAGGATGCCCCACAGGGCGAGGGTCATGGGAGCCGGTAGCAGGCGCTCCAGCATCCACACGGCCAGGCCGAGCATCATGAAACCGAAAAAGCCCTTCACTTTATCCATCCAGCCGCCGGCTTTGGGTAGCAGGCGCCCCGCCGAGGTGCCGATGACCAGCAAGGGCAGGCCCATGCCCATGCTAAGAGCGAACAGTGACAACGCACCGCGCACCACATCACCGGTCTGGCCAATGACCGTAAGTGAGGCAACCAGGGGAGGCGCCACGCAGGTGGTGACGACCAGGGCGGAGAGGACACCCATGACAGCGGTGCCCAGCAGGGTGCCGCGTTTTTGCTGGTCGCCCATCCGGGTCAGCCGATTCTGAATGAAGGCCGGCATCTGCAGTTCGTAGAAACCGAACATGGAGAGGGCAAGGGCCGCGAACAGGACAGCCACGGAAATAATGATCCAGGGCTTCATCAGCACCGCTTGCACCTGGGAGCCGGCGGCGGCGAAGGCTGCGCCGGCGATGGTGTAGGTCAGCGCCATGCCCAGGACGTAGGTCAGCGACAGGATGAATGCGCGCCGTGTGGTGCAGGCGGCACCTTCCCCGGCAATGATGCCCGACAGGATTGGCACCATAGGCAACACGCAGGGCGTGAAGGCCAGCAGCAGGCCGAGGCCCAGAAAGGTGAGCAGCACCAGGGCCAGGTTGCCGGTGGCAATCAGCTGCGACAGTCGGTCCTGCTCCGCCATGGGTATGCCGTCATCACCGGCCTGGGTGAGCCCGACAACGGCGGTGGCCGGCGGCAGGTCTACCAGCACCGCAATTTCGCCGGGCGGGTAACAGATACTGTTTTCCTTGCAGCCCTGGAACGCGAGTCGCAGCTCAGCAATACCGGCCTGAGGGTTGGCGCGGGCCAGGGGTACTTCCATGCGCACGCTGTCGTAGAAAACTTCGACATCACCGAAGTGCTCATCCCACTTGGGTGTCCCGGGCGGAATGCTGGGTGGGCCGGGCTGGGCCACCGGCCCGTCGCCGGTGACTTTCAGACTGTCGCGGTACAGGTAATAGCCGGGCGCTACCGTCCAGGTGACGGCGACCCGAAACGGGTCCAGCAACTCGACCTCGGGTTGGAAGGCTTTTTCCGGCGCCATCGGCGCGTCTGCGGCGGCCGGTCCGATTTTGTCCACCATACGTGACAAAGGTCCGGCCCCGGCAGCGGCCTGAGTGACGGGCAGCGCGATGCTTGTCAGCCATTTCTGCGGCGGGTAGCACAGACCGATGTCGGCGCAGCCCTGGGAGCGGATTTCCAGCTCGAACTGGCTTGCGTCCGCCGGCCTTTGGTCAATGGGCAGGCTAATGAGGATCTGGTCCCGGTAGATTTCCATGGGACCGAAAAATTCGTCGTCGTAGGCTTTGCCGGCCGGCATATCAGCTTCACCCAGCACGACGCCTTCGGTGGCGCTGGCAAAGCTCATGCGTTCTTTATAGAGATAGTGGGCAGGGGTGATGTCCCAGCGAAACTCGACGGTATTGCCCTGCGCCCTGGCCTCGTAGCGAAAGGCTTCCTCAGGTTTGAGAATGTCTTCAGCCGCGACGGCACCGACCGGGATTAACAGGGTCAGCCCCAGGCCGGCGGCTATGGCCGCGTTGCGCAAAATTCCCTGTTGCTTCACTTGACGGAACTCCTTATCCAGTCGAGGTAGGCGCTCGCTCCGGCGGCGATATCGATGCCAATAATCTCCGGATTTTCAGCCGGGTGCAGCTTGCAGATGGTCTCTTGCAGGGCAGCAAAGAGCCCCGCCCGGGTTTTGATCATCAACAGCACCTCGTCAGCCGATTCCACCTGGCCCTGCCAGCGATAGCGGGATCGGACCCCGGCGATCCGGTTGACGCAGGCTGCCAGCTGCTCCTCGACCAGGGCCGTGGACAACGCCGTGGCGCTGCCGTCGTCCGGACATGTACATAACACCAACAGGAATTCTGCGTCCATTTGCGTCTCGGGCCCGCCACGCCGGCCGAGAGGATAGCCCCGTGCCCGGGATCTGTCATGGGATTGGAGCACAGCTTTCGTTTCAGCCTTGAAAATCCTTGATCCGGCCCTATCATTGGCACTCCTTGGCGCCGAGTGCTAACAGCATATCGGCGAATTAATAGAAAAAACCCCATATATCAGGAGGTTATCCATATGAAACTCCGTCCGCTTCATGATCGCGTGATCATCCGGCGCGTTGAAGAAGAGCGCACATCACCTGGTGGAATCGTGATTCCGGACAGCGCCACCGAAAAGCCCATCAAAGGCGAAGTTGTGGCCGTGGGTAATGGCCGTTTGATGGAAAACGGCGACATCCGGGCACTGGACATCAAGGCCGGCGACAAAGTGCTGTTTGGCAAGTACAGCGGCACCGAGGTAAAGGTCGAAGGCGAAGAGCTTCTTGTCATGAAAGAAGACGACGTGATGGCCGTTATCGAAGGCTGATGCCTTTAACCGACTATAAATACAGAGGAATAGTTCAATGGCAGCGAAGGACGTAAGGTTCGGTGATGATGCGCGTCAGCGCATGATCGCCGGTGTAAATACTCTCGCCAATGCAGTCAAGGTGACGCTGGGCCCCAAGGGCCGTAACGTCGTCCTCGACAAGAGCTTTGGCGCTCCCACGGTCACCAAGGATGGTGTCTCCGTGGCGAAAGAAATCGAACTGGAAGACAAGTTCGAGAACATGGGTGCTCAGATGGTGAAGGAAGTTGCCTCGCAAACTTCCGACGTGGCCGGCGACGGCACCACCACAGCGACGGTTCTGGCCCAGGCCATTCTGCGTGAAGGTCTGAAATCGGTTGCCGCAGGCATGAACCCGATGGACCTCAAGCGTGGTATCGACAAAGGCACCATTGCCGTTGTTGAGCAGCTGAGCAAACTGTCCAAGCCGTGTGAAGATGACAAGGCCATTGCCCAGGTTGGCACCATTTCCGCCAACTCCGATAGCGCCATTGGCGAGATCATTGCCCAGGCCATGGGTAAAGTTGGCAAGCAGGGTGTCATTACCGTTGAAGAAGGTTCAGGCCTCGAGAATGAGCTGGACGTCGTCGAGGGTATGCAGTTCGATCGTGGGTATCTGTCGCCTTATTTCATTAACTCGGCCGAAAGCCAGAGTGTGGAGCTCGACAATCCTTTGATTCTTCTGCACGACAAGAAGGTCTCCAACATTCGTGAGCTGTTGCCCGTTCTTGAGAACGTGGCCAAGGCCGGTCGTCCGTTGCTGATCATTGCTGAAGATGTTGAGGGCGAAGCTCTGGCTACCCTGGTGGTCAATAACATTCGCGGCATTGTGAAGGTTGCGGCTGTTAAGGCTCCCGGTTTCGGCGATCGTCGCAAGGCCATGCTGCAGGATATCGCTGTCCTGACCGGCGGCCAGGTGGTTTCCGAGGAAGTGGGTCTGAGTCTTGAGAAGGCTACGCTTGAAGATCTGGGTGAAGCCAAGAAAATCCAGATTACCAAGGAAAATACGACGGTGATCGATGGTGCCGGCAAGGCTAAAGACATCAAGTCCCGAGTCGAGCAGGTTCAGCGTGAAATTGCGGACTCCACTTCTGACTACGACAGCGAAAAGCTGCAGGAGCGCGTTGCCAAGCTCTCCGGCGGCGTTGCCGTGATCAAGGTCGGTGCTGCGACCGAAGTTGAGATGAAAGAGAAGAAGGCTCGCGTTGAAGATGCATTGCATGCCACGCGGGCTGCCGTTGAAGAGGGCGTTGTGCCTGGTGGCGGCGTTGCTCTGGTCCGTGCTGAAAAAGCCCTGGACAAAATCAAGGTCGACAACGACGAGCAAATGGTTGGTGTGCGTATCCTGCGCCGTGCTCTGGAAGAGCCTCTGCGTCAGATCGTCATGAATGCCGGCGACGATGGCTCGGTTGTGCTTAACAAAGTGCTCGAGGGCAAGGGTAACTTCGGTTACAACGCTGCCAACGGCGAGTACGGTGATCTGGTTGAGTTCGGTATTATCGATCCGACCAAGGTTTCGCGTGCGGCTTTGCAGAATGCGGCCTCTGTTGCCGGTCTGTTGCTGACCACTGAGGCAATGATCAGTGAGCTGCCTAAGGAAGACGCACCTATGCCGATGCCTGGCGGTGGCGGCATGGAAGGCATGATGTAAGTGCCTTTGACGTCAAGTCGAGAAAAAGCCCCGCCTTGTGCGGGGCTTTTTTTTGTCGAACGTTATCGAGTTTGTCGGTGCAGGCTCCGACCGCTGTCAGAAGCGATAGCGGAACTGGCCTACCACCCCGGGGTCAGCGTCGTAGTTGCCGACTTTTTCGGCTAAACCGAAAGAACTGCTGAAGCCGCCGGTTCCGCCATAGCTCAGGCCCAGGTCTACATCCAGATCGCCGCTGTTTCCCTGAGTCGTTTCCTCCAGTTCATCGTCCGGTCGACCGGTCCCCAGAGACAGGGAGCCGTCACTCTGCAGTCGGGCAACATTGCCGATGAACAAGGCAAAGCCTTCATTAGCCGGACCATCCCAAGGGTCTGGTGCAGCTGCAGGCCCGTTTGGTTCGGCTTCGTTTGTCTGAAAAATGGCTGGATTTTCTGGAAACTGGAAGCGTAAGTCATCGAAGGCCAGCGCACTGTCGGGAAGAGCGGCAAGATCGCTGCCGGGCAGGGTTGCCAGCTCAAGCTTGAAACGCAGATCAGTATCACTGCTGAAAAACTCGGGACTGCCACAGTCCGTGCTTTCGGGGATGCTGTCTGGGCAGCCTGACCAACTGTTGCCGGCAGCGCCAAAGCAGCTTGCGAGCAGAATGCCGGTGCTAATCTGAAGCCTGGTTCTGGAAATTGCGTTCAACTGTTTGCTCCCGCCCGGGCAATGCACTCAGATGGATGCAGGACTCGTCGCGTGGCGTAAGTCGAGTTGGCTTGCCATGTCCTGTCATCCTCGCGTGCATCGGATGAGAGCCCATTTTCAGGCTTGCGAGATGACGGAACGTTGACGGGCTTCGCGAAACGATTTCATCAACATAACGTCCAGATCTGCACGAACAGGCATTAAGGTGAATCCTGACCGGGCATGGCTGTGCAGAGAATGGGGGTGATAGTGTTTGACTGTCGTCTTGCAGGCTCTTCTCTTTCGACGTGGGCTGAAGGATTATGTCCGTATGAACGTGGAAGTTGATCCACAGGAACTGCCCCCCGCCCTGCAGAAACTGGCTGATGACTGGGTGAGCGCGCATGTCGGTAGCCCATCGCTGGACGGCGATACTCAGTATTTGCGCTCTCTGCGCAGGGTCCTGGCCTGCAGCAGTTACCTCAGCGATATTCTCGCGCGTTACCCCGATGCATTGATCGAATTGCGGGCCGACGGGCGATTGGACAGTTCTTTGAAGGCCGATGAACTGGGCCGTGTATTCGCTACCCAGGTTCCGCCGAAACTGACAGAAGTGCAGTGTCTGGAACGCCTGCGCTTTCTGCGCCACCGGGAATTGCTGCGCATCGTCTGGCGCGACATTAATGGTCAGACAGATGTGCCCGAAACTTTAGCGGATTTGTCGGCGCTCGCGGATGCCGCAATTTGCAGCGCCCTGGTCTGGTCGCAGTCTTCCCTGGCAGAAACCTACGGCACGCCGCGGCTGGAAAATGGCGACACCGCGGAAATTATGATCCTTGGTATGGGTAAGCTCGGCGGCAGGGAGCTGAATTTCTCCTCCGACGTGGATCTCATTTTTCTCTACACCGATCAAGGTGAAACAGACGGGCCGCGGCAGGTCAGTAACGAACAGTATTTTCGTAGTCTGGCTCAGAGTGTGATCAACCTGTTGTCGAAGCAAACACCGGAAGGATTTGTCTACCGGGTGGATGTTCGTCTTCGGCCCTTCGGTGAAAGTGGGCCACTGGCCGTCAGCCTGCCGGCCTTCGAGTCATATCTGCTGACTCACGGGAGGGACTGGGAGCGTTATGCCTACGTCAAAGCACGCGTGATTAACCCGTGCAGAGGAATATGCGAGCTGGAGGATGAGGTCCTGCGTCCCTTTGTCTATCGGCGCTATCTCGACTATGGCGTGTTTGCGTCTTTGCGCGAGATGAAAGGCATGATTGAAGCCGAAGGTCAGCGGCGCGAGTACAGCGCCAATCTGAAGCTAGGCCCGGGCGGTATTCGCGAAGTCGAATTCATTACGCAGTCTTTGCAGCTCGTCCGCGGTGGCCCGGTAACCGAATTGCGGGATCGGCAGTTACAGCGTGTGTTGCCCAAGCTCGTTAATCATCAGTGTTTGCCGGCCGAGGTGGCTGATGAACTGCTGGTTGCCTATCGCTTCCTGCGCCGGGCTGAGAATTTTCTGCAAGCGATTGAGGATCGCCAGACTCACGATTTGCCGGCTGACGAACTGGACCGCACTCGCCTGGCTTTCGCCATGGACGCGCCGGATTGGGAGGCCTTCCTGAACCGTTGCACCGCGCAACGTGACATCGTGGCCGGTCACTTCCGCAATATTGTATTCAGAACCGGTGACCAGGCTGACAGCGAGCCTGAAGTTGATGCCCTGGCCAGTGTCTGGTCCGGCGCAGCGGATGAGGCGGGCCAGACAGCCACTTTGGAAAACGCCGGCTTCGATGACGGTGAGTCAGTGCGACAGTCGGTTCAGGCGCTGCGCGACAGTGGTCTGTACCGACGGATGGATGAAAGCGGCCGACAGCGAATGGACTCCCTGATGCCCAAGCTGATGCAGGCGGCAGGTCGACAGGAAAAACCGGATCGTGCCCTGGCCGGCGCCCTGCAGGTGGTTGAAGCCATTGGCCGACGATCGGCCTACTTTGCCTTGTTGAATGAAAACCCCGCGGCACTGCAGCGGCTGACTGCGCTATGCGGGCTGGGTGATTTCCTGGTGGGCCAGCTGGCTGCCCACCCGCTGTTGCTGGATGAATTGCTGGATCAACGCGTGTTCAATGACCCGCCGGCACGCGATGAGTTGGCTGAAGATCTGCAATCCCGCCTGCAGGCAGCCGGCACGGATGATGATGAGCGACGCTACTACGCGCTGGTGAATTTCCAGCAGGCGGCGACTTTTCGGGTGGCCGTGGCCGATCTGAGCGGGGCTTTGCCCTTAATGAAGGTCAGTGATCGACTCACTGATATTGCCGAGCTGGTACTGGGCGAAGCGCTGGCCCTGGCCTGGCACGAGCTGGTCTCAAAACACGGTGAGCCCTTTTGTGAGGTGGCAGGCCAGCAACGTCCGGCGCGTTTTGCCATTGTGGCTTACGGCAAGCTGGGAGGATTTGAGCTGGGTTATGGCTCTGATCTGGACCTGGTTTTTCTGCATAACTCCACCGGCACCGTCGAGCAGACCAATGGTGAGCGCCCGCTGGACAACGCCGTGTTCTTCGCACGGCTGACTCGACGCATCATCAGTGTGTTGACCTTGTCCACAACCTCCGGTCAGCTGTACGAAGTGGATACCCGCCTGCGTCCGTCGGGCCGCTCCGGCATGCTCGTGTCCAGCCTGACAGCCTTCGATCGCTATCAGCGTGAGGATGCCTGGACCTGGGAGCATCAGGCCTTGTTAAGAAGTCGGGCCGTGGCGGGTGACCCGACCGTTTGCTCGGCCTTCGAGGACCTGCGTCGCCTGGCGCTGATGGAATACGTGAAGCTTGATAGCCTGCGCAAAGAAGTCACTGACATGCGAGCAAAGATGCGGGCAGAATTGTCCCGGGGAGATGCCGGGAATTTTGATCTGAAGCAGGATAAAGGTGGCATCGCCGACATTGAGTTCCTGGTGCAGTACCTGGTGTTACAGCACGCGCCAAATTACCCGGACCTGCTGGAGTTCTCCGACAACATTCGCCAGCTTCAGGCCCTGGCGCGCAACGGGCTTCTCGACAAGGCTGATGAGGGGCTTCTGGCTGACGCCTACCGTGACTACCGCAGGCGTATGCACCGGCGTGTCCTGGGCGGCGACCAGGGCCTCGCGCCGCGCGCCGACGTGGCCGACCAGGCCGAGCGCGTGGTGAGTATCTGGCAACGGGAATTCAAGAACAAGGAAGACAACGCCAATTAATGAGATCAACAATTTTGGAGAGTTTGCAATGAAACGATCGCTACTACAGGTTGCTCATGTGGCCATGCTTTGTGCCGTACAGTTTAGTTTTAGCAGCCCAGCAATCGCCGGCGGCCATTCTGGTGCTTCTGGCGACTACGTCTACAAGCAGGACTGGATGCCTCGAGAGGAGGCAGAAATAGATCTGTCGAAAACAGCCATGTTTGTCACGGATCCGCAGAATGATTTTTTGTCAGACGGCAGCCCCGTTTGGGCGTTGGTTGGTCCGCTGGTGGAAAAGAACAAAGTGGTTGAAAAAGAAAAGCGCTTGAAAGCGCTGGCTAAAGAATTAGGGGTTCCCGTTTTTTACTCTACCCACATGTATAACGCACGTGAGGTTGAGCAGTGGCCGACAATGCCTCTGAATGGCATCGACAAGGTAATGTTCGAGAACAATATGTTCGTAGAGGGAACCTGGGGGCACAAATTTCATCCTGAGCTCAAGCCGGATGACAATACAATTGTATTGAACCCACACAAGGGCCTGAGTAATTTTTGGACCGGCGATTCAGCCCTGAATTTAAGGATGTTTGGAATAGAGACTGTCATTCTCTACGGGATGTCAGCGAATATGTGTGTGGAATCGCATGCCCGCGACATAATTGAAAATGGCTTTGAATTAATTATCGTAGCGGATGCTACCGCCGCCGCAGGCGATCTGGCCTATGAAGCGGCGTTAACCAATTTTGAGTTTCTGGCTATGGAAGTGGTAACCACAGACCAGATCATAAAAAGATTGAAAGCCGCAAAGTAGAGATGCGGTTGCTTGCCTCCGCCCTTGTCAGGCTGGGGGCGGGTGCGACCGCTTAAGGCCGAACGAGGACATCCACGCCACTGAGGCGTATTTAGGCGCCTCACTCTATACTCTAAGGCCATCTCAGCTATGAACAGATTGTGCTAATGCCCGCTGATGCTTCTCACAAACCGGCTTCAATGCCGCCCAACGCGGAAAACCTGTATCACGTCGGGCCATCTGATCTGCCCCTGTCTTGCCCCATGCCCGGTATGACGGTCTGGAATTCCCATCCAAGGGTTTACCTGCCCATTGAAAAGACGGGCTCGGCCAAATGCCCTTATTGCGGGGCAGAGTTTCAGCTGAAAGCCGATGACAGCTAGAGCGTTGGTCCGTCCATCGGTGCACAGCCTGAACTGAAGTTCGGCCAGGCACAATCGCGCCGCGGTTTGAACGGCAGCACGGAAGCGGTCAGTTGATTTGTGCCATCCGCCAGCAACGGCGCCTGATAAGAAGCGGTTTCAGGAAGTCTCTTCGAGGTCAGGATCGTCAGCCGGACCTGTCTCTTCGGTCTCGCCTGCTTCTTCCATGTCCCGTTCTTCACCGCTCATTTCCGTCTGCCCCCACTCGGCAGTGGCCACCAGGGGATCGGGTTGGCCATCGGTTTCGATGCCGATGCGAAAGGCAGCAAAGCCGGGCATTACAACCTGATTCAGCGCCATGCCCAGAACGCGGCCGCGCTTACTTGCATAGATCAGGTTCTGTTCATTGGTAATCGGATCCGTGATCGTACCCAGTACGTCACCTGAGTCCACCAGCTGACCCAGCCGAACCACGGAAAACAGAATGCCGCCATAGTCAGCCCGAACCCAGGTGGATTCGTAGAAAACGGGTTCGGGTGGCCGCAACAACTGAACGCGGCGGATCATATCGGTGGCGCTTAACAGTGCAAACACACCGTCAACGCCTTCGCTGACTTTGCTGGACTGCAGTCGCAGGGGTTCACCGGCTTCCAGGGTAACGGCGGGAATGCCTGCGTCCGTTGCCGCTCGGCGCAAGGTGCCTGGCGTCCCTTCACTGTGCAGCACGACCATGCCACCGAAGCCTTCGGTCAGGTCGCGTACACGCCGGTAGCGTAAATCCGCGCGCAACTGAGGCAGGTTAGTCCGGTAGAAAGACCCCGTGTGCAGGTCCACCAGGACATCGCAGCGACGAATGATTTCTTCAAACAGGGAATGCGCAATGCGGGCGGCTGAACTGCCTTCAGGGTTACCCGGGAAATAACGGTTCAGATCGCGTCGGTCCGGCAGATATCGCGAGCCGCGCCGAAAACCTTGCAGATTGACAATCGGGACGCCGATCACTGCGCCGCTGAGTTCATCAGGTTCCAGTTCATGCAGGATGCGTCGAACCATCTCGATGCCGTTGAGTTCGTCGCCGTGAATGGCAGCTGTAAGACAAAGAACAGGTCCTGCATTCTTGCCGTTGACCACCAGGACCGGCGTGGCGGTGGTGATGCCTTCAAACACTTCGCTGGCGGACCACGTCAGGCGTGCCGTTTCACCGGGCGGTACAGTTTGTCCCAGCAATTCCAGACTCCCGTCCGGCACCCTCTCAGGTACCTGGTCGGCGGCGTGTTTCTGATCAACCGGTGCCGGCTCACTCAACACGGTCTCCCCGTCTGAATTTTCGGCGGAGTCGAGAGACTGCTCGGGAGCGGGTTCTTCCAGGCTCGGCAGCGGGGCGGGGGCCACGGGCCCCTGCCGCAACGCAACGGATGCCGGCGACGGATCGCAGCCGGCCAACAGGAGGGCCAGCGCCGCCGTAATCAGGCCAGTCAGGCCTGCGAAGGAGCGTTGATGTGCAGCTTGATACACGGCCTGCCTGCGGGTTAGCTTATGTTCATAAAGTGGGCATAAGGTAATGAACGAACGGCCCATTTACCGTGAAACGGTAGCAGTTTTTCAGCGAGGGCATAACCTTCGCCCTGATCCTGCCAAAAAAACCGGACCGTCGATTATGTGAAGCGGTTCAGGCCTGTGACTGTGCCACAGGCCTATCCTGAGTGTCGCCGTTATGACCCCGCGGTCTGGCACCCGGCATTAATCGCAGGACATCGAGACGGGAATGACATCAATGCTTCGTATATCCACGATCCGGGCATCGCGCCTCGCACTAATCCTAATTCTTATGTGGGGATCTTGCCTTGCTCAGACCACCGATGGCGTGCTCAGGCCTCCCGGCCTGGAGCCGGAGATCGGTTTCTGGCGCGAGATTTTTAGTTCGGTGACTTCCGCTCAGGGGCTGGTTCACGACGATCGACACCTGGGTGTTGTCTACGAGCGGCTGGAGTTGCCGGACAATGCGAGCTCGCGGCAGCGGCGCCGTGCCGCCGACAAGGCACGAAAAAAATACCGGGCGATTCTGGATACGCTGGCCAGCGGCAGACGCAGTGGCCTGACGACGGAAGAGAGCCGGGTGCTTAACCTGTGGCCTGATGATGTGAGTGATGCTGAATTGCGTCGAGCCACGCGTCGGGTCCGTTTCCAGCAGGGACTGGCAGATCGTTTTCAGGCTGGCCTGGTCCGGTCCGGGCAATGGCGTGACTACATCAAGGATCGGCTGCGGGAAAACGAGGTGCCTTTGGAGCTGGCGGCTTTGCCCCATGTCGAGTCTTCGTTTAATCCGGTCGCCCGGTCCCACGTGGGCGCGGCCGGTCTGTGGCAATTCACCCGCGGGACGGGTCGTCGCTTCATGCAGATTGACCATGTGGTTGACGGCCGGCGAGACCCGTTTATTTCCAGCGCGGCCGCGGCAGAGCTTCTGAGTTACAACTACTCGATCCTCAAGTCCTGGCCGCTGGCGATCACTGCTTATAACCACGGTGTTGCCGGGATGCGTCGCGCCGTTCGAAAAATGGGCACCGAAGATATCGAGGCGATCGTGCGGGGCTATGATGGCCGCGCCTTTGGTTTTGCCTCGCGGAATTTTTACGTGGCTTTTCTGGCCGCCGTTGAAACCCAGCAGAATGCGGAGCAGTACTTCGGGCCGGTGGAGTTTGCCGCGCCGGATCCCAAGCCGGTGGTGACGACCACGGAATATATTCCCGCGACGGCTCTTGCCGACGCTTTCGGCGTGTCCGTCGACAGTTTGCAGGATGCTAATCCGGCATTACTGGAGCCAGTTTGGATCGGCACCAAGCACGTGCCGCGCGGCTTCCCGGTGCGGGTGCCGGAGCAGGGCTCGAATTCTGACGCGGCCCAATGGCTTGCCCAGGTGCCTGCGGGCCAGCGTTTCAACGAACAGACGCCTGACCTGTTTCATCGGGTGCAACGGGGTGACAGCCTGTCGGTCATAGCGGCGCGTTACCGCACCAATGTGCGCGAACTGATGGCACTGAATGGTTTGAGCAACCGCAATCGTATTCGCGCCGGTCAGGTGCTGCGTCTGCCCTTTGCCGGTGAAGTGCCTGCCGTAGCTATTGACGGTGATGCTGACACCTACAGCGTTCGCAGGGGAGATACCCTGGGCATTATCGCCAAGCGCTCAGGTGTCCCGGCCGACCAGCTAATGGCCTTGAATGATATTGATAATGCCAATCGGATTTACCCCGGCCAGGAACTCATCCTGCGTGGGGCGGATGTGACACCAGCCGTGCCGTCGCCGGCACCGGTTCCTGTGGAGCAACCGGCTGAGCCGCCAGCAGTCGCTGTGGTGGATGATCCTTCGCTTGCTGTTGCAGAGCCTGTGGCCGTTGCAGTGCCTGAGGCGGTTGAGCTCGAAACGACGGTCGAGATTATTGCTGAAGTCCCTGACGATACGGCGCTGCCTGTTGCCGATACGCCGGGCGAGCAGGATGGTCAGGCCTTGCTGGCTGATCCGGCCGACTACCTGGTATCCAGCAACGGCAGTATTGAAGTTCAGGCTGCCGAGACCCTGGGTCATTACGCTGACTGGCTCGAGCTCAAAACTCAGCGATTGCGGGATCTGAACGGCTATGCCTTCCGCCAGCCCGTCGTGATCGGTCGGCGAGTGAAGCTGGATTTCAGTGGCATCAGTCCGGAAGAGTTTGCGGAACGGCGCATTGCCTATCACCGTGAGCTCCAGGAAGCGTACTTCACGCGTTACCGGGTAACTGATACCCAGATTCACAAGCTGCGGCGCGGAGAGTCGGTCTGGCTGCTAACCCAGCGGCGCTACAAGGTGCCAGTGTGGCTATTGCGACAGTACAACCCTGAACTCAACCTGGATCGGGTGCGGCCGGGTGACCAGGTGGTATTTCCGCGCGTTGAACGCGTGGAGGCGATGGGCCCCGAGGGCCCGGCCATGGCAAACGCCCGCTGATGAGCTTTTCGACCTTGATATCGCCCGGGCCTTGGGATTAACTTGCGCCCGACCATGCTAGCGGGATCGGCTGTTGTTACACGGAAGTAAAGGCCTGCTCAAACTAATGCTTGCTTTAGTTCTGGTGGCGTTCATTTTGCCGGCGCCCGCCGCTGATTTTCCTGTGGCTGACCGGGTCGTTATAGATAAGTCCGATCGGCAAATTTCCCTGTGGAGTGGCGATACCTTGCTCAAGCGGGCCAAGGTTGCCCTGGGTCTCAGGCCGCAGGGACACAAAAGCAGAGAGGGTGATTTCCGGACTCCTGAGGGTCGGTATCAGTTGGCGGAACGTAATCCCAACAGTGATTATTTCCTGTCAATTCGCGTGTCCTATCCCGCGCCCGCCGATGTGCGTAAAGCAGCCAGTCTTGGCGTCGATCCAGGCGGACAGATCATGATTCACGGTCAACCGAACAAGCCCAAGCACAACGAAGAGTATTACCGGCGCACGGACTGGACCGACGGGTGCATCGCAGTCTCTAATTCCGACATGGTGGATATCTGGCTGATGACCACCTCCAGAACGCCGATCACGATTCGTCCCTGATTACGGCTGCCATACAAGGCCAGAGCAAAACATGAATCCTCCAGTCAAAACCGTCCAGGTCATGCCCGAGAGAAGCCTGGAACTGCTCTCTCAGCAAGAAGTGGATTTGTTACGCCGGCGGGGCGAGGGCGGTCAGCATGAAATTCTGCGTCGCTGTGCCCTGGCCGTACTCAATGTAGACAGTCGCACGGACGATACCCGGGCGATCCTGGAGCAATACGCTGATTTCGATGTGGGTATTTTGCAGCAGGATAGGGGCATTAAGCTGGAGCTGACTAACCCGCCTGCTGATGCCTTTGTTGACGGACAAATGATCCGGGGGATTCGGGAGCAGCTTTTCGCTGTCTTGCGAGACGTGGTCTATATCGACTCTGAAGTGACCGGCCATTTTGATCTGGACAGCGTTGAGGGCACCACCAACGCAGTCTTTCATGTGCTGCGAAATGCTGACGTCTTGCATTTGCAGAGCGAGCCTAACGTCGTGGTTTGCTGGGGCGGTCACGCCATCAGCCGGCGCGAATATGAGTACACCAAGGAGGTGGGCTACCAGTTGGGTCTGCGGGGTATGGATGTGTGCACCGGTTGTGGCTCTGGCGCCATGAAGGGGCCCATGAAGGGTGCAACCATTGCTCACGCCAAGCAGCGCATCCGGGACGGCCGTTATATCGGCATCACGGAGCCGGGGATCATTGCAGCCGAGTCGCCGAATCCCATCGTCAATGAGTTGGTCATCATGCCGGACATGGAAAAACGGCTGGAGGCATTCGTCCGTGTGGCCCATGCGCTGGTGATATTTCCTGGCGGTGTGGGCACAGCCGAGGAATTGCTGTTTCTCCTGGGCATCATGATGAAGCCGGAGAACGCCGGCATGCCTTTGCCGCTGCTGCTGACCGGGCCGGAGTCCAGTGCGGATTACTTTCGAGGCATTGACCGCTTCGTCACCGAGACCCTCGGGGAAGAGGCGCGACGCCTGTACCGAATTGAGTTGGGCGATCCGGCTACCGTCGCCCGGCTGTTGAGCGAGGCGATGGTGGAGGTGCGTGATTTCCGTCTCGGCCACAAAGATGCGTTCTACTTTAACTGGCGGTTGCAGATCGATCGTGATTTTCAGGTTCCCTTTGAGGCGACGCACGAGAACATGGCCGCACTGCAATTGCATCGCGAGCAGAATCCTCATGATCTTGCGGTCAATCTTCGTCGGGCTTTCTCGGGGATGGTCGCAGGCAATGTCAAAGAAGATGGCATTCGTGCCATCGAAGCCCATGGACCCTTTGAGCTACGGGGCGATAGCCAGGTCGTGGAGCAGCTGGATCAATTGCTCAGTGGCTTCGTTGCCCAGCGGCGAATGCGCTTGTCTACTGACACTTACGAGCCTTGCTATCGACTGCTTCGCTGAGGCAGCAAGACTGCAATCCGACACGCCTTGACCAGACGCAGTCACTCATCAGTGATGAGATAGGTTCTGCATAATCAAAAGGTTAAATCGCAACCCCTGTGATGTAGTTCCTCGTAGCTGCCCGCGTTGATTCCTATGCTGTATCCACGTTCCGCAAAGCGGGGGGCAAGCATATGACTGAATCTAAAATCGCACATCCGTATACGAGTCACCAGGCCCATGACAACGGCGCTGATGCATCGGACCATAACGCGTCCGTAGACAGGCACCCGCGTGACCTGAAGTCTGGTGATAGTCACAAAGCTAATGGTTGGGATACCTACAAGCGTTGGCTAACCCGTGTACAGGCACCGGGCAATAGCCGGGTACCCCTGGACGCCAACTTGTATACGTGGAAGGGCTACCGCAGCTGGTCAGACAAAGTTCGGCGTGACTGGAAACCGGAAGACTAGTGTAAACACGTTTTCCTTTGACTTGCCTGTCACACGGCATTGGACAATCCGATTGGAAGCAGACTGTGTCAGAAGCCAAACATAGCGAAACCATGATCACCAACGAGCAGACCCGCCATCGCCGCGAGTGGGTCGAGCGGGCCCTGGAAGGCGTTCGGGGCCGGTTTGCCGGCGGCGCTGATGGTCGGGCATCTGCTGACTCAGCACCGCGGCCCAACCTTTACGTCGTCGGTTCCCGGCGCTCACGATGAGGCCTCTCAGACCGGAAGCGCTTGTCCGCTGGCTGGACGACCTGGACGGGGTCGCCTTTGCCGCCCGGCTGTTCTGGACTGGAGCCCGGGCTCGTTTGCTGACCCGGACAGCCTTTCTGTTCGCGAGTCTGGCTATCGTCCTGTTCGTGACCACACTCGGCACCGGCTGATTTTTCTGCGGCGGGCTTGAAAGCTCCGCCTGTCATCCCCACATCGCTCCCGTCGAGGGCGTCGCCGACGCCCCGGATATCGGGACCAGCGGATGACAGAAACAAGCAGCCAGGCCACAGCCGGCGAAACTCTTGGATTTCAAGCGGAGGTCAAACAGCTCCTCCATTTGATGATCCACTCTCTGTACAGCAATCGTGAGATCTTTCTCCGTGAGCTGATTTCTAATGCCTCAGATGCGGCGGACAAGCTGCGCTTTCAGGCCATCGCCGACCCGGATTTGCTCGAAAGCAATCCGGAGCTCGCGATTCGGGTCGCCTTTGACCCCGAGGCAGGGACCATAAGTGTTACCGATAACGGTATCGGCATGTCCCGCGAGGATGTCATTGCCCAGTTGGGCACCATTGCCCGTTCGGGTACAGCTGAGTTCATTACCAGTCTGACCGGTGATGAAAATCGCGATGCCAATCTTATCGGCCAGTTTGGTGTTGGCTTCTACTCTTCATTTATTGTTGCCAAGCGTGTCGACGTTTATACCCGCAGAGCCGGGCTTGCTCCGGAGCAGGGTGTGCACTGGAGTTCCGATGGCGAGGGCGAATTCCAGATCGCCGACATCGAGAGAGTCGAACGCGGTACCCAGGTTCTGTTGCACCTGCGGGACGATGCTCAGGAATTCGCCGATGATTTTCGGTTACGCAGCCTGATTCGTAAATACTCCGATCACATCGCTTTTCCTGTACTGATGGCACCTGTCGTGCCGGCTGGTTCAGAAGCCGATGCAGAAGCCGAGGCGGAGGATCAGGCGCCGGCTGAGGAGGCGGTCAATACAGCCCAGGCTTTATGGACCCGCCCGCGCACGGAAGTTGAAGATGAAGAGTATCGGGAGTTCTACAAGCATATCGCCCATGACTTTGAAGATCCGTTGCTGTGGAGTCATAACAAGGTCGAGGGCAAGCGCGAGTACACCAGTTTGCTGTACCTGCCGGGCCGTGCTCCCTTTGATCTGTGGAATCGTGAAGCACCGCGTGGGCTAAAACTCTATGTGCAGCGTGTGTTCATCATGGACAATGCGGACCAGTTTTTGCCCCTTTATCTAAGATTTATTCGGGGTGTTGTCGATTCCAGCGACCTGTCCCTGAACGTATCGCGTGAATTGCTGCAACAGGATGCGACGGTAGACGCGATTCGCAGTGCCCTGACCAAGCGCGCCCTGGATATGCTCAATAAGCTTGCCAAGGATGATGCCGAGAAATACCAGGGCTTCTGGAATGAGTTTGGACGAGTCATTAAAGAAGGTCCGGCCGAAGACACAGAGAATCAGGCGCGCATTGCGCCCCTGCTGCGCTTTGCGACCACCCACACGGATCAGGAAACAGCGGATCAGTCCCTGGCGGATTATCTCGGGCGCAAACAGGCTGACCAGGACAAGATTTTCTACATCACGGCAGACAGTTTCGGAGCGGCCAAGTCCAGCCCGCATCTGGAGGTCTTCCGCGCCAAAGGTATCGAGGTCATTCTGCTCAGTGACCCCATCGACGAATGGCTGATGGGTCATCTGGCTGAGTATGAGGGCCTGGCTCTGCACGACGTGCGTCGGGGTGAACTGGATCTGGGTGGTGAGCAGGACAAGGACGAAGAAGATAAGGACGATGCCGGCGAGCATCAGCCGTTGGTAGAACGCCTGGGTGAGTGTCTCAAGGAGCGGGCTGCCCAGGTGCGGGTGACGGATCGTCTGACTGAGTCAGCGGCCTGCCTGGCCCTTGGTGAGCACGACATGGGTGAGCAGATGCGCCGTATCCTGGCAGCCTCCGGTCAGCAGGTGCCCGACAGCAAGCCCATCTTCGAGATAAATCCAGAGCACCCGCTGGTGAAACGCCTGGCGGCAGAAGCTGAAGATCAGCGCTTTGCAGATCTGGCGGACGTGCTGTTCGATCAGGCCAGTCTGGCGGACGGCCGGCAGCTGGAGGATCCGGGTCAGTTTGTGCAGCGCCTGAATCGTCTGCTGCTGGAGCTTAGTACCTGACGTCGCAGCTCAGTCCAGCCGGTCCACGAGTCGGTAGACCAGGAACAGAATGCCAAAGCCGATGTACAGCCCGGCCAGGCCAATCAGCATGAGTAAGGCCATTTGGGGTGTGACGACGCGATAGATGGCCAGCCCGAATACCAGTGCGACCAGTCCGCTAAATGACAGAGCGATTATCGCAGCCAGTTTTGAGACAGGACTAATGGCGGCTTCTCCGTTAGCTGCGTTGGCTTGCTGGTGCGCTGAGGGCAATGCTCGTAGCGCCAGGTTTTATGAGTGCTGATCCTGGCAGCTCATGTGCATTCGGTCAGGGCGGCGTCGATCTGCATCACCGCCGCATCGATCTGGTCGCGTTGAACGATCAGTGGCGGCGCCAGACGCAAGACATTGCCGTGCGTTTCACGACACAGGATGCCCCTTTTTAGCAGAGCCTCGCAAACGCGGTGAGCCTGTACCTGTCGCGCATCCAGCTGCATGCCCAGCAGGAGCCCCCGGCCGCGAACAGCCTGCACCGCGGGCTGGGACAGCTGAGAGAGTTGTTGCATCAGGTAATTTCCCTGGCTGGCTGCGTTATCAATCAGACCTTCTTCCAGCAGCACATTGAACGCTTCCAGCCCCACGGCCGCGGCCAGTGGGTTGCCCCCGAAGGTGCTGCCATGAGAGCCCGGCTCGAACAGGCCCAGGACCTCCCGGCGTCCCAGGACCAGGGAGACCGGTAACAGCCCGCCGCCCAGCGCTTTGCCCAGCAGCAACAGGTCGGGTTGCACTGATTCATGTTCACAGGCCAGTAATTTTCCCGTGCGCCCCAAGCCCGTCTGAATTTCATCGGCAATGAACAACACATTTTCTCGCGCGCAGATTTCGGCGCATTCAGCCAGGTAGCCGGCAGGCGGCACCACGATGCCGCCCTCTCCCTGGATGGGTTCCACAATAAAGGCTGCTGTTGCGGGGGTAATGGCCTGGGCCAGGGCTTGGCTATCCCCAAAGGGAATCAGCTGTGTGCCCGGGGCAAAGGGGCCGAAATCTCGTCGGTAGTCAGCTTCACCGGACAGCCCGATGGCGCCGAGGGTGCGGCCGTGAAAGTTGCCGTCGCAAGCAATGATGTTCGCTTGGTCGTCGGCGACACCCTTGATGCGGTAGGCCCAGCGCCTGGCTGCCTTAAGGGCGGTTTCCACGGCTTCGGCGCCGGTGTTCATGGGCAGCGCCTGCTCCAGCTTGCACAGCTCGCAGGCACGGGCCAGAAACTCCCCCAGACGATCGCTGTAAAACGCTCGCGAAACGACGGCAAGCCGGCCGGCTTGTTCTTGCACAACCGCAACCAGCCGCGGATGGGCATGACCATGGCTGACGGCGGAGTAGGCGCTCATGAAATCCAGATAGGCTTTGCCATCAAGGTCCCAGACCTGGCAGCCTGACGCGCGACAGAGCACCACGGGCAGTGGCGCATAGTTGGTGACGCCGAAACGGGCCTCCAGTTCCATTGGGTTTGTCATGGTGGGCTAATGTTACCCTCCGCGTCCTCAGTCCGAGTCATAGCAGGGATATCAGCCTTCATGAGTACTAGTGCGAGGCGCCGGGAAGCGCTGACTCTCGACGGGCCGGCCGGTCGGCTGGAAGTTTTGCTCGAAGAGCCCAAAGATTTAACGGCCAATGCGGTGGCCGTCCTGTGCCACCCTCACCCGCAGTATCAAGGCACCATGCTGAACAAGGTCGTGCACACCCTGGGCCGTGCCGCCAACGATCTGGGTGCGCCCGCTGTGCGCTTCAATTTTCGCGGTGTAGGTGCCAGTGAAGGTGAGTACGCGCAGGGGCTGGGAGAGGTTGAAGATACCCTGGCTGTGATTGCCTGGGCGCGCACCCGGTATCCGGACGCTGCCCTCTGGCTCGGCGGCTTTTCCTTCGGCTCCATGGTGTCCATGCGGGCGGCGGTCACGGCGCAACCGGACTGTCTGGTCAGTATCGCGCCGCCGGCACCGGGGGTAGCCAGCTTTCTAGACGGCAAGCAGCCCGACTGCCCCTGGTTAATTGTTCAGGGCGATGCGGACGAGGTTTGCGATTGTGAAGCGGTGGTCTCGTGGGTAAATTCCCTGGCGCCTGGGCCCGAATTGATAGTTCTGCCTGGAGTGAGTCATTTTTTCCACGGCCATCTGACCGTCTTGCGAGAAACCGTTGTGGAATTTATTAACGAGGTATCGGCATGATTGGCAAATTGCGTGAGCTGCTCAGCGGCCTGATCCAGGAGCCGGCGGAACAGGCCGCGGAGGAGTCTCTGGATCTTGCCGTGGCTGTGTTGCTGGTGGAAATGGCGCGGGCCGATCATGACCTGGCCGAAGCAGAACAGCGGGAGATTCAGATTCAACTGGAGCAGGCTTTTGCCCTGCCCGCCGACCAGTCGTCACAGCTGCTGGAGCGTGCCGGCAAAATGGTTGAGGATTCTGTTTCCCTGCATGAGTTCACGCGCGCAATCCATGCGGGCATGGACTACGACGAAAAACAGCGCGTGATTGAAATGCTCTGGCAAGTGGCGCTGGTGGATCGCAGTCTGGACAAGTACGAGGACTACCTGATCGCCAAGCTGGGCGAGCTCTTATATGTTTCACGCGGTGACGTGATGCGCATCAAGCACCGCGTCACTCAGCGGCTTGCCGCTGAGGACAAGTGAGTTTAGTCGCTGAAGAACTGGCGGGTGAAGCGCACGGAAAATTCATCGCCCTCATTCTCGGGGGTCGCGCTCACATTGAATACCAGCGTTTCGCGATTCGCTATATCCACATCACCGATGTAATAAACAGCACCGGCGGATTTTATCTCGCGTAACTGAAGATTCTTTTGCTGCCCCGTCAGATTGCTCGCCGAAGCACTGACATTGCCGGGTACTGACTGTCCGGTTGTCCCTTCATCTTTGCGAACAATCGACACATTGAGCATCGCCCGATTTTTGCTGCGCACAATGCCATATTGTTTAGCGACTGCAGGCGTGAGCTGGTCTGTGGTCAAGGCGTTGAAATGCAGTACGTAGTTGCCAAAGTCCTTGGAGGAGGCGTCGGTCAGAATTCGTGCCGGCGGAACCCTGTCGACGGTTTCGATGTCTCCGCCACCGCCACCACAGGCAGCCAGACCAAGCCATACCACTGCCAGACCCAGCGAT
>JBPCXH010000090.1:0-2563 GCA_051008735.1 Gammaproteobacteria bacterium | reverse complement strand
CAGACCTCCAGCGCCTGCTCCGGTATCTGACCTACGCAGACGGACTCACACAGGCGGAGTTTGATCGGGTAGATGTCTATCCGCCCGTCGTGGGCGATGGCGTGCTGGATATCAGCGATTTGCTATTGCTGCAAAAAATGGTCGTATCACCCTGATCGGAGTCAGCGGGGAGAAGAAATGGAGGCAAAAGTAGCCGCAATCTACACCGGGCCGAGTATTTACTCCTCGAGTCGAGTCGTGCGATTCAGGCTCGACTTAGGCACCGCTCCGACTGCCGAGAGCCTCTCTACGCAAGTCAAAGCACTTGGCAGCGCTTTGCCCGGGCTGCTTAAAACCAATTCCACCGGGGATGCACCCGACAGCGTCACGAATGGCGAGTCGCCTGAACCCTGTCATCTGTTCGAACACATCTGCGTTGAGCTGCAGAACATGGCCGGAGCCAGGCTTAGCTGTGCACGATGCGCTGATTCGGCATCGACAAATACCAGAGAAGCGATTGTCGCCTATGAAGAAGCGGACATCTGCATCGAGGCCGCGCGAGTTACCGCCAGCTGGTTTGATAAATACCTGAAGCCCGAAACCCAACCCACCGCGGCATCGCTGGCCGCGGACATGGAGGCTTTTCACGAATTTTCTGAGGATCGCGCCCTGCCCGTTCAGGATCGCGCCCTGCTGCGCTCAGCGCGTGAACGTAAGGTGCCTGCAATTCGACTGATGGGGCGAATACTTCAGTTGGGACAGGGCGTCTATCAGAAGCGCTTGAGTGCAACGAAAACCACGCTGACGAGTGTCGTCAGCAATGATATTGCCACCAACAAGGACTACTCGCGGCGCCTGCTTGAGGAGCTGGGCTTACCCAGCCCCCGTTACGAACGTGTTTATCGCGGCCGAGCGGCGGTAAAAGCAGCCGTGAGAATCGGCTTTCCTGTTGTTGTAAAACCGAATTCCGGCAACCTGGGCAAGGGTGTTGTCGTCGGGGTAAAGACCAAGTCTGAAGTCCGCGCCGCCTACAAGTATGCACGTCAGGTTGCACGTTCCATATTGATCGAGGAACTGGTTGAGGGCGCCGACTATCGCATGCTGCTGATCGGCGGAAAGCTGGTTGCTGCAGCGAAGCGGGTCCCGGCGCATGTTGTCGGTGACGGCATCCATTCCATTAAAGAGCTGGTGGACGAAATCAATCGGGACCCCAGACGAGGCGTTGGTGCGCGTTTTGCGTGGACCAAAATCTCGCTTAATGAAAAAGCTGATCAGTTGCTTGCAGAACTCGGTTACACCACAGAAACCGTGCCCAGGGAAGGCGAGGAAGTTTTCCTGCGCAGGAACGCGAACACATCGGATGGCGGCACAGCCGTTGACGTGACAGACCAGGTGCATCCGGACAATGTCGATATCTCGGTGCGGGCTGCGTTAGCCATGGGGCTGGACATCGCCGGCGTTGACTTGCTGACGACGGATATCAGCCAGTCTATCTGGGAAGCCGGCGGCGCAATCTGCGAGATCAATTCGCGCCCCGGGTTGCGCAAACACATGTGGCCGGCGCAGGGTCAGCCGCGGGACGTGACCGGCCCGATTGTTGACATGCTGTTCCCGCCCGGCGCGCCGAGTCGTGTAGCACTCGCGGCTGTGACAGGCGCAGGCAATCGTGCGTTCGTGGCCCGCTTACTGGCCCATATTCTGAGCCATAGCGGCAGACACGTGGGCCTGGTGACAGGCGGACGTGCGCTGGTCGATGGGCGCGCCGTTCACGGCGAATCAGTATCACTGCCTGTTGCCACTCGCACCGTTTTCATCGATCCGCGCGTTGATACTGTCGTGATTGATGCGGCGCCGGATGAGATTGCGCAATACGGGCTGGGCCACGATGCCTGTGAGGTTTGTACGATCGTCGGCGACAGCCGAACCCCGCTCCCCTCATCGGACCTGGAGTCAATCGCGGTAGTCGCCCGTGGCGCAAGCGAAGCGATACTGCTCAGTGGCGGACTGAACACCAACCTCGGTGAGGCGGATATTTTCTGTGTTGGCCGGCGCGACCGGTCTAACCAGCGCCGACCGCTGATCAAGTTTGAAAGAAACGCACACGGCAAAATCACTCGGCTGGTTGGCATGGACAATCGACCCCTGTCTGTAGGACCCTCCATACCACTGACCGTGCTAGAAGAAGCAACAGACGATGCTGAACAGTGCATTTTGTACAGTTGCGCCACGGCAGCCAAAATGGGAATTAATTCAGCGACAGTCAGAAGCGCCCTGCGATGTTTCAGCGAGAGCAGTTACGGCGACGGATTCGCATAAGGTGCATCGACGGGTAGCTGTTTCAATTTGACGCGGCAGGCAGAGATGGCCCTGGTTTCTTTACAGGTCGTTTGTTAGCCGTGACGGAATAAGCCGCAGCTACGCAGGACGCCGCCGGGCCGCTTTTTTCAGTTGTCCTATTGCCGCAAAGCGTGGCCTGAGTCACCCAACGGAAGGCTTATTCTCTCTATAGTCAGCTCAGATCGAACCGAGGATTCTTCGCGCCTTGACCCCCTCCACCCCAATCATTCACAGCCATCGATGGTTC
>JBPCXH010000089.1:0-3633 GCA_051008735.1 Gammaproteobacteria bacterium | reverse complement strand
GGCGCAGCCTTCATCGGCCGGGGCGACCTGATCGTCGTGGGCAATTTTCTGACATTGTGGGTTACGCAGTACGGTATTGAGCAAGGCATGACGACGGCGCAGGCCAGCGGTCGAGCCTTTATGCTTTTCGGTATCGTGCAGATCGCTGCACTGGGCTGGGCAGGGATCATGGGTTTTATCACCGATCGCACGAACCGCATGACGGCCCTGTGCATTGGCCTGGGCTTAGCCGCAGTCTCTTACTCCGTAATGGGCGAGGTCGAAGACCCCCTGTCGCGCAATGTCATTCCTTTGGCGCTGCTGCTGGGAATCGGCGAGATCAGCGTGATCGTCACCGGCGGAGCGCTCCTTGGACAGGAAGCGCGCGCCAGTATCCGCGGCACCATTGTCGGCGTCTTCAATCTTTCCGGCGCCATTGGCATTGTCATTATCAGCGGCCTGGGTGGCTGGCTGTTTGATGCCGTGGGTCGCTCCATGCCCTTCACAGTCATGGGAGCGCTCAATGGACTTCTATTACTGGCCGCGCTGCTGGTACGCTGGCGCGCCGGCATACCTGAACCGGCCGAGCAAGATTGAACAAGCATCAAATTAATTGAATTTGGACCGCGGCGCCGGCGCGCGAGTCTTAAAGCAAAGGCACAAGGAAAATCCACAATGGAAAGCAAACCCCTGGGCGACAGCGGACTGGAAGTCACCTCCGTAGGCATCGGCTGCATGATGTTCGGCCTGATGTGCGACCAGGAGCAAACGACAGCTATTGTCGATACGGCCATTGACTCGGGCATCAATTTTTTTGATACCGCCGATATTTATGGTGGCCCTCACGGAAAATCCGAGACCTTGCTGGGCAAAGCCCTGGGCGCACGTCGTCAGAATGTCATTATCGGCACCAAGTTCGGCGCGGGTGGTGGTGGCGCGGCCGAGAACGGCGGCTCACGTGACTACATCATGCAAGCTGTTGAAATCAGCCTGGAGAGACTGGGCACGGACTACATAGATCTCTACCAGCATCACTTCCCTGACAAAGACACACCGGTGGATGAGACTTTACGGGCACTGGAAGACCTTATTCAGCAAGGCAAAGTCCGCCACATTGGTTGCTCTAATTACACCGGCGCCATGCTCGGTGAAGCCGCCCGGCAGTCCACGTCAAACCAGCTGCACCACTATGTCACGGCCCAGAATCGCTACAGCCTGCTCACGCGTGATATTGAGACGGACCTGGTACCGGTCGCCGAAAAACAAAATGTCGGCATCCTCCCCTACTTCCCCCTGGAAAGCGGCTTGCTCACCGGCAAGTATAGAAAGGGTCAGGATTTACCGGCGGACAGCCGGTTTGCCAAATGGGGCGGCGGCGGTGCCTTTGCTTCGGAAAAAGGCTATGAACTGGTCGAAGCATTGGCTGCGTATGGGGATGAAATCGGCCATGGCGTGCTGGACCTGGCTATCGGCTGGCTGGCAGGCCTGCCGTACGTTTCCAGCGTGATCGCCGGCGTCACAAAACCTTCGCAAGTAGTCTCCAACGTGGCAGCAGCCAGCTGGGGACCATCGGCGGAACAGCTTTCGGCGATCAGCAGTGCAGGCAAGTCCCGTTAACAAGAGCTCCATGCGCCGCCACAATGGCCACGCCAATCCTGATCAGAAGCCGCTGAACCGATAATTAAACTCCAGGCCGTAGTTGCGACCACGGCTGGGGTTCAGTGACCAGAATTCAGCCTGGTTACCCCCTACCTGGTTCTGGAAATCCACAAAGTTGAGCGCGGCCAGCGGCGTATCATCATCCAGCAGATTGTTCACGTACCCCGTTAAGGTCCATGCCTCCGTACCGATACCCAGGCGCATATTCGCCAGCTTGCGATCATCCAGCTTGTTGAAGTTCGCCGACTGGGAATAGCGATCGGACTCATAAACATAGTCAAAGCGCAGACTGGCTTCCAGCTCGCGCGTCATCTGCCGGGTAGCAAGCGCACCCAGCACGACGCTGTGTTTAGGCGCATTGGCCACCTGGTTTCCTTCCAGGTCGCCGTCACCACCCGTCGTCCGTGCCAGGAAGGGGTCGACCCCTTCCTGAAACTCCGTGTGCTGGTAGCCGTAATTCGCGATCAGCATCAATGAGTCCGTCACCAGCCAGTTGGTCTCCAGTTCCATCCCGTAGATGTCAGTCTCGCCAGCATTTTCACGAATGCTGGTGTTCAGCGGCTGTCCGTTAATCGTGTCACTGCCGTCGATCTCCACAACCAGGAATATCGCCTGGTTGGTCCAGTCAATATAAAAAGCGGCAAGATTCGCCGTTACTCGATTATCAAACCAAGTGGTCTTGGCACCGATCTCATAGGTCCAGTTTTCTTCCTCATCAACCAGCGCATCACCGTTATCAACCGCCTTCTGGGTGCCGGACGTCTTGATATCGTAGCGGAAGAACTCGCCGTTGAAATCCGTCGGCTTATTACCCTTAGCCGCCAAACCGTACACCATTAGATCATCCGTGGCCTGATATCGCAGGGACCAGCGCGGAGTGAAGTTATTGGTTTCTTCCTGCAGGGGAAACAGGTTGCCGCCGCGAATTTTCTTGGTATCCCTGGCGTACCGGGTCTCCAGAGAGGCGGTTAGCCGGTCGGTGATATCAAATTCTATCGTGCCGAAAGCCGCGATGTTTTCGGTCTCAGTGCGGGTATTGGTTGGAAAGCTTGTGGTCACGAGATTGCCTTGAGTATCAACAGTCTCGAAGGCGACGCTGGGACCAAAAAAGCTGCGGAACTGCCGATTGTTTTCGAAGAAGTAGTAATAGGCACCCAGGCTCCCGCGCAGGCGGTTTTCACTGGGCGTGAAGACCTTCAGCTCAAAGGAGTAATCATGCTGGTCATCGCGCTGCTCGAAATTGAATAAGCCAGTCAGGGCCCGCACCTCAGTGTGGTCCAGGTCATAGATTGATGTGAAGTCGTCCTTGTTATACGAAGCGAGACCCCGCACGTCCCAGTCACCGAAACCCTGCGTGAAATCGGCCAGCAACCGGTAGGTCTGGCGCTCCTGGCCCGGATCGCCTGGCCGCGCGAAACGTTCTGCGTCTGTGGTGCCCGGATTAAGGGGATCATTCTGACCGATCACACTGGCCTGAACGCCGTCTTTGAGATCTGGCAGGTTCACTCGATTTTCATATCCCGACGGATCCCAGGCGCCGCAATAAGCACCCCCTGAATCAGGGTTATCAACGCCAGGTAAAAAACAGTTCAGCTGGCTACTTAAATCAAGTGGCACCTCGGACGGAAAGTGATCATCGTCACCCTCCGTGTAGCCTAACTTCAAATTAACCAACGTGTTATCCAGGGGCGTCCAGGCCAGCTTAAACAAAACATCCTTGGTCTCCTCGCCTCCCAGCTTGCTGCGGTCCGCACGCTGTGGCGGATCCTCATAAAAAAAGTCACCGAAAGGTGGAAAGGGTGCACTGATGGCAGAGTCTTCACGCAAATTATTTTTCCACTCTCCGTCCCACTGATCCCAGGTGGCAGAGGCCAGAAAAGCCAGCTTGTCTTCTATGATCGGGCCACTGATCCAGCCGCCAAGTTTGTAGTCATCATCCTTGCCTGCCCGGGCATTCAACTGTCCTTCCCAATCATTGGTCGGCTGCTTGGTCAC
>JBPCXH010000088.1:0-3129 GCA_051008735.1 Gammaproteobacteria bacterium | reverse complement strand
TAAGCATTCGCTTTGACCACCGCACTGCATCGTGCAGGCGCCGCCTTGTCAGCAATGACCTGATAATTCGCCGCCAGAGCATCCAGATCGATACTCAACCGACCCCCGGCCTGCTGCGCGGGAGAATTAGCGATTTCACTCATGACAGCTCGCTATTTATCTAATCGGGGGACACTTTCCGCCAACTCGGCGGTGCTTCAACCTGGGCCTTCCAGCCATGATACGGATGCCGCGCCACCAGTTCGGGTTTGCGAAACAAGGTGACGAGCGCAGCCCCGGCGATAAAGCCGCCCACATGAGCCCAGAAGGCTATGCCGCTGTTCGCGCCAACAGAAGTCGTCGCTCCCAGTAGCTGAAAAATCAGCCAGTAGGCCAGCATCCAGAACGCCGGAATCGCGATGATGCTAAAGAAGAAGCCAAAGAAAAACAGGAAATGTACATTCACGCGTGGATATAAAAGTATATAAGCGCCCATAACTCCGCCTATGGCACCTGAGGCACCGACAATCGGCGCGCCCAGGCCCGGCTCACTGGCTACCTGTAAAGCCGCAGCCAGCAGACCGCAGAGCAGGTAGAACATTGCAAAGCGCACGTGGCCCATGGAGTCTTCCACATTGTTTCCGAAAATCCACAGGAACCACATGTTCATGATGATGTGCAGCCAGCTGCCGTGAACAAACATATAAGTGAAGAGCCCTGTCCAGGCACCATCGGGATCAACGACACAGAAGCCCGCCGATCCCATGGGCAGTTTCGTGCCGGCTGGAAATACACCGGTCAAGTCACCGGGGATCAGCCCGAGGCTGCACACAGAGCGCATCAGGCCTGGCTCGAAACCTACGCCCTGCACGACCAGCCAGACAAACACATTAACGGCGATCAGACCGTAGGTGACATAGGGCGTCAGGAAATGCGGGTTGTCATCACGAAGAGGAAACACCGGGCAGAGTCTAAGGGGCGCTAACTCGCGCCAATGCGACTGCTGCCGCAAACTCCGACACTGAACTGCCACGCCGCGAGCGGGCGGCAACAGCGGTCAGCAGCGTGCACAGGACTACCCACAGATATCTATTCATTCGTGCATGATACCGCCACACAAAGCGTAGACAAAAAAAGACCCGCTTCATGCGGGTCCTCGTTTCGGCGAGGTACGGCAACGGAGTAGTTGGCGCAATTCCTTTCAGCAAGACAGCTGATCAATATTGACCCCGCTGTGAAACCGGCAGCCGTGTGCTCAGGCCACAGCCTTGGCGGGCCTCGTTTTTTCTCGCAAAAACTGCTCCGCTGCCTGCGCCAATCGACGCCGCCGGTCATGGGGCATGCGGTCCAGGTTAGACACGATGACTGCAAGGCGCGGCTGGCGAGAGAACCAGTCACGGTGTCGACCGACAAATCGCCAGAACAGGCCGTCCACCGTATCTGTCCAGGGACCGCGCCGAAAATCTCCCATCTTGAGCATGTAATTAGAAGCGCAGATGTAGGGCTTGGTGGTAAAGCTTCCTCCGTCAGCGAAAAGGGCCATGCCATACACATTGGGCGTCATGACCCAATGTGCAGAATCTACGAAGGATTCCATAAACCATCGGTAACCCTGGTGCGGTTCGATTTCACTCAGAAGCATCAGATTACCAACAACCATCAAGCGTTCAGTGTGATGGGCCCAGCCCAGTCGATTGACCTTCCGGATCACGTGGTCCAGTGGGTCTATACCCGTCGTCCCTTGGTACCAGTCAGCTGTCAGTCCTCGTTGGTGACCCCAGAAATTTCTCCTCGCCATAGCGCGACCCTGGGTTCGATAAATGCCACGCACAAACTCGCGCCAGCCAATGATCTGGCGAATGAATCCTTCGACGCTGTTTAACGAAATTCTCTCATCGATGGCGAAACTTAGCGTGCGACTCACCACCTCCCTCGGCGTCAGCAAACCAACGTTCATCAGCGGCGACAGTGCACTATGAAAAGCTGCATCACTGCGCGTTGTCAGCGCATCTTCGTAGTCACCAAAACAGCTAAATCGCTGCTCGAGAAAGTCCTTCAACCAGTCACGGGCCTGTGCCCGCGTTGTCGGGAGCCAGAACTCATCGGTGGAGCCGAGATGATCCGGAAACATGTCGTCGACCAGGCGAACAACCTGGCGAACATATCGCCCGTGGCGAACTTCGGGCAGACCGGGGACTGGCACATTCGGCGGCAAGGCTTTGCGGTTTTCCTTGTCGAAACTCCACCTGCCGCCTTCGGGGCGACCGGAAGGATCCATCAAGACATCCAGGCGCCGGCGCTGCCAGCGATAGAAGTCAGCCATCCGGGGCCGTTTGGAGCCTCGCGCCCAATCGCTAAACTCATCGGGCGTGCACAAAAACATCGGCGTCGGCACAATGGTTCGCCGCAATCCGTAACGCTTGGCAAAGGCAGCGACCCGCCGCTCCATTGCCGGGTCTTCAATCTCGAAATGCAGCAGCTCACGAAATCCGGTGCGACTGAGTAACTGGCGCAGTTTTTCGGTAAAGCTTAGCCGGTTGGCCTCTTCGCCCAGCGCCGTGTACTCGACGCGGAAGCCCTCGCTCCGTAGCAAGTCAGCATGCGCGCGCATGGCAGCGAGCGTGAAAACGAGTTTGTGTTTGTGGTGTTGAACGTACTGGCAGGTCGCATAGTCCTCGGCCATAAAAAACAGTGTGCCCTGCCAGGGCCGAAGTCGGGCAACCGGGAACAACTGGTTGCCCAGCAGCAGGAATACTCGTCGGTGTCGTCTGGGGGCCTTGTCTGGCATGAGCATTGCATCCTTGTCCTGATTAAGGTTTCGCCCGCAGGGCATCAGACGGATGCAGGTAGAGCTTAGTTCCAGTCAGCCGGGCTGCAAGCTTGGCTCAAACCTGCTGTGCCGCAATACAGCAAAGTCCCAAGAAATGCTGAAAAAGCAGCAATGCGCCAGCTGAGCCAAAGGGTTCAGCGCCTAAACGGCCGATAAAGACCATCAGAACGCCGGTTTCGCAAGACTAAATATCGCCGGCCCACGGCGCGCCACCCAAACGCGACACGAGACAACGGGAACCTGAATGCCCACTGTCATCATTTTGTAAAAAATCTTTCTCAAAATGAATATAACTCATTAATTTTTCTGCAATAAATTCC
>JBPCXH010000087.1:0-17803 GCA_051008735.1 Gammaproteobacteria bacterium | reverse complement strand
TTGCGGCTCCGGTATCCAATCTCCAGCTGTGCGATGAGCGCGGCGATCAGGATACTGGCGGCGACACTGCGGCCGGACGCTGGATGCAGATCACGCCCACCGGGCGCCCCCAGGTTTACCGGGATCGCGCCTACGTGCAGGGCGGGCAGAACCCGCTCAACGGCTGCTGAGGAGACACCTATGTCGCAATTACGTCAAAAGCGCCAGATGCGTGGCTTCACCCTCATTGAAACCCTTGTCGCGATGGTGGTCCTGGCCGTCGGGATGCTCGGCATCGCCGCTCTTTATATCGAAGGGCTGCGCTCGGGACAGGCCTCTGTGGCCCGCACCACCGCAGTCAATCTTGCCGCCGACATGGCCGACCGGATTCGGGCCAATCCCAACGTGCCTGCGACCTACCAAGGCGTGGGACCCGGCGCAAACAACGGTTGCGTCAATGGTCTGATTGCCTGCACGCCTATCGAGATCGCCCAGGAAGACTGGTTTTGGTGGCTGCAGGACGTGCAGAACCGCCTGCCCGTGGGAGCAACTGCCGGCGTAGTCGCCAATGTGGCTGTCGCCGCACCTGCCGTCCAGTACGACGTCGTCCTGACCTGGCCCGAATCGGGCCAGCTGGTCGCTAACGCTTACCAACTGCGATTCTCCTTCTAAGGCCGCCTCATGAATTCTCAAGCTGTAACCAAGCATTCCGTTGCCGCCCGACACACCCAGTCTGGCGTGACCCTGATCGAACTCTTGGTCGCTATGGTCATCGGGCTTTTCCTGGCCCTGGGTTCGATTACTGTTTTTACCCAGAGCCGTGCCAGCTACCGTCTGTCTGATGGCCAGGCAAGGCTGCAGGAAAATCTGCGCTTCGCGATGGATAACATCGAGCCCGATATCCGCCTGGCCCGTTTCTGGGGTCGAAATAATGAGCCGGGTCTCGTGCAAGATCCGGCTGGCGTGGCCGTCGCTTGTGGCGGCGCCGACGCGACTGCCCTGGCAACCACTTTCAACCTCCCGGTGGCCTCCGTCGACGACAGCGTGGGTTATGCCGCGGGCATACCCTGCGCGGCTGCCAGCGGCGCGCGCGCGGACTCCGATGCGCTTATCGTGCGACATGTAAGTGCGCAGGCAACCCCTCTTCAAGCCGGTCGTTTACAGGTCCGCTCGGACCTGGGCACAGCCACCCTGTTCAACGACGGTGCGAATCCCGCAGGCTTCGGCGCCAACGCACAAACCCATGACCTGGTCGTCAACGTCTACTACGTCGACAATGGCTCTAATCTGGATCCGAACCTCCCCTCCCTGCGGCGCTGGACCCTGAATGCGGCCGGCAATCTGGTCGATGAAGAAATGATCGCCGGTGTCGAAAACCTGCAGGTTCAGTTGGGCATTGATGAAACCGGCAATGGCACCGTGACCCGTTATGTGGACGGTAACAACGCCGCTGCCGCCGCTAATCCCGTCATGGCCGTGCGCTTGTGGATACTGATGCGCTCGGAGCAACCCGAAACGGGCTTCGTCGACAACGCAGTCTATACCCCGCCCGATGCCGACCTGGGCGTTATCAACCCGGGCGCGGCGGGCTATCTGGTCAATGCGCGCCGCGAGCAGATCACCAAAACCATTCAGCTGAGAAACAACCGGTAAGAGCAAGTGAAAAAGGAACTAAAAAACCCCCGTCGCGAAGACGGCGCTATCCTGGTCATTGGGCTGGTATTGCTGCTGATCATGACGATATTGGGCATCTCTTCCATGAACACCGCCAGCCTCGAATTGAGCATGGCAGGTAATGACCAGTATTTCGAAAATGCATTCCAGCTAGCAGAGTCGGGCATCGATACCACGATGCGCGGGCTGCAGGGTGGTACCCCCTTGCCTGCACCCCTGAATCCTGGTGTCTGCCCCGGCTTCAATCCGGCGGTGGACGTGCCGGTCATGGGCGGCAATCTGGCCACCCGAATTTGTTTCGCGGACGATATCCCTGACCTGTCCGGCGCCTCGAGCATCGGCAAAATTCGCCAGTACCACTACGTCACTGAATCCCAGGGGCTGGCTCAGGACCAGGCAAGCTCCTATCATCACCAGGGCATGTTCATTCGCGGGCCTGATGGCCTCTGACAGGTAGAAAACCGGTGAACCTGCAAAATAGCTGTAGGATTTATTTTGAGTGCTGCAAACTCAGTCTGGCCGATGGACCCCGCCTCAATGACGGGCTCCAGAAAAACACCCGCTAGGAACCGCCCAATGCAAAAGTTTATGAATGGATTTACATTAATCGAGCTGATGATCACCGTTGTCATCCTCAGCGTAGTGCTTGGCATCGGGATTCCCAGTTATCGACAATTCGTTGAGCGGGGTAACCGGGCCGACGGCACAACGGCCCTGTTGCGACTGGCTACCGCCCAGGAGCGATTCTTTATTACCAATGGCACCTATGCCACCGCGGCCCAGATGCCTGTCGCCCCGCCGGCAGGGCTCGGCATGGATGGCACGGAGCGTGGTTTCTATGCGCTGAACATCGCACCCGGCGCGGGTGGTATCGCCACCGGCTATACGGCCAGCGCTACGGTCGTAGGCGGGGAAAGTCAGGAAGGCGATGACAACTGTGACATATTCACCGTCAATGAGCGGGGGCAGCGCGCTGCTTTCACGGACGGCGGTGCCGATAGCACCGACGACTGCTGGCGCTAGTTACGCGGCGTGTCGGATGCTTGTCGTTCGGCTCGACGCTCCAGCACCAGACCATCAAACAGGATCAGAATTGCCCCGCAGGTGATGGCCGAATCGGCAACATTGAATGCCGGGTACGACCAGTCACGCCAATAGAACAACAGAAAATCCACCACGTAGCCGTACAGGGCCCGGTCGATCAGATTACCCACCGCGCCACCCAGTACCAGGGCCAGCCCTAACGCCAGCACCGCCTTGCCATGACGTGGTAACACCGCCAGCCACCAGACCAGCGCCAGGCTAACCACCGTCGCTATACCCAGGAAGAGCTGGTTCTGCCAACCGCCTTCACCGGCCAGAAAACTGAAGGCCGCGCCGGTATTGTGCAGTCGCACCAGATCGAAAAAGGGCAACACCGCCTGACGCTGGTAGAGGGTGAAATTCTCGATCACGGTGAGCTTGCTCAACTGATCAACAACGATCACCACCATGGACAGGCTAATCCACCATAAAGCCCGGAAGCCCATGGCCCGCGTCGCTGATTCAGACTGTTTGGTTGTCATCGCGTCGCCTTAAGCAAACTGCCGGACTTCGCCGGCACCGGCGACATTATCCGCGCAGCGAGCACAAATGTCCGGGTGCGATGCAACGGTACCGATATCAGGGCGCCGGTGCCAGCAACGGACACATTTGGCATCAGCCGATGCGCTCGCCACCACCCAGTGCTCACCGGCCGCCACAGCCGACTCAGGCCGCTCGCTAAGAGGCAGAGCTGAGGCTGCTGAGGTGATCAGGGCAAAGCGCAGTTCATCGCCCAGGGACTGCATGGCGGCCAGACTTGCGTCCTCCGCGTAGACAGCCACTTCAGCCTCCAGGCCTGAACCGATATCTCCTGCAGCACGCAGGGGCTCCAGCACCTGGGCCACGGCATCGCGAATGCCGATGATCTGGTCCCAGTCAATGGATAACGTGTCCGCATCCGGAAACTGATAGTCCGTTGCGAGCAAGACTGAAGCACCCCGCTCACCCGGAAGTGACTGCCAGATTTCCTCAGCGGTGAAACTGAGGATGGGCGCCAGCCATCGCACCATGGCTTCGGCAATGTGGTGCATCGCTGTTTGTGCCGAACGCCGCGGCTGGCTATCGGCACCCGTCGTGTAGAGACGGTCCTTGATCACATCAAGATAGAAGCCGCCCATATCCACCACGCAGAAATTGTGCAGCAACTGGTAAACGCGATGAAACTCATAGTCGCTATAGGCCTGCAAAATCTCCGATTGCAGGCGGGATGCACGCGCGACAGCCCAGCGATCCAGATCCACCATCTCCTCGGGCCGCAACAAGTCAGTGGCCGGCTGAAATCCGTGCAGGTTACCCAGCAGGAAGCGTGCCGTATTGCGCATGCGACGATAGGAATCAGCCACGCGCTTAAGAATTTCTTCGGACAGGCTCATCTCGCCACGGTAGTCCGTGGCGGCGATCCAGAGCCGCAGAATATCCGCGCCCAGGCTGTTGACGATTTTCTGCGGCTCGATAGTGTTGCCCAGACTCTTGGACATTTTGTGTCCCTTCTCGTCCACCGTGAAGCCGTGAGTCAGAACTTCCCGATAAGGGGCCCGGTCAAACATGGCAACGGAAGTCAGCAGGGAACTTTGGAACCAGCCACGATGCTGATCCGAGCCCTCAAGGTACAGATCCACCGGGGCAGCCACCTCGGGCCGAGCCTGCGCCACACAAAAATGCACCATGCCGGAGTCCATCCAGACATCCATGGTGTCGTTGACAGCCTCATAGTCGCTGGCTGCCTCACCCAGCAGCTCAGCCGGATCAAGGTCAAACCAGGCTTCGATGCCGTCCGTGTCCATGCGGGCGGCTACCTGCTCGATCAAAGCGGGCGAGTCGGGATGAATTTCGCCGGTCACCTTGTGAATGAACAAGGGAATGGGCACACCCCAGGTTCGCTGCCTGGAAATACACCAGTCAGGTCGACCGGCCACCATGCCCTCGATCCGCTCGCGCCCCCAGTCGGGAATCCAGCGCACAGTATCGATAGCCGCCAGGGCCTGCTCGCGCAAACCCTGCTGATCAAGATTCACAAACCACTGGGGAGTGGCCCGAAAAATCAACGGCGTGCGATGGCGCCAGCAGTGGGGATAGCTGTGGTGAAAAGGATCTCGACTTAGCAAACAACCGCGCTGCGTGAGCGCCTCGAGAATCGCCTCTGCCGCCTTATTAATATGCTGGCCTTCGAACAGCGGCGTACCGGGGAGATAAACGCCGTCGCCGCCGACCGGGTTATAGATCTCCAGTTCATTGGCGACCCCGGCGGCAAAATCATCTTCGCCGTGTCCGGGCGCGATATGCACCGCACCGGTACCGGCCTCCAGGGTCACGAAATCTCCGTTGATGACCGGCACCTGGCGCCCGGCAAAAGGATGATTCAGGAGAATCCCGGCAATATCTTCTCCTTTAAATACAGTTATTTGTGAAACTTCACTCGCGTTGTATCGAGATAAGCTATCAGCCGCCAGCTCAACCGCCAGAACCAGACGCTGCCGCTGATTTTCCCGCACAAATTCGTAGAGACCGTACTCAAGCTCAGGCCCCAGGGCGACAGCCTGATTGGCCGGCAAGGTCCAGGCCGTCGTCGTCCAGATAGGTACCCCGACAGGCAGTTCGGATCTGCCAGGATCCCGCCCTGTGGCTTTTTGCACCGCTGCATTCAAGGCAGCCGGATCGGCGGCAGTAAACAACACATCGATAGCAACCGAGGTCTTGTCCCGGTACTCCACCTCGGCTTCGGCCAGAGCCGAGCCGCAATCAAGGCACCAATGCACCGGCTTGTAGCCCCGCTGCAAATGCCCTCGCTCTATGATGCGGGCAAAACCCCTGACCTGGTTGGCTTCAAAGCCTGGGTCCAGAGTCAGGTAGGGCTTTGCCCAGTCACCCAGAACGCCCAGCCGCACGAAGTCCTCACGCTGGCTATCCACCTGCCGCAAGGCGTATTCACGGCAAGCCTGGCGGAAGGCTGTGGCATCAAGCTTGCGCCCCACCTTCCCGTGCTTCTTCTCGACCTGTAGCTCAATGGGCAGGCCATGACAATCCCAGCCTGGAATGTAAGGCGCATCAAACCCCGCCAGGGTGCGGGATTTAACGACAATATCCTTGAGCACTTTGTTAACCGCATGCCCCAGATGGATCTTGCCGTTCGCATAGGGCGGACCATCCAGCAAAACAAAAGGCTTGCGCCCCGCACTCACGCGCCGAATCTGCCCATACAGATCCTGCTCTTGCCAGGCTGCCAGCATTTTGGGCTCTCGCTGCGCCAGGTTGGCGCGCATGGGGAATGCCGTCTGGGGCAGATTCAGGGTGTTTTTGTAATCGGTCACGTGTATCTGCCTTCAGGCTGCTTGCAAAATGGCGCGCGCCCGGGCGGCGTCACGATGCATTTGGTCGGTCATGCTTTCCAAATCCGGAAAGCGCTCTTCATCTCGCAGCTTGGCAACAAAGTCCACGCTGATATAAGTCCCGTAAATCGGTCGGTCAAAATCGAAAATGTGCACTTCCAGCAAGGGCTCACCTTCTCCCTCCACAGTCGGCCGAGAACCGAGACTGGCAACACCCGCCAGGGTACCCTCGGCCAAGCCATGGACCCGGACCGCGAAGATCCCGTGCAGCGCACTTTGGCGCCGGTTCAGACGAACGTTCGCGGTCGGAAAACCCAGCTTGCGCCCAAGGCCCTGCCCGCGAACAACCCGACCTGTCATCTGATAGTGGCGACCCAGCAAACTGCGTGCGTGCGCCAGATCTCCAGACTGCAGTGCCTGCCGAATGTCCGTGCTGGACACACGCTCGCCTGCCACCTGAACACTGGCAACCTGCTCAACGGTGAATCCCTGTCGGGTGCCGGCGGCCTCCAGATCGGCCACACCACCGCGACGCTGTCGCGCGAAACGAAAATCATCACCCACGACCAGGTGCTTCACGTTTAAAAATGACACCAGTAACTCGTTAATAAACTCGTCCGGCTCCAGCTTTTCCATATGCGCATTGAAGGGCGGACAGAATAAATAGTCCAGCCCCATGGACTCCAGGGCCGCGTACTTCTCACGAAAACGCGTCAGCCGCGCCGGCGCCGCGCCCCGGCCAAAAAACTCCGCCGGCATGGGCTCAAAAGAAAACGCCAGCGCAGGCAAACCACGCTCGGCGGCTACCTGAATGACGCGCGCAAAAATCCGCTGGTGCCCGAGATGGACACCATCAAAGGTGCCGATGGCGGCAACACAGCCATCGGGCAGCACGGTCCGGCCCGGCTGCGGCCTGCGGATCAATAACATGGGAATTGATCAGGTGGGTTCTTGACCAAAGCGGCGATTATAAAGATGACTCGGAACTTTTCATCCGCAGGGCGTCCGGACGCAGGCCTGCGGCCAGCAGCGTGGCCCCATAGACCGCGAAGCCACCCAGGACGGTAAGCGTTAACCAACCGGCTCGTGTCCAGCCGCCCGCTTCCAGCCACTGGACCAGGGGCGGGCTGAAATAGTCCAGCAGCATACCCATCACGGCGGCTGCAACGACAACCTGGAGCAGTAGCCGACCCCAGCCAGATCGAACTTTGAGCACCCCGTCCCGGCGCAAGCCCCGCCAGAGCAGAAAAGCATTGAGAAAGGCAGATAAGGCGGTGGCCAATGCCAGCCCCGCATGAGGACCAGGCAGGTCTGCGCTGACCCATGGCACCACGATCAGGACGTTCAGCACCATGTTAACCACCAGCGCGATGACGCCCACCCGCACGGGCGTTCGGGTGTCCTGGCGGGCGAAATAGCCTGGTGCCAGCACCTTCACCAGGATAAAGCCTGGCAGGCCCAGAGCGTAGGCGATCAGGCTAAGGCTGGCCATGCTGATATCGGCCGAGCCGAAAGCGCCACCGGCAAAGATTGTGGTGAGAATGGGACCCGACAAGACAGCCAGACCGACAGCAGACGGCAGCGCAATTAGCACCACCAGCCGCAGCGCCCAGTCCAGGGTGGCCGAGAAAGCCGCCGGCGTCGCACTGGCATGCTGGCGCGACAGGTTCGGCAAAATCACCGTCGCCAGGGCTATACCGAAAACGCCCAGGGGAAACTCCATCAGACGATCGGAGTAATACAGCCAGCTGATGCTGCCTGTCGCCAGAAAAGACGCAATCAGGGTATCAAACAGAATATTTATCTGCGCAACCGACGCCCCGAAAATGACTGGTGCCATCAGAATCAGGACGCGGCGCACGCCCGGGTGCTGCCAGCCCCAGCGTGGCCTCGGCAGGAGCCGAATACGCAACAAAAACGGCAGCATGAACACTAGCTGCACAGCGCCGGCAACAAATACGCCGGCAGCCAATACTATCCCCGGTCGCTCGGCCCCCGGCGCAAGCCCGGCAGCAAAGCCGATCAACACGACGTTGAGCAAAACCGGTGCAAAGGCCGGTACACCGAAATTCTTGTAGGTATTCAAAATGGCGCCGGCCAGAGCTGTCAGGGAAATGAACAGCAGATAGGGAAAGGTCAGCCGCAACATGTCGACAGCCAGGTCGTAGCGCCCGCCGTCTTCATTACCAATAAAACCGGGCGCAAAAACAGCAATCAGCAGCGGCGCCGCCAGCACGCCAATAGCCGTAAAGCCAAACAGGACGAAACCCAGGGTACCCGCAACCCGGTCCACGAGTTCACGCACCTGCGCCGGATTGCCCGCCTCGTCGTACTCGGCAAAGACCGGCACGAAGGCCTGGGAAAAAGCGCCTTCGGCAAAAAACCGGCGGAAAATATTCGGAATCTTGAAGGCCACGAAAAATGCGTCCATGACCATGCCGGCACCGAAAAACCGGGCAAACACAATATCCCTGACCAGCCCGAGAATGCGGGACAGCAAGGTCATGAAGCTGACCAGGGACGTAGACTTCAGGAGCCCCCCGGCCGGGTTTCTGGGCGCTGCTTGGGGCTCTGACATCGCGCGCAAGTCTAACAGGTGCGGCCCCGCAAGCCCGACCAGTTAACATGTGAAATCAATAAGTTGCCCTCAGACAGCTATTGACAAGACCGGAAGCAGGCGGAACAATAGCCGGCTTTTCCGCTGCGGCGGATTCTTCACCTACAGGATTTCCAAGCAGTGGCAAATATCAAGTCAGCAGCCAAGCGGGCCAAACAGGCCGAAAAACGACGCCAGCACAACGTGGCGCTGCGCTCACGGATGCGCACGGCTATTAAGAAGGTTGTGAATGCTGTCGCCGAAGGTGACGCCGACAAAGCTGCCGCTAGCTACCGGGAAGCCGTCCCCGAGATCGATAACCTGGCCGGCAAAGGCCTGGTGCATCGCAATAAGGCTGCCCGGCATAAAAGCCGTCTGAACCGAGCCGTTCGCGCCCTGCAGGGCTAAGTCGCCGCTTCTTCTGCCAGCTCTTCCAGGCGCCGCATAAGATCCTGCGCCAGTTCCTGCGTCCCTGCCCCGGTGGCAGCGCTCACCAGGTAGCAAGGGCCGGTCCAGCCCAGTTCCGCCGCCAACTCCGCCTGCCGCACCTGGGCCTCCTCCGGCGCCAGCAGATCACTCTTGTTCAGCACCAGCCAGCGCTCGCGCGCAGCCAGTTTTTCATCAAACGCCGCCAGTTCACCCACAATCGCCCGGGCTTCTGCCGCCAGGTCCGTGCGACCGTCCACGGGCGCCAGGTCTACCACATGCAATAGCAGGCGGGTTCTGGCCAGGTGCTTCAGAAAGCGGATTCCCAGGCCGGCGCCGGAGGCGGCTCCCTCAATCAGACCCGGGATGTCAGCCATGACGAAACTGCGGTGCTCTTCGACTGCCACCACCCCAAGATTCGGATACAAGGTGGTGAAGGGGTAGTCGGCAACCTTGGGTCTGGCTGCAGAGACAGCGCGTATAAGCGTGGATTTGCCGGCATTCGGTAAACCGAGCAAGCCCACATCCGCCAGCAAGCTAAGCTCCAGGCGCAGTGGCCGACGTTCGCCCGGTGTGCCGGGGGTCGACTGACGCGGCGCGCGATTCACACTGCTCTTAAAGCGGGTATTACCCCGACCACCCAGACCGCCCGCTGCAACCAGCAAGCGCTGCCCGGGGGAATTCAGGTCACCGAGCAGTTCGTTCGTGTCCTCCGTGAATACCCGGGTACCCGGCGGAACCGGGACTTCAATTGCGTCACCACCGGCCCCAGTCCGATTTTTGCCGGCCCCGGACGTACCGTGCCCGGCAGCGAACTTTCGCTGTACGCGGAAATCAGCCAGAGTGTTGAGGTTGCTGTCCGCGACCAGATACACCGAGCCCCCGTCGCCCCCATCGCCGCCATCGGGACCACCCCGGGGAATGTACTTTTCGCGTCGGAAACTGGCGACGCCGGGCCCGCCGTTACCGGCCTGGACCATGATCCGAGCTTCATCAACAAACTTCATGACGCTGTCATGGTGACGCTTTGCGCTGGGGCCAACAACAAAAAACCCCGCCGAGGCGGGGTTTTATCGCAGCGGGCTTCGCAAGCCTCAGCCTTCCGTCGGCACCACGCACACGAAAGTGCGCTTTTGTGGTCCCCGGCGGCGAAATTCCACCTTACCGGTTGCCGTTGCAAACAGGGTGTGATCCCGGCCGATGCCGACATTTTCGCCGGCGTGATAGCGCGTACCGCGCTGCCGCACCAGGATGTTGCCGGCCAGTACTGCCTGGCCGCCGAATTTCTTCAGGCCCAGACGTTTGGATTCTGAATCGCGACCGTTACGAGAACTGCCGCCTGCTTTTTTATGTGCCATTGCTCAACTCCCGGCCGGCTCAGGCCGCACCGCCACTGATGCCCGTGACCTCAATCAGCGTGAAATGCTGACGATGGCCCTTGTTGCGCTTGTAATTCTGACGCCGGTGAAATTTGACAATTTCCACCTTGCGGTCTCTGTCCTGGCGCAACACCTTGGCATCGACCTTGCCACCGGCGACGAGGGGCGAACCGATCGTGACATCAGCGCCCTCACCCACCATGAGAACTTCATCGAACTGCACCTGGTCGCCTTCGGCAACATCAAGCTTTTCGATTTTCAGGGTGTCGCCCGCGCTGGCGCGATACTGTTTACCACCCGTCCGAAAAACGGCGTACATCTGGATTCTCCGGAATAGGCCGGGGCGGAAGGCTCCGGCGGAAAAGACGCGAGATCATACTGGTTTCCACACCGGCAATCAACGGCTTAGGGGCCCGGCTTCAGTCACCGGGGGCGCCAGCCGGCAGGGGGTAACGCTGGCCCGCCACCGCAACGGAGGCGCCTGCCGCGCGCAGTTGCCGCCCCTGCTCAGCCGTACCGCAGTGGTAGGCCTGGAGCCGGTCTAGCAGCTCGGCGGGATAATCGCGCTGCAGCTCATCCCAGCCGCTGTGGCTGGGATTAGCCTCTGGCCGGCAGTCATGAAACACCGTTTCGCCGTCATTGGCATAGCGGGCCAGTAATTCCGGGATGGGCCGCGTGTCTCCGGTGTAAACAAAATATTCAGCCAGGCGCAGGCCGAAACCGAAGCCCGGCCGATGGTGATTGACGGGCAATACATCAAACCAGCGCTCGCGCCACCAGAATCCCTGCTCCACCGGGACCAGCTGAAAAGCGTCCCAGAAATTGACCCCCCCCTCCGCCAGGGGTGAACGCTCGGCGACCAGCCGTCGCTGCAGGGCCGGAACAATGGGTGCCGGGACGAATAGCACCAGGGGTGCCGGGCGGCTTGCGTCGAACCAACTGGCAAAGAACAAAGGCTCCAGGCCACTGACGTGGTCCATGTGAATATGGGTAATAAACACCGCCGGGGGCAACTGCCCGTACTCTGCCTGAAAGCGCTGGGGCACCTCCTGGCCGCAATCAATCAGCAGCATCGGCTCGCCGGCCGCCTCGAGCACGGCCGCCGCAGAGCCCTGGTCCATCCCGCTGGATCCACCAACGCCGAGAAAATTCAGCTGCAAGCCCGCCAATGCCTGTCTCCTGTTCCTGATAACCCGTTTGTAATAACTGGCTGATGAAGGGCATTATTCCCTTGCAATGCAGCTTGTCCAACCCGGTTCCAACGTATTTGATCTTGAGGCCATTCGAGGCCAGCTTGACGATGACTGGCCGGCCGTCAACCGGGAAATCCTGCACCAGCTGAAAAGCGACGTGGCGCTGGTCAACAGCGTTGCCCACTACATCATCGGCGGCGGCGGCAAACGCCTGCGGCCCCTGCTGGTTTTGCTGTCAGCGCGGGCCTGCGGCTACACCGGCGACCAACACGTCACGGCAGCTGCCATTGTCGAGTTTATCCACACGGCCACCCTGCTCCACGATGACGTGGTCGACAATTCTGATCTGCGCCGCGGCCAGGATACGGCCAATAGCGTTTTCGGTAACGAAGCCAGTGTTCTGGTCGGCGACTTTCTCTACTCGCGCTCATTTCAGATGATGGTGGAAATCGGCCAAATGCGTGTCATGGACGTGCTGGCGGACGCCACCAACACCATCGCCGAAGGCGAAGTCCTGCAGCTGATGAACTGCAACGAGCCCGACACGACCGAAGCGCAGTACCTGGAAGTCATCTACAGAAAAACCGCCAAACTCTTCGAAGCCGCCGTGCTGATTGGTGCAATACTCGCCGACCAGTCGCGCGCTGTTGAAGATGCGTTCATTACCTACGGCCGCGAACTGGGCATTGCTTTCCAGCTGGTCGACGATGCGCTGGACTATGACGCGACACGTGAACAGCTGGGCAAGAACATCGGCGACGATCTGGCCGAAGGCAAACCGACCCTGCCGCTGATTCATGCGCTGCGCAGGGGCACACCCCAGGAACAACTGTTGATTCGTCGCGCGATCGAGAACGGTGAACGGGAAAACGCGGAACCCGTATTGGCGGCTGTGACTTCAACCGGGGCGCTGGCTTATACCCTGCAACTTGCTAAACAATCTTCGGCCAAAGCCATTGACGCCCTGAACCGGGTACCCGATTCAACCTTCAAAACGGCCCTGATCGAATTAGCCCGCTTCGCGGTGGAACGCCGCTACTAAGCTAGCGCTTCAGCACCGGATATCAGCGCCGGCGCCGTGATAAGGGTCATTTGGTCCGAGGATTTGCAGGCCTAAGCTGCAGAGCCAGGAAGAGCGAGAGGCCCTGCTGGCTGCCTATAGAGCAGCGCGCAAGGCGGCGCTTTAAGAGGCTGCTGAACGCTGGAGTCTTCGCGACACCTTTGTTCAAACTGGCCCAATTAGATGACCTGCAAGAGACCACCGGGAACAAATTCTCATTTGATCCCGGAGCGCATATATAAAACCAATCTTCTCTTCCCCATTCTAGCTTCTACGCTTATCTTACTGATTTTCCGCGCTGATCAGTCTTTATCTACCCTCTGCATTTGACTCCGGCTCTTCTTCTCCTCAGATTTTAAATTGGGAAGAAAAAAACGTGCTGCGTATAAATGCAGCGCATCTTAAGGGGAAGAGAATGTTCAGGCTTTGGCTTGTGACGATTGCGATCGTCTCGAGTGGTGTCGCACATGCCGCATCAATCGCAAATACCACCATTCATTGGGATACATTTGCTGTAACGGCAAATACCCTTGATGTGACCAACAGTTTATCTTGGTCGGCTCAGGAAGACATTATTGACTCAACCTACTGGGAAGTCGACGACACAACTGTCATCCAAACGTTCCACGACGTTGTCCCAAACCCTGATTGGGCCGCGTCACAAAACACGAATGATGGCGGATCATCAGTAGATGCCGAAACATCAATCTCATCAACACAGATTTCAGCTGACGCTACAACGCAACTCAACAGCGAAGCAAACGCTTACGTGTCTCGATTTGGCATATTTACGGCACCGGCATCAGGAACGTACACATTCAGCGTAGACTACTCAGTGGCAGCTGAAATTAACGGCTTGAATACGGAACTGGGGGCTCCTGCGGGGCTTGAACCTACCGCCTTCGCATTCGCTGAACTCCAGTTCCTAAATCAGAACAGCGGGGATTTCGTTTTTGTTTTCGACGATACCGCGTTAGTCCATAATGTTTTCAACAGCCAGGCATCATCTGGCACACTATCGATCACACAGTTGTTTAATGGCTCAGACATAAACTTTACCGCGGGCGACCAGATCGAAATCACAGCGACGGTCGATAGCACCAGCCGCAGTTACTCGACGCTGGTACCTTTGCCGCCTGCTATCTGGATGTTTGCGTCCGCACTTGGACTACTGAGTTTCTTGAGACGAGCCGTTATCTCCTGAGATATATCGAGCTTCATTGGGTTCTGGTCGCCGATGCCCGGCTCCAGATGTACTCCAGCCATCTTCGCAAACTCTTCCACCGGCATCGGTTTAGCAATTAGAAACCCCTGCCCGAGCATGTCCGCCTTGTCCGTCAGATAGGCGAGCTGTTTTTGCGTAGAAATGCCCTCGGCAACAACTCGCTTCTTCGCGCTTTCAGCCAGATCGATTATCATGTCGACAATAGAACATTCACCATTGGAAGCATCAATCATCTCAACAAATGACCGGTCGATCTTCAACGTGTCAAATGGTAGTTTATTGAGATAGCTCAGCGACGAATACCCGGTCCCGAAATCATCAATCGCGATGGATAAACCACGTGACCGTATTCCTGCGCAAGTTTCAATTGTTTTCCTGTAGTTTTCAGCAAAGATACTTTCCGTAACTTCCAGTTCTATAAACTTGGCGTAAGAACCCGCGACTTCCAATGCAGCATCAAGAACACGGTGAAAATTTGATTGCATTAGTTGACGCACCGATACGTTCACGGCGATCTTTTGAATGGGCAACGCCAATTTTTGCCAAACTCTGAGCTGTTCCGCAACGCTCATCAATACCCATTCGCCCAGTGGCACGATCAGGCCCATATCCTCAGCAACCGGTATAAATTCTGCGGGCGAAATGGGCCCACGATCTTCATGGAACCAGCGGAGAAGAAACTCACCACCAATAATCTCCCTGGAGCGCAAATCAAGTTGCGGCTGGATGAATAGCGTAAATTCCTCACGCTCAACGGCGCGTCTAATCTCAGACTCGAAACTGGTCCGCTTTCTGACCGCCTCCTTCATGGCAGGCTTGTAATACCGCCAGGTATTTTTCCCGGCGCGTTTGGCGCTGTACATCGCCAAATCAGCCGAGAAAAGAAGGTCATCCAAAGTCGCCCCGTCCTCACCAAGCATAGTGACGCCTATGCTGGCCCCAAGCTGGTATTCAAGCCCTTCATGGACGATCGGCCTACTCATTGAATGAAGAATCTCGTCTGCCGCCTCGGTCGCGGTGTCGTCGCATTCAAGATCCGGAATCAAGGCTGCAAATTCATCACCACCAATCCGAGCAACTATGCATTCTGAGGAAAATACGCGCGCAATTCTTTGGGCGGCAGTAACCAAAACCTGATCACCGACGGAGTGGCCGGAAATATCATTGACTGTCTTGAAAAAATCCAGATCAATATATAGCAAGGCGCTTTTAGCTCCATGCGATTTGGAGCGCGACAAGGCTTTACCAACCTCTTCTTCAAGACAATGTTTATTTGCGAGTTTAGTCAAGCTATCGTAGCTAGCCTGAAATTTGAGCACGCGCTCGCGATCAACGGATTTTATCGCCAGGGTAAGTCGCTCCTCGCACCCAACAATAATCTCCGACAAAAAATCCTGTGATAAAACCTGAGATTCGCAATCCAGAATAAGCAACCCACGGAGACGTTTCCCAAGGTATACCGGGTATGCGATGCAGCCATCGGAAAAGCCTACTGAGTCCGTGAACTCTGAACATACGCCCGAAACGATGAAGGATTGATTGTTATCAATCTCAGAAAGACGATTCAATAATTTCGGCGCTATTGAATATGTTTTCTCTCGGATTAAAGCAGAATCTCTCGGACTATAGAGAATCGTCGAATTTCGTTCTTTATCCGGTTCCAATAAAACAATGCAGACGTCCCGCACGTCATTCTGATGCAATAGCAGCTCAATCAGAAGTCGGCAGGTAAACTTAAGATCTTTTTCTCCAACAAGGATTCGGTCAATTTCAGAAAAAGAATTTAATGTAGCAAGCTGACCATCTATTTGCTTTGACATTGCATTAATGGAGCGAGCCAGAACAGAAAATTCTTCCGAGCCCTTGTCAGGAATCGGACTTGAAAAATCTCGCCGGGCGATCCTGGAAACCCCGACAACAAGATCGTCAATTGGCTGCATGGTTCTGCGAACAAATATTATTGCCACCAGCAGAGGAGTCAGTATTAACACCAGGATCAATGAAAAAAAATAACTCCCAGGTAGGCGCGTCAGAATATTAGCGGACGGATCATCAATCGTCTGAGAGATGATCCATGGCTCCGACTGGAATTGACTGGGGAGAAAAAGCTGCCAATAACTGGTCAGCTTTGGCTTGCTTCCGTTCAGCCAGTTGATAGTGCCAGCAGGACTCTCGGCAATATGACTGTTCAGTGTAGCGCTAAAAGCTTCGGATACAGAATGCGAGCAGCGAACGGTTTTCCCAGAGAGCGTGGATATGCAGGTATTTGCATCGCCCTCGATTGCGAGAGCAAGATGCCAGAAATTCTCGAGGTCGATCCAGCCAACAAATAATTGAGACGAATCGACTCCTACACGGCTCGCAGGCACAGCCAAAGCTAACCTCGTCTCTCCGTCGAATTCTTCTAGAATAAGCGATGCCCGTTTCTCTGTTGACTGTTGCGTCATTGCCCGCAATTCGATTAAGGAAAAAAACTCGCTAATTTCCACACTCGCAAGGTCTTCAGGGTCTTCAATATCCTGCGCAATCAAGCGGAGATAGTCGGCCATTACCGACAACCTGCCGAGCATTGTGAGGCCAATCGACTCGCTTCGAGATTGCAATGAGTCAACAGTCTCACTCATGTTATTTTTTTCGTAAAAGATACCTCCAGTTACAGCGACAGCAAAAAATGGAATGAAGATTGAGAAAAATATGGTTGCCAACGTACGGCGACCAATATGGTTGTAGACAGAAGATAGTTTCCCCCACGGAATGGACATCTAGTACTCCTCGGCCAGACCGAAATACGACCCATTGTTGGCTCGTATAACATCGTCCTGGCTGACGATCGCGTCGATCGGGAGCGAACTAAGGCCGTCTTCGCCTGAGCTGTACAAGTCGTAATCTGTGTTAAGTGGCGCAAGATTTCTATTTTTCCGCCCGCGACGCGCGTTACGTCGATCCAGCTCTAAATAGACATAGCGCCGGCCCCAAGGATCTCGAAGATCACCGCTCCCAATGTCCTCAAGCCTGGGCGGCAATTGATTCCTGTTTGTAACTCTATATTTCTCAATCGCGAGCTCGATTGCTAACAGATCAGCGGCAGCCTGCGCTGCATTCGCTCTCCTGATGTAGTCACGATAGGTGGGAATTGCGATTGAGATAAGCAGCGCAGCAATCGCCACCACGATCAATAGCTCAATGAGCGAGAAGCCCCCGGTCTGCTGGTACTTTTTTTCGGCCACGTCCAACAACAAGTCGAATCCCAAGTAAAAACTGTCAGATTCAATACATAAGACTAAAGAAAAGGGACCGTTCTAACCGTGCCTGGATCACAGAATATCTTTTCGGTAACCCAGCATGGATTGCTATGTCTATGTTTTTTGTTCGTTTTTTCCTGCGGGCATTCCGGATGACGGATATTTTGTCGTCTGGGCAATGGCTAAGGACAAAGATCGGCCCGACCGGCGGTTGTTGCTGCCGGTTATAAACAAGGTCGGGCCTGATCACAGCGGGCTCGTGTTTGAAATTAAGAAATTTTCAGTGGCGCCGCTGAATACGACGGCTTCGGTCGAAGATCCAGGAGTCCAGCAGCCCGCCACAGAATCCCCACAGCCAGGGCGGGGAAATCCTACCAGCGACGATCTGCCTGAGCCGCTAGAGGCCGCAGGCCCAGCTATCTGGACAAAGTGTCACTTGGGGTGCCCCTGGGGCTTGTGGGGGAATTCTACAAACCGGCTGAAACCGTTGGTAGAAGTGGTCGGGCTAGTAAGATTCGAACTTACGACCCCCTGACCCCGAGACAGGTGCGCTACCAGACTGCGCCATAGCCCGACTTAGGCATTAATGCTACAGCAGGTCAGCTGCGGCGGCCAATTCT
>JBPCXH010000086.1:0-3741 GCA_051008735.1 Gammaproteobacteria bacterium | reverse complement strand
ACGGACTCCATGTCATTACACAGGTGATTGAGCATCGTGAAACGGAACATGGCGCGATTGGTGCCGGCGATGAAGAAGGCCTGAGCGGCAGCGCGTGTAGTCAGCAGCCCGGCCACGCCGGCTGCCGGTATGTTGTTACGTACGGTCTGGTTATCGCGCAGCAGCTGGGCGCTGTCGCCCATATCGATATTCTGGCGTTCCATCTCCGCGTAGTGATTGTTATTCGCCGGCGAATAGCCCGGCAAACCGAGGTTGCCAGCGCCAACATAAAGGACGTCAGCTGACAGGATTTCATTAAAGGGCACGTAGCCAGGCGTGTCGTCATCCCGGATCACGCCAATGACCGTAGCAATGTAGTCATTCAGCGGGACAAACACGTCTTGTTCACGATTGGTCCAGGGAGCGGCGAAGTTCTTCAGCGTCACGCGATAAAACTCACTGTTATCCATGGCGATACGTGCAGCACTTTCATAGGCTTGCTGCGAACCGCTGCCATCAGTGATCTCGCTAATCATGTCCTGAAGGACTTGTTCTGATGGCGGCACGCCAGCCAGTCGATCATGCATGCGACGCGCCTGTTCGCGGTCGCCTGCAGCCGCTGTTGCCATCGCAAATGTTGCGCCAAGCATCAAGCACGCACATGCCCTGAAGCCGAGCACAGTGCTGCTTTTGCCTGCAGTAAATAATTTCCGCAGCCCGTCAGTCATTAGGTAAAACTCGCCCAAACGGCACGTTGCGCGCCATGCGTCACGTTATCTAACGGGCGCCCCTAACGTTCTGTGATCGCCTTAACAGTCCGGCGTTTTTCCTTTGCATTAAGTTAGCTGGGGTGAGCGGCTGTGCTCTTTTCGAGTTCAAACTCAGCGCACTAGGGTTTTGTTGATGGGTTATCTGATGATTGGGTATGCGCAAAATTTGTGCGGCCGGTTTACGGCTGCATTCTCCCTGATCGTGGTTTCCGCGCCTGCGCTCTTGCTCACTGCCTGCGGTGGTGGCGGAAGTGATATCAGTATTGCCGGCGGTCAGGGGCCGGACCCGGTGCTGGTTGAAGTGCCAATCGCTTATGTGAAAAAGCCGCTGCCCAGGGACGATCAGGGCGTGGTGCTGCAGGACACGGTCACCGAGTTGCTCAACTTTAATGAAGAGACGGTCGGTGCGGATATGTTTGTCCGGGATCGGGCCTCGCCCACCGCTTCAGAAGCCAATGTAACCGCTGCGCTGACCCAGGGCTTGGGTGATGTTCGGGATATCTCTTCTTCCTATGACGGCGGCAGGTTTGTATTTGCGATGCGGGGGCCTTTTGATCCCGATCTGGATGACGACGAGCAGCCGACCTGGAATATCTGGGTGTACGAGGTCGCCACGCAGGCACTAACGCGGGTTATTGCCTCCGACATTATTGCCGGGAGCGGCCATGATATCGGCCCGACTTATTTACCTGATGGCCGGATTGTTTTTTCCTCGACTCGCCAGAGGGGCGCGGGCGCCATTTTGCTGGACGAGGGCAAGCCGCAGTTCCAGGCGCTGGATGAAGACAGAAACGAATTCGCTTTCGTGTTGCATGTGATGAACGATGACGGCAGCGATATCCGCCAGATTTCTTATAACCAGAGCCATGATCTGGATCCCGTTGTCCTGACCAATGGTCAGATTGGGTTCAGTCGCTGGGATAACGCCGGCGGCAATGATGTGATCAATCTGTATCGCATGAACCCCGATGGCACGGGCCTGGAGTTGCTTTACGGAGCGGAGAGCCACGAGACCGGTACTAACGGCGCCGAGATTGAATTCCTGGAGCCGCGGGAAATGGCCGACGGCCGGATTCTTAGTGTCATTCGGCAACGCACCACGGATTTTCTGGGCGGTGACCTGCAGGTCATTGATACACCCAACTACATGGAGAACACGCAGGCCAACGCCGCGAACGCGGGGCTGCTGCCGGGGCCTGCACAGGAACCCGTCGTCATTAATGACGTGCGCACCGACGGCACGATTTCGCCGGGTGGGGTATTCAGTTCGGCCTATCCACTGCAGGACGGGACAGATCGGCTGCTGGTCAGCTGGAGTCAGTGCCGGCTGCTTGAAGGCCAGCAGATTGTGCCGTGCACGCCGCAGGGACTCGGGGATCCTCAAGCCGTCGCGGCAGACCCCCTGTTTGGTTTGTGGGTTTACGACGTCAACGACAGCACGCAGCTGCCGATTGTGGAGCCCGAAGAGGGCACCATGTATACGGATGTTGTGGCGGCCGAAATACGTCCGCTGCCGCCGCTGATTCCGGATCTTGATGCCTCCGGTCTGGCAGACCTTGGCTTGCTGGCGGAAGGTGCCGCGGTGATCAATATCCGCAGCGCTTACGACGTGGACGGTGCCGACACGGCCGTTCCGGATATACCGACCCTGGCGGATCCGGTGGCGACCTTGCCTGATCAGCGCCCGGCCCGTTTTCTGCGCGTGGTGAAGGCAGTCGGCATTCCGGATGACGATGTGGTGGACCTGAACGGCACCGCCTTCGGTCGTTCTGCTATCAACGGGATGCGCGAGATTATCGGCTACTTGCCGGTGGAACCGGATGGTTCGGTGCGCGTGAAGGTGCCTGCCAATGTGCCCCTCCAGATTAGCCTGCTGGATGTGCAGGGTCGGCGGATCGGGCCCCGTCATAACAGCTGGCTGCAACTATCGCCCGGTCAGGTCATGACTTGCGATGGCTGTCATGATGCCAATAGCGACTTGTCGCACGGGCGAGGCGATTCTTTTTTGCCGGCCTATCCCGGTTCGCTGGCCATCGGGCCGTTCCCGAATACGGACCCGGCAATTTTTGCGGATTTTGGCGACACAATGGCCGAAGCTCGCGCTCGGCTGAGTTGCGTCACTGACTGCGCCGCTATTACACCAAGTGTTGATGTTGAGTATGTGGATGTGTGGACGGATCCGGGTGATCCGCTGCAGACGCCGGCCGCGTCTTTCAGCTATCGCTATGCCGACCTGTTGACGCCGCCGCCGGCTTTGCCCGCCTGTCTCACGGCGTGGTCGCCGTCCTGCCGGACGATTATTCATTACGAAGATCATATTCATCCTTTGTGGGACCTGCCGCGGCTGGCCCCGGATGGTATTACCGACGTGACCTGCACCGGCTGCCACCGACGCGCCGACGCGGCCAATATGCCGGTTGTCCCGGAAGGCCAGTTGGATCTCAGCGATGGGCTGGATCCGGCAGTAATGGAAAACTTCATAGCCTACCGGGAGCTGATGTTCCCGGATGACGAGCAAATCTTTGATGCTGTCGCCGGGATACTGGTGGATCGTTTGGTGCCGGGGATTGATCCCGACACGGGCGATCCGATTCAGGTCACTGTTCCTCTGGGCCCGCCGTCTATGCGTACGGCAGGTGCCAGGGCTTCTGATGACTTCTTCGACCGCTTCGATGCCGGTGGCACCCACGCAGGCTGGTTGAGTGACGCCGAGTTACGCCTGGTCTCCGAATGGGCAGACCTGGGCGGCCAGTACTTCAATAACCCCTTCGACGTGCCGGTTAACTGAGCAATGCGGGCATGCCTTTCCATTCTGTTGCTTAGCAGCCTCTGGCTGGCGACGCCTGTGATGGCTCGCAGCCAGCCCTATCAGGTGGTGGTGACCGACCCCTATGTGGACGTCCATTCCGGGCCCGGGGGCGGCTACCCCATTTTCCATGTGGTGGAGCGAGGTGAGGAAGTCGAGGTGCTCAAGCGGCGCACTGACTGGTTC
>JBPCXH010000085.1:0-4589 GCA_051008735.1 Gammaproteobacteria bacterium | reverse complement strand
CGGGTCGGACCGAATCTGCATGGCATTTTCGGGCAGCCGGCGGCGGTTGTGGACCATTTCCCGTATTCCGAGGTCTTCGTTGAGTTGCGTGATCAGGGGCTGGTATGGACGCCCGATAGCATGATGGAGTTCATCGGCAATCCGCACGACTTTGCGCCAGGTAATCGCATGCGCTATCCGCCGGCCATCATGTATGAGATGTGCGACAAGCGCGACCGGATGATCGTGGAATACCTGTTGCGAATGACAGCGCCGGGCGCGCCCTCTGACGAAACAATCGCCATGCCAGAACTGGCGGAGGGTGAGCAGCCCTTCGATCCCTGCGCGTGATGCCGGCAACAGGGTGCCGGGCAACTGCATGCCTTACCCGCCCATGATTGGCTACGAGGCCAAGCCGGAACGGGCACAACGTACGCTGGATTCGCTGCGGCGGATGACTCGTGCAGGCACGGTGGAGCCTTAGGCGCCAGACTCCGTACCGTGCTGGTAGACGTGCAGGTCACGTTGGGGGTAGGGGATAGCGATCCCTTCGGCATCGAAGCGCTTCTTGATCTGTTCCGTCAGATCGAAATACACCGGCCAGTAGTCACCGGTGGCTACCCAGGGTCGGACCACAAAGTTCACACTGCTGTCAGCTAATTCCAGCACCGCGATGGTGGGAGCCGGCTCCTTTAGGACTCGCTCTTCGCTGTTGACGATATCGGTGAGCACCTGGCGGACTTTGTCCAGGTCATCGTCATAGCCGCAGCCGGCGACCAAATCGACACGGCGGGTGTCATTGGCTGAATAATTCACTATCTCGCCGGCCATCATCTGGCTATTCGGCACGATGATTTTCTTATTGTCGCCCGAGCGCATGATGGTGCTGAAAATCTGCACCTCTTCGACGACACCACTTACGCCGCCGCCTTCAATAAAGTCGCCCACCTTGTAGGGTCGAAAGGCCACGATCAGCACGCCAGAGGCGAAATTCGACAGGGAGCCCTGCAGGGCCAGACCCACGGCCAGGCCGGCAGCACCCAGGACGGCCAGCAGCGACGTTGTCTGAATACCCAGCTGATTAATGGTCGCAATGACGATAACCACCATCAAAACGGCGTAAATCAGGTTACACAGGAAGTTCTCCAGTGTGTCCTCCATATCCGTCTTGGCCATGATGCGTCGCGTGAGATTAGTCAGCCATTTGGCGACCAGGCGACCGATAAAGAATATGGCCAGGGCAATCAGAACATTGGTTCCGAACTGCTGAATGAGTGACACGCTGACTTCGCTCGGATCGGAGGGCATGGCTAGAGTCCTTATGCTTGTTTTATGATGAAAGCGCCTGTGGAGCTCCCGGGACCAATATAGCTGCAGGATTGGCTATTTTTCAACGCGAGCTCGGGGTAATTCTCACCCGCAATGAACAAGGACAAGCAATGCGCTATCTCAAGCTAGGCCGCAGCGGTCTTAAAGTCTCCGAACTGTGCCTGGGTGCGATGACCTTTGGCGAGGAATTTGGCATTGGCGCCGATGCCAAGGAGAGCCGCCGGGTGTTTGACACCTATGGCGAGGCGGGAGGTAACTTTATTGATACCGCTGATATCTATAACCGGGGTACCAGCGAGCGGATGCTGGGTGAATTTATAGCCAGTCAGCGTGATGACTTTATTATCGCGAGCAAGTATTCGCTGACCACGCAGCCGGAAAACCCCAATGCGGGCGGTAATCACCGCAAGAACCTGGTGGTCTCCCTTGAGAATAGTCTGCGGCGACTCAATACAGACTGTATTGATTTGTACTGGATTCACGGCTGGGATCAGAGCACGCCTGTTGCGGACGTCATGCGCGCCCTGGATGACCAGGTCAGGGCCGGCAAGATTCTGCATGTAGGCATCAGCAACGCACCGGCCTGGTGGGTCGCAGCAGCCAATACGCTGGCTGACGAACGCAACATGACAGCCTTTACGGCTCTGCAATTGCATTACAACCTCGTAGAGCGCTCCATCGAGGCTGACTTCAACCAGTTGGCTGATGCGCAGGACATGCGCATTACGGCCTGGAGTCCCCTGGCCGGTGGTCTGCTCACGGGAAAGTACGACCCCGACAGCAATGAAGACGCACGCAGCGGGGCGCGGCTGGCTGACAGCCCAATGGGGGCCCGCACCCTCAGTGAGATAAACCTCGAGGCGGCACAGGGCCTCAGTGCAATCGCTGCCCAGGTGGGAGCCAGCGCCGCCCAGGTTGCTTTGGCCTGGGTGCTGCAGCGGCGTGCACCGGCGACTATTCCCATTATTGGTGCCCGCAAGCTGAGTCAGTTGCAGGATAATCTGGCAGCTACGCAGGTGCAGCTGGATGAAGACATCATTGCGCGTCTGGATGCGCTGAAACCGCCGCCGGACCGGTATCCTTCTGCCCTGCTGCGCAGCGAATTTTTCCACACCATGATGCTCGGCGAACATCGCGCCGATTTGCTCAGCTCAAATTGATTACAGGAGTCAACCATGCCTACCGTCCTGATCACCGGAGCCAATCGCGGCATCGGTCTGGAACACGCCAGGGCCTATGCCGCCGCCGGTTGGCAGGTGCTTGCCTGCGCGCGCGATCCCGATGCGTCAACAGCCCTCCAGGAACTGGCCAGCCAGTACGGCAATGTCGTGCGCCCACTGAAACTTGACGTCACTCATCATGCTGCGGTGGAGTCTCTGGCCGGTGAACTGAAGGACACCACCATCGATGTGCTGCTAAACAATGCCGGGACCTTCGGGCCGGCAGGCGCGCCCGAGGGCATGAGCTACCAAAGCCTGACCAATATGGATTATCAGATCTGGCGGCAGATTCTGGAGGTCAACCTGTTATCGCCTTTTAAAGTCGCGGTCGCCTTTTGCGAAAACCTGCGGCGCGCTGATCGTCCGTTGCTGGTCATGATGTCCAGCGATCTGGGTGCGATCAGCCAGAACACACAGGGCGGTTCCTACGCTTACCGCTCGAGCAAGTCCGCACTGAACATGGTGAGCAAGGGAATGGCGCTGGAATGGCCAGATATTATTGTCATCGCTATGGCACCGGGCTGGTGCAAGACTGACTTGGGCGGGGATATCGCACCGATTGATCCGGTTGATAGCGTGCGGGATCAGCAACAGGCATTTGAGCAACTGACGCTCGATCAAAGTGGCTGCTTTATTGACCGTTTTGGTGAAGAGGTCGCCTGGTAAGCAGTGGCCAGGCATCAGCTTGCATGCTGATTCGGTTGCTGTCGGATAGCAGCTATCCGAACAGTGTCCAGAGGGCTCCGCCCAGTCCGCCCAGCAAGAGAATTAGCATCGGCAGCATGCTGAGCCCGAATCCCGGGCCTCGCTTTGCGGGTTCACTAACGTAACTACGCAGGTAGAGAAATCTGCCGGTGATGAATACCAGGCCCAGTACCGCTGCTGCAGTGCTGCTGATGTAGTAGCCGAAGAGCAGCATGGCGGGAACAAAAATTACCAGCTGCTCCATTGTATTACCCTGCACACGGGCGTAGCGCTCAAAGATTTCATGGCCAGTCATGGCCGGCGCAGCCACCTCGTATTTGATTCGGGCGCGGCCGACCAGGGCACAGAAAATAAAGTACTGGAGCAAGGCCAAAGCGATGACGATGTAGACGAGGTCCATTATTGAGCTCTGTTGGATGATTCCGGGTTGCGGCAGGTAATCAGCCCCTCTGATCTAGAACAAAACCGTCGTGGCCTTAGTCTTCAGGTACGGGTCCAGGCCTTCCATGCCGAATTCCCGGCCCCAGCCTGACTGTTTGTTGCCACCGAAGGGCACCGCCGGATCAACTGCCGCATGGCAGTTAATGCTGACTTGTCCCGAGTCGATCAGGCCTGCCATCTTGTGAGCCACGGAAATGTCCTGGGTCCAGACGCTGCCCGACAAGCCATAGATCGTCGCATTGGCTTCTGCGGCCACGTCCTCCAGTTCGCTGTCACCAAAGGCCTGCACGCACATGACGGGGCCGAAAATTTCCTCACGGGCAATCTTCATATCCATGTTGGTGCGGCCGAAAACTGTGGGTTTAACAAAGAAGCCTTTGCCTGGCAGCGCTTCACCCCCGCAGCGCAGTTCTGCTGCTGAGGCCTTGCCGTCTTCGATGTAGCCCATGACCCGGTCTCTCTGGTCGCCGGAAATAAGGGGGCCGAGCATAGAGCCTGGGTTTAGTCCCGGCCCCGGGGTCATACCACCGGCCATGGCAGCAATGCCCTCAACGACGGGTTCAAAAATATCTTCATGGACAAACAGGCGGGTGCTGGCCATGCAGTTCTGGCCCTGCAGGAAAAATGCTCCGCGCACAGCGCCCGGTATGACACGTTCCAGGTTGGCATCCGGGAAAACGACAAAAGGAGATTTCCCGCCCAGTTCCAGGGTCACTTTTTTAAGGTTACTTGCCGAAGCCTGAATGATGCTTTTGCCGACGGCTGTCGAACCCGTGAATGAAATCTTGTCGACGCCTTCGTGCTCAGATAAAGCTGCACCGGCGGCCTGCCCGTAGCCAGGCACCACATTCACGACACCGGCAGGAATACCGGCTTGCTCGGCCAGTTCACCCAGCAGCAGTGCAGTCAGCGGTG